>JBFICQ010000019.1:0-24946 GCA_041581895.1 Polyangiales bacterium | reverse complement strand
TCACGGCGTGAACTACTTCGCGATCACTGGGCATGAGCATCAGTGGGGTACCAACGTTTATGTCGAGACGACCGGCGGACCGGGAATGCCCGGAACACCGGTCTACGACGTCACGAACTTCCAATGGGACGAGCCCGAAACGGTCCGGCACGATCCGCCCTTTACGATTCCAGACGGCGGCGGCTTCAATCTGACCTGCGATTGGAACAATCTCAGCGACAGCCCGGTCATCTTTGGTACCGGCGTAAACGACGAAATGTGTTTCTTCTGGGCCTACTACTACCCGAGCCGAGGGCCGTTAGTCCTTTTCTAACCCCAAGGAGCACTAGAGTTCGATGAAAGACCTGACGGTGAACTGGTTACCGTCGAATCGATACTTGAGCTCGTAAACGGGCTGTCATGGTGACGCGCCTAGCGTCGGGCGGCTTCCTGCGGCTCGGTTCCGATCAACTGAAACGTCTCGCCGTAACGCTTCAAGAGCTCGAGCGCTTTGTCCATATCTTCGTAGGTGTGCCCACGGGTGACATTGAGACGGAGTCGCTCCTCTCCCTGTTTCACGGCGGGATACATGATCGGCACCATCAGAACACCGTTTTCGAGAAGAGCCATGTGCAGGAGCATCGCCTTGGTTTCGTCGCGAATCATGACGGGCATGATGTGTGTGTTGCTATCGCCGAGATCGAATCCGATGTCGGTGAGCCCCTTCCGCATGTACTCGGCTTTTTCGTGAAGCTCACGGACGAGACCCTCGCCGTCGCTCTCGAGCATATCGAGGATCGTACTCGCGGCGGCAACAATCGGAACTGGCAATGAAGCGCTGAACAATAACGAACGCGCGTTGTGCTTGATGAGGTCAATGACGTCGGACTCGCCCAACAGAACCCCGCCAATCCCGCCGAATGTCTTCGAGAAGGTGCTGATGACGACTGGAATCTTCCCTTCGAGGCCGTACTTTTCGATAATGCCACGGCCGCCTTTGCCGAGAGTCCCTGTGCCGTGCGCATCGTCGCAGACGATCACGGCGTTCTCGTGCTGGGCACACACCTCGATGAACTCCTCGACGTTCCCTTCGTCGCCGTCGAGAGAGTAGATGCCTTCGATCAAGACGAGTGCGTTTTCTCGCTCGCGTTTTCGAAGCACCCGGTCGAGCGCCTTGGCGCTGTTGTGGTTGAAGAAGCGGATCTCCGGAGCGCGCATCGGCGTGCCCGCTGCAAGAAAAGTACCGTCCAAGATGCAAGCGTGACTCAGATTGTCGAGGACGATCGTGGTGTCTTTGTCGGCGAGCGCTTGGATCGTCCCCACCATTGCTTGGTAGCCGGTGGTGAAGATCAGGCAGCTCTCGAAGCCAAACCACTTGGCCAGTCGCGCCTCGAGCTCGACGTGCTCGGTTGCGGTCGCCTGCACCCGTGACGAGCTGAGGCCGCAGGAGAACCTGTCAACGGCAGCCTTGGCAGCGTCTTTGACCTTTGAATGATTGGTCAGCCCCAGGTAATCGTTCGAGCTGAAGTTGACGATCGGCTTTCCGTGGATGGTCGTGTGGAGCCCGCCCGACTCAAAGGGCCGGAAATAGGGGTAGATCTTCTTTTCCTGCGCATCCCGTACCCGCCCTAGCTCGGCGGCTGCCTTGTCGGAAATCCAGCTCATTGCGCTCTGCGCCGTCGAGGCGCGCCTTCGAACCCGTGCAAGGTACCGTAATTCCGTCCGGAGACCACCTTCGAAACAGGCCGAGCGGCCAGTTTTCCAATGCTTGACCCCGATCGCGAACCCACGCATAAACGGGCGTCATGCCGGATACCCTGAAAGAGGAGCTTCGACAAATCATCAGCGAGATCACGGAAGTCGAAGAGATCCCCGAGGAAACGCCGTTCGCGGACCTGGGGATCGACAGCATGATGGCGATCGAGATCGTCGCCGACGTGGAGAAGAACTACAACGTGACGATCGAAGAAGAAGAGCTACCCGAGCTCACCCACCTCAACGCCGTCTACGAAAAGGTGAAAGAAAAGCTGGCCCAACGGGAGTGACCGCGTCGGACCCGTGGCTCCCGCCCTGGCCTACCCGCAACCCCAGGCGATCGCTTATTTCCGGCGGCCGAAAATCTTCGAGCCCGGGGGCACCGACTTGGTGAGCCACACATTGCCCCCGATGACCGACCCCTTGCCGATCACGGTATCGCCGCCGTGAATCGAGGCGCCCGCGTAGATCGTGACGTCATCTTCGATAGTCGGGTGCCGCTTCGCCCCGCTTCCACTGTCTATTTCACCGCGTGAGACGCTCAGCGCTCCGAGGGTAACGCCTTGGTAAAGCTTCACGTTGTCTCCAATGACGGCGGTTGCCCCGATCACGACGCCCGTCCCGTGGTCGATAAAAAAGCTCTCACCGATCTGCGCGCCCGGATTGATGTCGATGCCGGTCTCGCTGTGCGCGTGCTCGGTGATGATCCGCGGAATCATGGGCACCTCGTCGAGATAGAGCTCGTGCGCGATTCGATAGGCCGTGATCGCTTCGATGCTCGGATAGCTGAATACCACCTCTTCGATCCCTGCCGCCGCAGGGTCACCCTCGTACGCAGCGCGTACATCCTTGTTTAGGAGCCGTCGAAGGTCAGGAAGCTTGGCGAACAGGCGCAGAACGACTTCCTCGCTCCATCCGTCGGGCCGGACCCCACCAAGCCGTCCGATGTTTTCTTCGTAACGAACCGCGCGGTCGATCTGTTCGACCAGGATGTCCTGTGCGGGATACACATGCTCGCTGATCGCGTGGCGAAGATTGGTTCGATTGAGGGACCGCGTGCTGTAAAAACCCATGTAAAGCACGGGCTTGATGTGGTGAAACGCGGTGATGACCGCGCGTTTGTTGGGCAGGGCCGCGCTGTCGAGGTTGTTGATGTCAGCACCGCCGTCGTAGGACTGCGTGATGATGTCGATCACGTCCTCGAGGTCTTGGTGACGCTTGGGTCCTCGTTCCGCCATGCCTGGTTTATGTGTAGCATGAGAGCCCCGTCAACCGCGAAAAGCAGGCTCATGCGCGGAGCCAGCCTTGCTCTTCGTAGAAGCTGACCGCGTCGGTGAGGGATTCGCGAAGCGGTCTGACGTTGTAGCCGAGCTCTCGTTCGGCCTTATCACGTGAGACGACGGCATTGGACACGCTTGCGCGAAGCACATCGCTCGTGATGAGCGGGTCCTTCTTGGTGAGGGCGCTCCCGGCCAAAGCGAACGGAAGCATGACCCAGCCAAACCAGAGAGGAAGCGCGCGGGTGGGCACTTTGCGACCGGTGATCTCGCCGTACAGAGAGACCATTTGCAGGATGGGAACGACGTCGCCGGTGAGGAAGTACCGCTCACCTCGTCGACCCTTCTCGGCCGCTGCGATCATGCCTTTGGCGACGTCGCGGACGTCGACGTAGTCGCTCAAGAGATCGAGCAAAACCGGCACTCGCCCGAAATACATGTCGAGCAGAGCCGCGCCGATCATCGAGGGCTCGTAGTCGAATGGACCGATCAAAGAGCCCGGATTTACGATCGCGGCGTCGAGCCCCTTGGCACAGGCGTCGAGAACAATCGTTTCGCCGACCGCTTTCGAACGGTGATAGTCGCACTTCTCGTTCAAGGCGAGCGGCCGATCTTCGGTGAGTGGTTGGTCGAGCGGCTCACGTTCGACCGCGTGATGTGAGCTGGTGTGTACCAGCCGTAGCCCACGAGCCAAGCACGCGTCGACGACCACACGTGTGCCCTCGACGTTCACCTTGTACATCATCGGGTCTTTCTTGGGCCGAAGATCGATCTTGGCCGCCAGGTGATAGACGACGTCGGACCCCTCGAGGCCCTCCGCCACATCCGCGGGATTGAGCACGGAGCCGGACACGAAATCGATGTCGAGACCTTCGAGAGACCGAGGCCTCGGCCCCGGCTCGAGAACCCGTACCTGGTGTCCGTCCTCCAACAGTTGTCGGACCAAGACATTGCCGAGTCGTCCACCACCACCAGTGACTGCTGTAAGCACGCGGCGGAGTGAAACACGTTTGTCCGAGCCGTCAACCCGACTCGACAGCATCGAACACGCGCCCGACCAGCTCCTTTGCCTCTCGCTGGATCAACGCCAGATGCTCGCGCCCGACGAAGCTCTCGGCGTAGATCTTGTAGACATCCTCGGTGCCAGATGGGCGCGCAGCGAACCACCCGTTTTCGGTCGTGACCTTGAGGCCTCCTATGGAAGCGTCGTTCTCGGGCGCACGGGTCGAGACTTGCCGAATCGTTTCGCCGGCCAACGTGTCTGCAACGAGATCGGATTCGTTCATGGCTTTGAGCGCCTGCTTCTGTTGGGGCGTCGCCGGCGAATCGATCCGTTCGTAGACCGGATTGCCAAAAGTTCGCACGAGCATTTGATAGCACTCGCCTGGATCTTGCCCCGTCACTGCGGTGATTTCCGCGGCCAATAGGTTCAACAAGATTCCGTCCTTGTCGGTCGTCCAAACCCGGCCGTTCTTTCGAAGAAACGACGCACCCGCGCTCTCCTCTCCGCCAAATCCGTAGGAGCCATCGATCAAACCATCGACAAACCACTTGAAGCCAACTGGAACCTCCGCGAGCCGACGGCGAAGGTCTCGTGCAACCCGGTCGATCATGGCGCTGCTGACTATGGTCTTTCCGATCGCAGCTTTCGGGTCCCAGTCACGCTCGGTGAACAGATAGCTGATCGCCACGCTGAGGTAGTGGTTGGGGTTGAGCAAGCCCCAACTCTGGGTGACGATTCCGTGGCGATCGAAATCGGTGTCGTTTGCGAATGCTATGTCGTATTGATTACGCAGGTCGACAAGGCGTGCCATCGCGTAAGGAGACGAGCAATCCATCCGGATTTTGCCATCGTGGTCGAGGGTCATGAACGAAAACGTCGGGTCCATCGCCTCGTTGACCACGTCGAGCCGAAGACCGTATCGTTCCGCGATCCGCGGCCAGTACTTGATGCCCGCACCGCCCATGGGGTCGACCCCGATACGAAGGCCAGCATCAGCGATCGACTTCATGTCGAGCACCGTGTCGAGCGCCTCGACGTAAGGCGTGAGGAAATCGTAGATGTGCGTCGAATCGGTCCGAAGGGCTTCTTCGTAGCTCATGCGTCGCACATCTCGAAGCCCGGCGGCGAGCAATTGATTGGCCCGTCGTTCAATCCAGTTGGTGACATCGGTATCGGCCGGGCCACCGTGGGGGGGATTGTATTTGAAGCCGCCGTCCTCGGGAGGGTTGTGCGAGGGAGTGACGACGATCCCGTCTGCATCTCGCTCATTGGAACGGTTGTGCTCGAGGATTGCGAATGACAACGCAGGAGTCGGGGTGTGGTGTCCTTCGCGCGCAGTGCAGACCTCTACACCGTTGGCGGCAAGCACCTCGAGCGCGGTCCGCGCTGCGGGTGTAGACAAGGCATGGGTGTCCACCGCGATGAAGATAGGCCCATCGATGCCTTCGGCGCTCCGGTAGTCGCAGATCGCCTGGGTCGTGGCGAGGATGTGGGGCTCATTGAAGCTGAGCCGAAAAGAGGAACCGCGATGACCCGAGGTGCCGAAGCTGACCTTGTGTGCGGGCTCGTTCGGCTCGGGCTTACCCTCGAAGTAGGCGGCGATGAGCTTGTCGACGTCCACCAGCAGGTGGGAAGGCGCCGGTTGTCCAGCAAGCGGGTGCGCAGGCATCGGAGGGCATGTAGCAGCCCGCCCACCGGTTGACGAAGCCTTTCGCCCCACGCGAAGAGTGAGCTAGTTCGTGCCTTCGCCTAGTTGCTCGGCGAGGTAACGCTCTTTCCCGATCGTCTCGACCAGGTGCAGCTGGGCCTCGAGCCAATCGATGCCCTCTTCTTCTTGAGCGAGAATGCCCTCGAGGAGCTCGCGGGTCCCGTTGTCACCCTTTTCGCGACACAGGGCGATCCCGTCATTCAGCCGCTGGACTGCCTCGAGCTCGAGCTCGAGATCGACGCGATGTTGCTCGACGGGATCTTCGCCAACCTTCACGGGAAAAAGCCTTTGCATGTTGGGCGTGCCATCGAGAAACAGAATGCGCGCGATGACCGAGTTGGCGTGCTGCATCTCCTCCATCGACTCCGAGCGTTTCTTTTGGGCGAGCACGTGGAATCCCCAGTCCTCGCACATCTTGTAGTGGATGAAGTACTGGTTGATCGCGGTCAGCTCCGAGGTGAGCACCCCATTGAGCAGCTCGATGACTTCGTCATTGCCTTTCATATCGCTTTCCTTCAGGCGAGCATAGGGACGCCCGGCATATGTCGCAAACCCTATGCTTGAAGTTGAAATGCGATATCAACTCATGAGCGGCGGTGCGCTCGCATGGTCGTCTCGGCGCTGTCATGCGACTCGATCAACCGATCGATGACAGGACGACAGCCACCGCAGCTTCCGCCTGCACCGCAGGCCTCGC
The DNA here is from genome assembly GCA_041581895.1 of Polyangiales bacterium. Classification (GTDB taxonomy): domain Bacteria; phylum Myxococcota_A; class Polyangia; order Polyangiales; family Houyiibacteriaceae; genus SG8-38. Next base: position 18,527 of record JBFICQ010000019.1, on the reverse strand, counting down.
GCACCTCGCTCCCGCTGCGCGCGCCGTCGGCAACGCACCTGCGGATCGTGGCGTCGTTCACGGCATGGCAATGACAGACCAGCATGCTTTCTTTATAAGGGATAGAAGTTGAAAATCAAATTCAATATCGCCAAAAAAGCCACCCTCCCCAACGGCGGCCTTTTTCGGCCCCTATTCCGCGGCGTTTTCGGGAAGGTCGACTCTCCCAGCGGGGTCACCGCGGCGCCGATCACCGGGGTCGAGGGCGGCCAGACCGGCCTCTCGAAGCAGGTCGAGGTCCGACTGATGGTCGGGGTTGCCGGTGGTGAGCAGCTTGTCCCCGAAGAAGATGCTGTTGGCGCCCGCCATGAAGCACAAGAGCTGTGACTCGCGGTTGAGCTCGCTCCGGCCAGCCGACAATCGTACGCGCGCCCCCGGCATCAAGATGCGCGCAACAGCGCACATGCGGACGAGCTCGAGTGAGCCAACGGGGTCGCGATCCGCGAGCGGCGTGCCCTGGACCCGCACCAGCGCGTTGATGGGCACGCTCTCCGGCTGCGGAGACAAGTTCGCGAGCGTGACCAACATGCCAATGCGATCATCGATGCCCTCGCCCATTCCGATGATGCCACCTGCGCAGACCGAAATGCCGGCCTCGCCTACGCGCTGGATCGTCTGAAGCCGATCTTCGTAGGTGCGCGTGGTGATGATCTCGCCGTAGAACTCTTCGGAAGTATCCAAATTGTGGTTGTACGCGGTGAGCCCAGCGTCCTTTAGTTGCTGCGTTTGCTCCTCGTCGAGCATGCCGAGGGTGGCGCACGCTTCGAGGCCGAGCTCACGCACGCCTCGGACCATATCCAACACGTGATCGAACTGCGCGCTGCCCTTCTTAGGGCTCCGCCACGCCGCCCCCATACAAAAGCGACTCGCTCCTGCCTCTTTGGCCTGACGAGCTTTTTCGAGAACGTCCTCCACGTCCATGAGGCGCTCAGCCTCGACGCCGGTGTCATACCTGGCGCTCTGGGGGCAGTAGGAACAGTCTTCAGGACATGCGCCAGTCTTGATCGATAGGAGCGTGCACAACTGAATCGCGTCGGGCGGTTGGTGCTGTCGATGCACGCTTTGCGCGCGGAAAAGCAGCTCGGTGAGAGGCAAATCGTGAAGCGTGCGGGCTTCCTCTCGGGTCCAATGGCGAGCCTCGGTCATCTGGGGCGACGTCTTAGCCTCCCGATACGGAGACGTGCAAGCTGAGCCCGCTCCTTCACGTGAGCGCCTTGAAAGGGTGCAAGCCCCCGCGTAGGGTCCGGAAATCTTGTCCGAGGGTATCGACTCAACACTGCCGGCCGTAGCTCCTGCAGCACCGATCGAAACCGCCCGGCCAATTCCCCTCGGAGCGGTACCCCCTCTGACGTGGTTGGCCGCCGTCGCGTGTGGAGCTGACCTGATCATCAATCGGATCGTGCTTCGGACGTGGGCCGACGGCTTGTCACGAGAAGCATTTCTGCAGCTCGATCGCTGGGGGGCTTTTTCCCGAAATCTCGCAGTGGTGAGCGGGCTCGTCGCGCTTGCGTTTTGTCTGTCTGCCTATGGTTCGCGCAAGAGCAAGCTTCCGTTGTCGGCCCGCATCGGAATCATGGGCTTTGGCTGGGCGCTCATCCCAATCATCGTCATGATGACTTTTCTACCGCTCGCATGGACACGCGTCGAGCTCGTCCTGGTCATCGCAGGGCTATCGCACGCGCTGATTCTCTTGCTGATCCTCGCGGGCATTCATTGGGGTTCGACCAAGGCGATTTCGAGTGCCCTCGCGCTGCTGCTGGTCACGTACCTCAGTGGCATCGTCTCCTTGATCGTGAGCCTCGTCGGCGGGCGAGCACTGTGGGAGCACACCGAGCGTCTCGCCTTTGCTTTTCGGTGGTCGGGGGAGCTCGCATATCTCGCCGTTCCCCTCGTGATGGGCTTCGCGATTCGGATCCCATGGCGTGAGCCCCGCGGCAAGTGGACGATTGCCGTCTCGACGCTTGCTGCAGTCGGAGCCGCAGCCGGGATGACCCTCTGGGGCGACGCCGCCGGAAGTGAGCTGACCAACTTGTTCTACGGCGCGTTCAGGCTCGACTTTCTGGCGGAGCAAGACGCGATTGGTTGGTATGCGGTCCCTTGGGGCATTGGATGGGCAGTCACTGCCGCCGCCGTCCTATCCCGCGATCCGACAAGCCGACAGATAGGGGCTGGCCTCGCGCTGCTACTTTGCACTGGCTATGCGCCCCGGACCCCGAGCGCATTGGTCATGTCGGTGCTCGCGGTTGCCCTAGTGTCCCGCGCAGCAGTCGCCACGGCGTTGCGCCGAAAAGCAGCCGAGTGAGAATCCGGCGGGACGCCAATCAGCCGAGCTTTGCGACCGCTTCGCCGATGCGCTTGAGACCTTCGCGGATCACGTCGTTCGAGGCAGCATAGGAGATGCGCACGAAGCCCGGTGCCCCAAAAGCCGTACCAGGAACGACGGCGCAGCGCGCCTCTTCGAGCAAGTAGCTAGCGACATCGATGTCGGTTTCGAGGGTCTGATCGCCCGCACGTCTTCCGATCAGGCCCTTTACACTCGCGAAAGCATAGAAGGCGCCCTCGGGAAGCCGGCAGGAGATTCCATCGATCGCGTTCAGGCCCTCGATGATGATGCCTCGGCGCTCTTCGAAGGCCTTTCTCATCGCTTCCATCGGCGCCCAGGGGCCTTTGAGCGCGGCGAGCGCGGCGTACTGAGCCACCGCCGTCGGGTTGGTGGTGGCTTGGCCCTGGATTTTGTCACAGGCTTTTGCGACGTACTCCGGCGCGAGCATCCAACCGATGCGCCATCCCGTCATCGCGAACGTCTTGCTCACGCCGTCGACGATGATGATCCGATCCCGAAGCTCTGGTGCGATTTCGAGAATCGATTTCTGCTCGAAGCCGCCGTACACGAGTTGGCCGTAGATCTCATCGACGATGATCCAGAAGTTCTGCTTGGCAGCGACATCGGCAAGCTCGCGAAGCTGCTCACCGGAATACGCGGCGCCCGTAGGGTTCGACGGAGAGCACAGAAGCAGCGCCTTCGTCTTCGAGGTGATCGCCGCACGCAACGCGTCCGGGGTCATCCGAAAGCCGGCGGCCTCGGTGGTTTGGACGATCACGGGAGTCGCACCGGCAAGTCGAACCTGCTCTGGATAGCTGACCCAGTACGGCGCTGGGATCAGAACCTCGTCACCTTCGTCATAAAGGGCCAGCGCCAAGTTGAACAGGGTGTGCTTCGCTCCGATCGACACAACCACGTCTGCGGGCTCGTGCGAGATCCCGCCGCGCCGCTTTGCCGAGGTTTGGCAAATCGCTTCACGGAGCTCGACGATTCCCCGCGCCGCCGTGTAGCGAGTCGCACCTTGATCGATGGCCTGCTTGGCCGCGTCGCGGATATGGGCGGGCGTATCGAAATCGGGCTCGCCCACGCTAAACGAAAGCACATCGATACCCTGTGCCTTGAGCTCTCGCGCGCGCTGGGCGACCGCCACGGTAGCGGAGGGTTTGACGGCGCTGAGCCGCCGAGCAACCGGAATGCTTTCACTCATGCCGCGGACCTAACACCGAAGCGCCGCAGCATCAACGCACCGCAGGTACAGTCGACGCCAGGAGGCGCAGATCGCGCTCTAGTTGAGCGATCCCGTCGTTGTTTGCGCGGTAGTAGCCCCGCACGTGGGCTTCTTGATCGACTAGCACGAAGTGGTTGGCGTGCATGATCGCCTCGGCCCCTGGCTTATCCTCCCCCTCGGCGAGCCCGACTTTGAAGCCGTTCACGACAACGTCGCGGATCGCTGGCTCCTCCCCGGTTACGAAACGCCAGTTGGCTTCGGAAAGCTCGTTCTTGGTCATGTACGCTTTGAGCACCTCGGGAGTATCGTTTCGGGGATCGACGCTGACAGAGAGGAACTGGGCGTTTGGAACATCGGAAAGGCGGGTCTGGAGGCCCTGCATGTGCGCGGTCAGCCTCGGACAGGTCGAGCGGCAGTGGGTGAAGATGAAGTCCGCCACCCAGAGCTCTCCTTCGAGTGTCTCGCGGTCGAAGGCCTGGCCATTTTGGTCGACCAGGGTGAATTCGGGCAGTTGACCAAGCACCGGGGGTGGCTCGTTCTTGTTCGAGCACCCTGCGGTCAGCAAGCAGAGTACGAACAGCAGGCCTGTTGCCTCACAGCGCATCGAGAATGAGGGCCGCGAAGAGCGCCGTGAGGTAGAGAAGGGACGCGACGAAGAGCTTCTTGGCCCACGCTTTGACATCGGGCGCAAAGAATCCACGCAGAGACTCGCCAAAGAACAGCGCTCCTGCCACGACGGCCGTCGATAGGTAAAGAACACCTGCCAGGCCGTAGGGGAAGAGCAGGATCGAAACCATCCAAACCGCAAAGCTGTAAGCCGCAGCTTGGACTTTGGCCGATTGAAGGCCGCGGACCGAGGGCAAAACCTTGAGCCCTGCCCGCTCGTATTCGTCCTGGCGAAAGATCGAAATCGCGATGAAGTGGGGGATCTGCCAGAAGAACAAGACACCGAAAAGGACGAGCCCCGGAGCGTCGATCGTGCCGGTCACGGCCGTCCAGCCCATCAATGGAGGCAGCGCGCCCGGAATTGCGCCCACGAACAGCGCCGTGGGCGTCCATTGCTTCATCGGTGTGTAGATCGCTACATAGCTCAGCAGTGCGATGAGACCGAGAAAGCCCGTCATCGCATTCACGGCTGACCACAGAATCGGAACCGAAAGCATCCCCAGGCCGACCCCGAGCCAAAGCGCCCAGGCGGGCTGAAGTCGGCCGTCGGGAAGCGGGCGAGAGGCGGTTCGGGCCATCAGCCGGTCCGTGTCGCGCTCCAGATAACAGTTGAGCGCGTTGGCAGCGCCGACGACCATTCCGGTGGTCACCAGCATGACGGCAATTGCGAGCAGATCGAGTGATCCCGGGGCAAGCCACATGCCACCGGCGGCGGTCACGAGGACCATGAGCGTGATGCGTGGTTTGGTGAGCGCGATGAGATCGCGCACCGTCAGCATCATGGTCGCGGTTCGAGTCGCTGCGGTCATGGCGGTTCCGGCCGGGAGCGGGCGCGCACTCTGAAGCTCCGCCCCGAGATGGTCAAGCTCCCTCGGTGGGTGGGCTAGGGTCGGAGCACTAGGGGGTCAAGAGCTCGGGCCAAGCGAGGCCCAAAGCGCAATCGCACCGGCCACAGCGAGCGCGATTCCCACACCGAGCACGACCCATGACGCCCTCGAGCGCCTTCGGACGCCGACCGATTGAAGCGGAGCCGCTGGCTGAAATGGAGTTTCCGCGGACGCCGCGGGTGCTGGGGTCGGGAGGCTGATCGCCGCGAACCCGTCTGCGCTTTCGCGGGGCTGCAGGACCCCATCGAGCGCAATCGCGAATTCCGCCGCGGAGGCGTATCGTTCGGCGGGATTCTTTGCGAGGGCTTTCATCACGACCTGCTCGAGACCCGGCGGAAAAGAGGCCTCCCGAAGTCGCTTGGAAAGCGGGATCGGGGTCGCGTTGGCGTGGAGCTGGATGTACTCGATCGGTTGTTTTGCATCGAAGGGAAGCTTTCCCGTCAGGAGCTCGTACAAGATGATTCCGAGCGAGTAGATGTCGGAGCGCGCATCGAGCGTCTTTCCGTGCGCTTGCTCGGGACTCATAAACTCTGGGGTTCCGAAGACCATCCCTTGTTGCGTCAGCACCATTGAGCCTGGCCGCATTTGCCGCTCGGTGACTTTGGCGAGACCGAAATCGAGAACCTTGGGGAAATCGCGAATGCCCCCCTGGGTCGTGATGAAGATGTTCTCCGGCTTGAGGTCACGGTGGATGATGCCGGCCTGATGTGCCTCTTCGAGCGCGCCACATACCTGCACCATGATCCGGATCGCACGCTCGGGGGCCATCGCCCCCTCGGCGCGGACTATCTGGGCCAGATTCTGGCCGACCAGGTGCTCCATCACGAAGTAGCACGCGCCGTCATCCAACTGACCGTACAAAAAAACGCGAGCGGTGTTTGGGTGCGAAAGTTGACTCATCGCACGGGCCTCGCGCCGGAAACGGGACACCAAGTCGCTGCGTGAAAGATATCGTGAGTGGAGGATCTTGATGGCGACGTACCGATTCATGTCTGGTTGCTCGGCACGGTAGACGGCACCCATCCCGCCCTTTCCGATCTTTTCGACGATGCGGAATTGGCCGGCGACCTCTTTGCCCATGTACGAATCGTTCACGTCGCCAGGTTAGCACCCGATATGGAGGACTGTGAGGAAAGTGCGACCGTGACCAGCACGATCCATATGGCGTCGGCAACCAGAAGGTGCGTGAGCTGCAGCCAGATGGGCGCCAACAGCGCAACATTGACGAAACCCACGGCGATTTGGATCAGCGACAACACTCCAAGCCCAAGGGTTAAAGATCGACCCTCAGGCCCGTGGCGGAGTAGGACAGCTACGAGCCAAATCAGATAGCCCGAGCCCAAGGTCGCGATGACGGGATGCCACAACCGAAGCCGAAGAAAGATGTGTGACGAAGGCGAAAGATCCTGACGAAGGGCTTCGGCCAAGCTCTCAGCGGGAAACAGCGTATCCCCTAGCGCCGCGACCGCGCCACTCACCCCGGCGCACAGAAGTAGAGCGGCGGCCCCGCCGAAGAGCCTGCGACTCCGCGCCTCGCTAGGCCAGCGCACCCCGTCATCGCGCCATGCGCTGAGGGTCATCCAGGTGAGCGCCGCAAGAAGGAGAAACGTGTTGACCAAGTGCGCCGACATCCAGGCCGCCCGCGCCGATGACGGGTTGTCGGCCACCATCCGAAACAGTACCAAGCCTGCGCCGACGAGCGCCTCGGTCGTCATAAAGAAAAGGCTCCACGCGGCCGCAGCACGCGTGGCATGGCCTCGAGTGAAGAGGCGGCGCGCGGCGATCCACATCGCCCCCGCCCAAATCCAAGCAAAACCCGAGCTCACCCGGTGAGTCAGCTCGATGATCGTTTTCGTGGAAGGGGCGACAGGGAGCACGACGCCATTACAGAGCGGCCAGTGATCTCCACAACCGTCGCCCGACAGGGAAGCGCGAACGTAAGCGCCCCAAAGCACGACCGCCACCGCATAGGGAAGCAGCGCAGTTGCCGCGACCGCAAAGCGCTTTCGAGCCCGCACGGCGGTACGATGGAGTCGAACTCAACCCTCGTCAATGATCACGAATCGCATCGTCTGATCGGTGCTTCCCCGGCGATAATGGACGACGAGCTCGGATGCGGCCCGGAGTTCTTTCCAGATTGCCGACGCGTGCTCCGGACGCGAGATCGGCTTGCCGTTGATACGCGTCACGGTGTCACCGGGGCGTAGGTCGAGCGAGGCGTAGGTCAGGTTCCCGGGGAAAAGCGTCACGATCCGAAAACCCACGAAGGAGCCTTTTTGAAACTCGGGTTCGAGCTCGACGTTGCTGAGATACTGCCCAAGCCCCGCGTCGAGGACGCGCATGAGCTCGTGCCGCCGGATGACGCCGGACTTTCTCCGTGGGAACTCCTGCAGGTCACTCGACGGCTCCTCGCCTGGTAACGGCTCGTTCTTCTTTTCCCACTCCTCGTCGTACTCGGGCTCCATTTCGGCCGGTTCCCACGGGGTCTCGTCGCCGCCGGAAGTCTCCCACGTCGAATCGCCCATCATTTCCCTTTGCAGCTTCGTCTCTTTGCAGGCCGCAAACGTGACGAAGACCAGCATCATCAACACAAAACTCAAAAAGCGGTTCATGGGGACTCTCCTCGGAGGACTGCGACCTCGGTCCAGATCGCCTCGGCCACGCCCTCGATATCGCGGTTGGCATCGATGTGACGAATTCTATCATCGGGGAAAAGCTCGTCGATGGTCGAATAAAAGGCAGCGAGCTCGGCCTGCATGGGTTTCGTTTCATAGAGCTCGGGGCTTCCGAAGCGAGACCGACGTCGACTGGCCGCCACGTCGGGGCTGACGTCGAGGATCACGGTGAGATCGGGCCGACGAGCCCGCCGGTTGAGCTCGCGCACCCATTTCGCAATCTCGGCACCGCCCCCGCTGCTGACGGTTTGATAGGCCACCGAGGAGAAGTCGTACCGATCGCAGACTATCGATACGCCATCGGTGAGGTTTGGAACGATCTCCGCTTCCAGGTGGTCGAGGCGGTCGGCGGCAAACAATGCCGCCATTGTGGCCCAGCTCGAAGGATGCGCTCCATGATGACCCGGCACGACAACGCGACCGGTCAGGATCTGACGAATCAACACACCCACGGGTCCGTCGCTCGGCTCGCGCGTGACGTGAACCGGCAAGCCCTTGGCGTTGAGGCGGTCGGCCAGACGCAAACATTGAGTCGTCGTTCCGGAGCCGTCGATACCCTCGATCACGATGAAATGACCCTCGATCATCATCTATCCTCTTCGGTGCTGCCGAATTTGAAGGTCGCACCGAGCTGAGCGTAGATCTTCGAGTCGGGCCTGCCGCCGCCGAAAACGTCGCCCAATACGCGTCGCTGATCGCCCGCCACGATGCCCTCGACCTCGAGCCATATGTTCCACTTCCGCGTTACGACGATCTCGAGCGAACCACCGAGCCGCCCCCGAACGACGTTCTGCCGGGAGCTTGCCACGACTACATCGCTATCGCGACCGGCGAAATCCCAGCGGTCACTGTTGAAGTCCATCGCCATCCAGATCGAGAAGGCCCCTCGCGGGGGAAAATGAAGACTAAAGATCGCATCGAGACTGATGAAGAAGTTGTTGGTGGGGTGGCTCGCGCCCATCAGATCCCGTTGGGCGGGTCCAACGCCGCCACCGATTTGCAGATCGGCGCCCAGCGAGAAATTGTCGCCGACCCGCCAGCCGGCTTTGGTCATGACCGCGACGTCTGTCAGCCGACCGAACGTTCCGACCCAGAGCCCTATATCGAGGAACTCCGTGAGCCCCGTGCGGAGGTCCAGCGATGCCAGCCAGGGCCAACCCGCGGAGAAATCGAGGGCCGCGACTCCCACCGGAACCGGCGCACCGGCATGAGTTACGGCATTGCGAAGCTCATCCTTGCGCTTTGCTTCCTTGTCGCGAGCTCGATCGCTGACGGGCTCGGTCACGGCGGACAAGATCACTTGGATCAGCCGCACCCTCATCGACTTCTCGAGTCGAACCTGCTCTGTGTGCGGGTGATAGCCGTCGGCTCGAACCTCGATCCGGTGGCTACCCGCCGGCAGATCGCCCTCCCAGGGAATCGGCCCGCGGAGCTCGCCATCGACGAATAGCTGAGCATCGGAGACGTTAGCCTCGACCCGTACAGGCACTCCCAACGGAAACAGCTCGGCATAGACCTCGCAGTTCCGCGTGGGGCCCACCGAACACGTCCGGCGGACTTCGCGATAGCCCGGTGCGCGCACCACGACGGTATGCGTCCCAAACTCAGCGGGCTCGATGGTGACAGGCGGGGTTCCGTAGTCTTGCCCATCGATGCTGATCGACGCGTCTGGAACATTTGCGCGTACGAGGATGCGCGCAACGTCGGTGCTAGCCGTCGTGAAGCGAATTGAGACGACCCTCTCCCGACCTGCAACCACGGTGACCGTTTGCTCGACGGGCTCGTAGCCGGGCGCTCGCGCAATGACCAGGTGCTCGCCCGGCGTGAGACCCCCCTTGGCTGCCGGAGAAACTCCAATGTCCGCCCCGTCGAGACTGATGATCGCTCCGGGGACGTTGGTGATCACACGAAGACTACCTAGATCGGGCGCAATCCGAATCGAAGCATCGATAGTGACCCGCTGATTTGCGACGATCGTAACCGTTTCGGCAAAGGGCCTGTAGCCATCGCCGGGACTTTTGATCTCGACGAGGTGCTCGCCAACCGCCAGTCCGTCGACCACCAGCGGTGTCGCCCCACGCTTTTGTCCGTCGATGAACACCGGTAACCCTGTAACGTCGGCCGACACCAACAGAGACCCGGTTTTCGCCTCCTTTGGCTTCAGGATCACCGGGATCTTGAGAACCTCACCGCTCTCGAGGTCGACCCACTTCGAGAAGGTGACGAAGCCGCGCTTGCCGACTTGAACCAAGTGCCGCCCAGGGGCGAGCGTTTCCCGCAGAGGGACGTTTCCGGCAGGCTTTCCATCGAGCCTGATCGAGGCGCCTGAAGTGGCTTCGTCCCCGGCAGTGATCACGACCACGCCTGGGGCCACGTCCTGCGCAACACCCTCAGAGGCAGCGCCGAGCAGCCCGATCACGAGCACAAACCGCACCAGACCACCGACGCTAGACAACCGTTGCATAATCCCTCGGACGCGCGCCGCTTGGGCGGATTCACTCTGGACCCAAGCGCCACGTTAGTGTTTACCCCTACCCCGCTGCACGACGTAAAAAAGTGACTGGCTCCCTCGTCGCCTTCCTCACGCTATCTCCGATGAGGCAAGAATTTTCGAGCGCGAAGGATCAAGGGGCGACAAACAGAGCTTCGTAGGGATCGGGCTCCAAGACCTCGGCCGTCACACCGAGCGGTGGCAACGTGCGCGGCATCGGCAGTGGATCGTCGTTCTGCTGAAAATCGAACTGCTCGAGCTCGGCGAGGCCATAGGCGAGTGCCTCAGACCCGATGCGCTGCCGTTTTGCCATGTGCTCGAGCAGCCGTGTCATCCTGTTCCTAATGCTTCTCGTCAGCGCGTCACGCTCGTAATAGGTGTAGTAGCGCTTTGGCGACGGCAGTATGCACGCGAGGAACGCCGACTCCGCGGGGCTCAGGTCGCTCGGCATGCGTCCGAAGTAATGCAGGGCAGCGTTCTTCAATCCGTAGATGCCCGGCCCGTATTCGATGATGTTGAGATAGAGCTCGAGGATCTCGTCTTTGTTGAGAGCGTTCTCGAGCCACCACGTCAGAATCACCTCTTGGATCTTGCGCGCAATTGTCTTCTCGCGCCGCAAGTAGAGGTTCTTCGCAAGCTGCATCGAAATCGTGCTCGCTCCGACCACGTATCTACCTTCCTGCAGATTGCGGACGAGCGCGTCGCGGATGGCCCACGGGGCAAAGCCGCCGTGGTCGTAGAACCGCGCGTCCTCGTGGCTCATGACAGCCTCGATCAAAAAGGGGCTAATGTCGGAGAGCGGAACCCAGTTGGCGGTGCTCGGCCCGGTCAACATCGTGAAGGTGGTCTCGTCGGGTTCGACGACTCTGTGACGGAACGGCCTTTGAAAACGGTCGACGCGTACCCACCGAGGGATTCGCTCGAACTCACAGAGGTTTCGGACGCGGATCGAGAGCACTGTCGCCCCCAGGTCGCGTGAATCGAGCGCGATGTGAGCAATCGCGCTCCAGCTTCCTGACCACGCAAAGCCCCTGAGCCAGCCGAGGACGTCTTGAGGAATGGCGCCGACCACCTCGTTGCACGGGGTTGGCGGCAGTTTCGCAGTGAGGTCGGCCCGATAGTGTTCGGGTGTTCGTTCGAGCTCCCCGCTCAGCAGGACATAGGCATTCCCCAGCCGAATGCGACCCTGCTCGATAGCCAGTCGGCGTTGAGCTGGAAACCAGACACCCTCGCCACCGAGGTCGAAACCGATATCCTCGATGGGCTCGGGCGCGATGCGTTCCTCGAACAACGCTGCACGGCGAAGGGCCGCCTTTCCCTCGATGCGGACCTGATCGGACGACTCGGCGCGGAGAGCAAGCTCGGCGCTCACGGTCCCGACCTCCGCATTGTAAAATGGGATAGCCGGAACGAACGGAGCAATGAGAGCAAGAGAGATGCCCTGAACACTGAAGTTTCCCTCGGCACGGGCCTCGCTCGGCTGCGCGCGTAGATCCACATCGAGGGTGCCGTCGTCGGACGTATGTCCACTCGCCAGGATCCGGAACCATCCGTCGTCTTCGCCGGTGAGCCTCAACTCCAGGTTCTGGACGCGCTCGATGCGTCCGTCCGGTGTCTGGCTCTCGATCGTGAGGTTGGAAAGGTTGATTGCCACCTCATCGCTCAGACGCGAAAGGAACGACGGCTCCGCGTTTGGGCCAAGCGAAGGCGGTGCGTTGGCCTCGTCGAGCTCCCGGGCAGCTTGCGATCCACGCAAGACCTCGAGCGCGTTGCGAATTCTGAGCGCCAATGGGTCGTTTTCGCCATCGGCGTCGCCCAACCACCGGACGCTTGCGCCGTCGACCGATAGCTCCCGCACCGTCCACGCTCGGTCTTCGCGTTCGAGCACAAGCGTCGTCGGACCGATGCGGGCATGGTCGTTGGCTCTTTGGCCGATGAGGGTCTCTCCGACCGAGCTGCGTAATCTCTCCGACTTCTTGGTGAGGTTTGCGTCGCGCATCTGCACGAGCGCGCCCTGCGCGTCGCGAACCCGAATGGTGAGATCGTTGATGGCGTACTCGCGCCCTTTTCCGCGAGGAGATCCGCTGCTGGAAGAGGATCGCCGTAGCGCAAGCCTGCTCTCGAGCTCCGATAGGGAGGCCTCGATACCGGGGTGACCGAGGTCCACCGACACGTCGATCCCGTCCGCGGATACCGCCTTCACCGCGCGCGCTCCTGAAAAGAGCGCTCCGATCGGGCTCACTCGGGCGTCGACGCGATTGGCGCGTATCACGAGACCACCACTTCGACCGACGAGCTCGACATTCTTCAGCTCGACTCCGCGCAGACCCACCTCGGCATCGGCGATATCGGCGTCCAGACCGAACCGCTCGTCGATCAGATTCGAGGCACGAGCCACTGCGTGCCGAGCACCCCACGTCCAAAGACCCACGGCGAGGATCGACATCAGCCCGACCGCGACTACCCATGCGCGCCGCTCGCTGAGGAACCGCAGCATTCACTCGAGAGTATGCCGCTTCTACAAGGGGAAGCCTAATAAAGCTTTCGACTGTCGATTTGGATCGTGACCGGTCCGTCTATGGTCGATTGCACGAGCATCATCGCGCGGAACGTTCCCGTTTCGACGGACAAGCCTTTGGCACGCAGGCCGTCGACGACTTCGAGATAGAGCCGCTCCGCATCCGCAGGAACGGCCGCACCGTCGAAGGAAGGACGCCGTCCGCGTCGCACATCCCCGAAAAGCGTGAACTGTGGAACCACCAGAACCGCCCCGCCGATTTCGATGATTGACGACGACATTCGCCCTTCGTCATTTGGGAACACTCGAAGCCCCGCAATCTTGTCGACGGTGTAACGAACGTCACCCGCTTGATCGTTCTGCGCCGCGCCGAGGTAGACCAAGAGGCCACGACCGATCGAACCGACTACCGCACCTTCGACCGTCACGCTCGCTTCGTTGACTCGCTGCACCACGGCACGCATTCGGGCTTCCGTAGCACAGTGTGAATCTTCTTGCTCGATCGGAGCTATGCTCAATACTTGTCGGGATGAAACCGGTTGTGGGGCTGACGGGTGGGATCGCATGCGGCAAGACCACCGTCGCGAAGATGTTTGGCGAGCTCGGCATTCCGGTGATCGACGCGGACATCCTCGCGCGCGAAGTCGTCGAGCCTGGTACGCCGGGTCTCGCCCGCATCGTCGAAGCTTTCGGCGACCACGTGCTCGATGCGGAGGGGCGCCTGGACAGAAAACGGCTCGCGGACGTGGTATTCGAAGATGCGGAGGCCCGTGCAAAGCTCAATGGGATCTTGCATCCCTTGATCGGGGCGGCGGGTGCTCAACGCATCGCTGCGCTCCAAGACACCTCCGCCCCCTACATCATTTATGAGGCGGCGCTTCTGGTCGAGACCGGCTCCTACAAGGCGTTTTCGGCGCTGGTCGTGGTCAGCGCAAGCGAAAGCGTGCAAAAAGCTAGATTGGAGGAACGGGATCGCTTCACGGCCGATGAGACGGTCGCCCGAATCGCCTCTCAGCTGCCGCTGGCCGAGAAAACCGCGGTGGCCGACTACGTAATCGTCAACGACGCAGATCTGGCCGCAACCCGCTCGCAGGTCGCGGCGGTTCATGAGAAGCTCGCTGGGCGCTTCAGTCAGGAGGGGTCGACGTGATGGGGGCAAGAGCCGCATTGGTGACGGGGTTTCCGGGCCGGCAACTGGCGGTGCATCTGGTGCGTGAGCTCTGCCGAGACGAGCGGCTTTCGATCCAATGCCTCGTCACGGAAAGCCAGCGAGAACGGGCGCTCGAGCTCATCGCTCTGTTGCCCGCATCGGCGCAGACGCGTGTCTCCCTCTTGTTTGGCGATTCACGAGCACTCGACCTAGGGCTGAGTGGGAAGGAGTTCACGACGCTAACCGAACGGCTGGGCGTCATTCACCACTGCGCCTGCATCACCGATCCCGCTGGGACCAAAGAAGAGGGTGCGGGAAACGTCGCGTCGACCGCCGAAATCCTCGAGCTGGCTGAAAGCTCACCTAGGCTCAAACGATTGGTGTGCTGGTCCAGCGCGATCGTTTCAGGCAATCGGGAAGGCTTCGTCATGGAGGATGACTTGAACGAGGCCGAGGGTTTTCGAAATCCCATCGAGGAGTCGCTCTACAAAGTCGAGCTGATGGTCCGCGAGGCAGCCAAAGAGCTGCCCACGGTGATCATCCGGCCGGCACTCTTGGTGGGGGACTCGGTGACGGGAGAGGTCGAGGACCTCAACGGGCTCTATCTCCTCATCCGCTTCCTCTTGAGCGCTCCCGACGACTTCCGGATCCCGGCGCCCAGTCGCACCGGAGTTCGGATCAGCGCGATCCCCGTCGACTACGCCGTGAAAGCCGGGCTCCAGATCGTGGGGGACGATCGCTCCGTCGGCCGCACGTTTCACGTCGTCGACCCGAAGCCGGTCACGGTGCAGCACGCGCTCCAGCTCTTCGCCGAGGCCACTGGCAAACCGCTGCCGAGAGAGCACGATCCGCTCAACCTCGCCACCGCCCTGTTGCGAGCACCGGGGCTCCAGCGGTTCACCCACACGACTCGCGCCTTTTTGGACCACCTCAAAGCTGATGTCGTCTACGACGACCGCAACACCCGAGAGCTCCTGCGTGGAAGCAGAATCACCTGCCCTCCACTCGAAAGCTACGTGGACTTAATGGTGGAGCAGGCGAGACGGGGACCCGGTAAAGCGACTGCGACGCAGCGCCGTTAGTTGTCGGGCGCAGGGTCCGCGGCGGCGTCGGGGGCCTCGGCAGCGTCAGGGGCGGCATCGGCGTCAGGGGTGGCGGCAGCGTCAGGGACGGTATCCGTGTTTGGCTCCCCGCCATTCTGCCCGCGCTCTTGCTTCCTTTGCTTGTACTTCTCTCCAACCTCCTTGGCCCCCTTCGTCGCCACCGAGATCGCGCCTGCAACGTAGAGGATGACGGCCCCACGAGTCGCTTGCGTGCGTCTGTAGGAGATGATCCTGGTGTTGCTGTCAAGGACGACAGCAAGGGCATCGCCTTTTCCGTAGATCCCGGTCGCTCCCACCGTGAATCGGTAGCCCTTCGTATCGACGCCAACGGCCACCGAAGCGCCCCACAGGTTGACCTGATCTGGAACGTATTGGTCCGACGTCTCGGGAACGTTCGGTGCCGCCGAAAAATTGGTGAACATTCCACCAGCAACCACTGCCTTGCCAAACTTGTGCTCGGCACCCAAAGCGAAGTTCGGCGTCCAGCGCCGCGCGATCGATGAAGCGAGGTAGACCCCGAGCCGCCTATCGATGTCTGCAAGCTCAGCGGGTCGCTCTACGAGTCTGCCATCTTTGACGGGACCATCCACGGCCGCATCGAATGCGAGCAAGGTCTCCGCGTTGATCTGGAAACCCAAGCCGGCGCGGAGCTCGAAAGGGATGGGCATCTTCGCCTTGAGGCTGGTGTCCTTGAAAAGGAAGAACGTGGGTTCGTTCGGGCTGATGTCGCTGGTGAAGCGACGGACGACGTCCGCCTTCTGGCTGAGCGGGATCCCCGGCGTCTGAAACATCAGACCGATCTGCCATTTCGGATTGATTTGGTGAATCCATCCCAGACGGGGGACGAAATGGTACGCATCGACGCTGACCGAGCTGCTCGTCGTGGAGGAATCCCCGCCCACCCGGAGACCTAACACCTCGTCGAAGGTGCCGCCGGTAGCAATGCCGATGTCTTCCCCGTATTTGAAGCTTTGGTCCGAAAGAAAGATCGTGAAGCCGACCCCGGACTTCTCGGTCACTTGGGCTGCGAAAGAAAGACCGTACCATCGGGCTCCGTAGTTGTTGTTGACGCGAAGATCCAAACTGAGAGCGGGATCGTTGAGGGCCGTTCCGTTGCTCAGCTTGTTGCGCGCCACCTCGACCGTGCTGTAGCCGAGAGCAAACCGATGGTCGGCGCGGAACTTCTTGGGCCCTACCTTCACCACCGTTCCAATGAAGCGCGGCACGGTTGTCGTACCCGTGGAGTCGAAGTCCTCGTCCACGTCCGCCGATTCGAACGCGTTCACGATCTTGGTCTTGGTGAACACGATCGAAGCGAAGCTCCCGAGGAGCTCGAAGCGGCCTCCACGTACCAGCCCCGCAGGGTTGTAATAGGCGGCGGAAGGATCGGTGGCGACTCCGGTGAAGGCCCCGCCGAGGTTGACCGCGCGGTCACCGATCGGGATCGAGCGGTAATACAAAGCCTGCGCCTCGACGCGAACCGGCAGCGCGCTGAAGGCGATCGCCGCGGCGAGGTATACCGATACCTCAAACGGCCCTCCCCCCCTTCCCTCGGAGTCCAGACTCAGGCGCACAGCAGCGTTATGACCAAGAGTGCTTCGAGAATAAAGGCCCATTTTGTGGCGGGGGCGAGCGGCCGCATGACGCCGTGACGAGACCGTGGCATGATGCGCCCCATCTTGGCAGCGGGGAGACAATGACGGCGCGCCGCTATGTGGTGCTTCTTGCTTGGGCGGCCTTCATGGCGGCGGGGCTCGCCACGAGCCAAGCAAGTGCGCAGACCTGCTCGCTGATGTGCCAAGGGATCGTCCCTGGCTGCAATCCCGTGACCTGCACCGGAGGTGCTTGCTTCGGCACAGCCGGTCCCGATTGCATCGATGGGACAGCCGGCAACGACACGATTTTCGGTCTTGGCGGCGGCGATTGCATCTGCGCGGAGGGCGGCGACGACACGGTGTTTGCCGGGCCGGGAGATGACTTCGTCTTCGGCGGGCCGGGGGCAGATCTCATCAACGGCGATGCGGGGTCGGACAACCTCTTCGGCGGTGACGATGGGGACGACTTGAATGGCGGCGATGGCGCTGACTTCCTGTTTGGCGAGGCGGGCGGCGACGACCTGTCCGGAGGCGCCGGAGACGACCAACTCTTTGGCGATGCGGGGAACGATACGCTCGCCGGAGGAGACGACAACGACGTGTTGTTCGGCCAAGCCGGAGCCGACACGTTGAGCGGAAACGCCGGGGACGATCAGCTGAACGGTGGCACCGAAAACGACCTGCTTCTTGGTGGTGCCGGCATCGATGATCTTTCTGGTGGCGACGGAGACGATATCTTGGACGGCGGCGCCGATGACGACACACTGTCTGGGGGCGCCGACGACGATGACCTGTTTGGAGGCGACGGCGCGGACAGCCTCATCGGCGGTACCGGGAACGACTTCCTCGACGGTGAGGCCGGGGACGATCCTGTTCTAAACGGTGGGGACGGCGAAGACACGATCAACGGCGGTGCGGGAAACGATACCGCCAACGGCGGGCCAGGCACCGATTTCATCAACGGCGGGCTGGACAACGACACGCTCAACGGCGGCGACGGGCCTGACATCGTCAACGGAGGTGGTGGCGATGACACTCTGAATGGCGATGGGGGCAACGATCGTCTCGATGGCGGCGTGGGTGGTACGGACGACGTCAATGGAAACGCGGGCACGGACGTCTGCCTCAACTTCACCACGACCGACCTCAGTTGTGAGTTCTTGACGCACGCGACCCTCGAGTCATTCCGCGCCTTCCAAGAGAGAGGCTCGGTGATCCTGCGATGGGAAACGTCTTCGGAAGCCGGAACCGTCGGCTTTCGGGTGCTGCGGCAAGAGGCGGGCGAATGGGTGCCGACCCACCAGGGGTTGCTTCCTGGGCTGTTGGCCTCGCCGCAGGGGGGCATCTACGACCTGCGCGACGACGGAGCGCAGCCTGGCAAGCCTCAACGTTATCTGGTCGTCGAAGTCGACATCCAAGGGATCGAATCGGAGCACGGACCCTACGACGTCTTGCCTGACTCCGAGGGCGAGAGCCTTTTGACTGAAGAGGCCCGATACGCGCGCGAGCCTCATGCGAGGCAGCCGGCAGACCTCGTTGAGAAGTCACTTGGGACGGGCAAGCAAAGTACGGGTCAGCCAGTGGCCCTCTACGTTGGAGTCGAGCGTACCGGCCTCCACGTCATTTCCGCGACGGAGATCGCCGCCGGCCTTGGGATCGACGAGTCGGAGGTCCGCAGGTCGATTGAGACTGGTGGAATCTTGCTCACCGAGCAGGGACAAAGCGTTGCGTGGAGAGGCGCTGCCGATGGTTCCGAGCTCGCCTTCTTCGGCTTCGAGCGCGAGAGCCTTTACACCAACGAGCGCCTCTATCGTCTGTCGGTCGCCCGCGGCGACACCATGACGCAGCGCTC
>JBFICQ010000018.1:0-25308 GCA_041581895.1 Polyangiales bacterium | reverse complement strand
GGGCAGGACTTCGAGGTCACCCGAGAACGCATTCGCCAGATCGAAGCCAAAGCTCTCCGAAAGCTCCGCCATCCAAGCCGGTCGAAGCAGCTGCGCTCGTTCATGGACAATTAACGGATGAGCTCGCCTCGTGACTCGTGTCCAACCCGAGCTGATTGCTGTCGGACGGCTTGGCACTCCCCACGCCGCCCGTGTTTTCGAGGAGAGGGTGCTGCGCGCGGCGCCGGGCTGGGATGGGAAGCACAGCGAGCGGGGGGAGCCCTCGTTCGGATCCGTGAAGAGACGCCAGGGCGACCGGGTCCCGCTCGCGAGCACGCCCGTCCCAGACGGCGTGGCGCGCAATATCGACGACGCAGCGCACGCCCGCCCCAGACGGCGCCGCTCGAAATATCGGTGACGCAGCGCGAGCACGCCCAACCCGATCCGGCCCTAATGGGATCACTCGCGTTCGTTTCGTAATCACGCTAGAACCCTCCTCGAGGGCCCATAGCTCAATTGGTTAGAGCCCCCGGCTCATAACCGGGTTGTTCCTGGTTCGAGTCCAGGTGGGCCTACCGCTTTCGAAGAGGCGAAGACAGCCGGGTGCGCTTGCGCCCTAGGGATAGGCACGCTAGAGCCCCGCCAGCTTCGGCACTCATGGGAGGCAGTCCTTGCGCGAAGAGCTGGTAGCCCTAGCCAAACTTGCAGAAATGGACGACTCGGCTCGAGACATCGAGACCGAGCTAAAGCAAATCCCTGAACGCCTCTTGGAGCTCCGGGACGGAGTACTAACACTCGAGAGCATGCTCGCCCAAGAGCGCGAGCAACTCGACTTGGCGAGGCAACTCAAGACTGAGCAGAGTGGCGAGTTGAAGGAACGCGCCGAGGGGCTCCAGCGTGCCCGCAAAAAGGCCGCACAAGCGACCAGCGCTCGTGAAGCGGACGCGGCCGAGCGCGAAGTCGACGCAAATCGTCGTGCAATCAAGGAGCGCGAAGACGAGCTCGCCCGCATCGGGCAAGCGATCGAGGCCAAAGAAGCGTCGCTCGCAGAGCGCGAAAAAGACTTCGAGGAAGCCAAGGGCGTGCTCAAGTCCGAGGAAGAGTCGTCTAAGACGCGCATCGCCGAGCTCGAGGTGAAGCGCGGCGAATTACTGAGCGGCCGCGACGGCTTGGTCGCGAAGATTCCGAAGAATGTCGTCAAGCGATACGATCGCCTTCGCTCCAGTATTCAGAACGCGGTCATCATCATCAACGACGGCAACTGTGCTGCATGTCGGATGGCGCTTCCGCCACAGCTCAGCATCGAGCTTCAACGGGCCAACGCACTTCATCAGTGCCCGCACTGTCGACGCATCATCATCCACAAGAAGGTCATCGAAGACTGAGTACGATGGACAAGGCCATCCTGACGTGCGCGATCAATGGGGTGCTCACCAATCCGAAACAGCATCCTGTTCCGGTCACCCCCGAAGAGATGGCAGCGTCGGCCAAGGAGGCTTACGACGCCGGAGCGTCGATCTTCCACATCCACTTTCGACGCCAAGAACCAAACATGGGGCACTTGCCTTCGTGGGATCCCGAGGTAGCACTAGCGGCCAGCGATATGATTCGCGAAGCGTGTCCGGATGCGATCATCAATCAGACGACAGGCGTGATGGACGACGATGTCTCCGGCCCCATCGCTTGCCTTCGGCGAATCAAGCCCGAGATTGCGGCCTGCAATGCGGGAAGCCTCAACTACCTCAAGCTCAAGAAAGACGGTACCTGGGCCTGGCCGCCGATGCTCTTCCCGAACACCGTCGAGAAGGTGCAGAAAATGATCGACGCAATGGACGAGGTTGGCGCGATTCCCGAGATGGAGTGCTTCGACGTCGGCATCGCTCGTTCTGTCGATTTGTACGTGCGCGCCGGGATGACCGACAATCCGCATTACAACTTCGTCATGGGAGTCGCCTCCGGCATGCCCGCAGATCCCGACCTCCTCGAGCTACTCCTTCGCTACAAGCGCAAAGGTGCCCACTGGCAGGCCACCTTGATCGGGCGCGAGGAGATCTGGCCGGTCCATCAAAGGGCGGCGGACCTCGGAGGCATGCTTCGCACGGGCGTGGAAGACACCTTCTATCTTCCAAACGGCGCCAAGACGACCGGCAATGGCCAGTTGATCGAGGCGCTTGCGAAGTGCGCCGAGAACGCGGGCCGCTCGGTAGCCTCGCCAAAAGAAGCCCGCGAAATGCTCGGCGTGAACTGAGAAGAGGTTCGCGCCCGTCTATTCAGACGATGCTGAGCCAGCGGTCGTTGGGGGTCTTTACGCCCTTGACCGCGTCGAAGTACGCCTTCTGAACTTTCTCGGTGATGGGGCCGCGGCTGCCGGCGCCAATCGAGCGGTTGTCCAACTCGCGCACGGGGGTGACTTCCGCCGCGGTGCCCACCATGAACATCTCGTCGGCGATGTAGAGCTCGTCTCGGGAGACGAGGCGCTCCTCGACCTCGATACCCATGTTGCGCATCAAAGTGATGACCGTGTCTCGAGTGATCCCGACCAGCAGCGAGCCCCCTTGCGCGGGTGTGCTCACTTTTCCGTCGCGGACGATGAAGATGTTCTCGCCCGAAGCCTCTGAGACGTAGCCCTGCGGGTCCAACATGATGGCTTCGTCGTAGCCGGCGGTCACCACTTCGCGTTTGGCAAGAATCGAGTTCACGTAATGGCCCGTGATCTTGCCCTTGGCCATGAGCGAGTCGATCGACGCCCGCTTGAACGAGCTGACCTTCGCGCGAATGCCTTTGGTCAACCCTTCGTCTCCGAGGTAGGCACCCCAGCGCCAAGCGATGATGGCGACCCGCGTCGCATTCGCGGCCCCGAGGCCCATCGCGCCGTCGCCCATGAAGGCGATCGGACGGACGTAGCACTCATCGAGCCCGTTCGCCCGAACCGTTTCGACGCACGCATCCACGATGTCCTTGGGCGCGTACGGTATCGGGAGCGTGCAGATGTGCGCAGACTCGAACAACCGTCGGATGTGATCCTCCAGGCGAAACACCGCACTTCGACCGTCCGTGAGCTTGTAGCAGCGAATGCCTTCGAACACGCCAAGCCCATAATGAAGGGTGTGCGTCAGCACGTGGACGTTGGCCTGTTCCCACGGAATGAGCTTCCCGTCGAACCAGATCTTGTCCACTTTGTCCACCATGGGTGCTCCTGACGCGCCCGTTTGGGCGGGCGTCGCGCGTATGTAGCATATTTCCGCAATTCCGCTGAGTTGACGTGGTTCGGGGCATGGAGTAGACCTCGCCCGCTTCGGGGGCCCGGATCGCGGAATGCATCCGGGCTCCGCGCTTCGAGGTCGAATCTTGCTGTACTCGTTGTTTCATATCCTGCTGCAGCCAGAGGTGAGTGGCGGTCAACCGGCTCCTCCCGTGGACGGCGGCGGCGCACCAACTCCGATTCCGGGCTGCGGTGGCGGCCCGATGGACCTCGGCCTCATCCTCTTGATGTTCGCGGTTCTCTACTTCTTGATGATCCGGCCCCAACAAAAGCGCGCCAAAGAGCACGACAGCATGATGGGCGCTCTCAAGAAGGGGGACATCGTGCGCACCAACGGGGGGATCCGCGGCGAGGTGACGGCTCTCGATGAACGTGATGTCACGATCGAGATCGCCGATCGCACGCGCATCAAGGTGTTGAAGAGTCACATCGCGGGATTGGATCAGGCCCCACCCGAGAAGAGCTGAACGCTCAGGCGAGGATCATGGACCGAGGCTGGTACTTTCGTTTCGCAATCGTCGTTGGCTCGACAACCTTGGGCCTGCTCGCCTTATGGCCGAGCGTCGACCGCTGGCTGCCCGCGCCGGATATCGTCAAAGAATACTTCGACAACCAGATCAACCCCGGGCTCGACATCAAGGGCGGCCTCCGGTTGATGTACGAGGTCGAGGTCGACGAATACATACGCGACCGTCGCGACCGGATCGCCGAGCAGGTGCAGCGCCAATGCGCCGTGCTCATCGGCGTAGTGGCCGAGGAAGACGCCGATGACATCGACCGCGAGACGATGGCGAAGGTCCAAGAGCGCTGCAAGGTCGAGCGTGTCGACAAAGAGGGTGGAGCCATTCGAGCAATTCGAATCACTTTCTCCAATCAAGCCGATGCCGACAAGCTCTCCAAAACCTGGGTGCGCGATTATTTCCGCGATTTGCGTGTCGCAAGCGGGGTGGGCGACCTCGTAGTCGACCTCCACATGCGCGAAGAGCAGCTCAGCAACATGCGTGAGACGGCCGTTCGCCAGTCCGAGCGCACAATCACGAATCGGATCGACAACCTCGGCGTTCTCGAGCCGACCGTCATCGCCCGTCCCAATGACGGCGACATCATCATCGAGGTTCCCGGTGCG
Organism: Polyangiales bacterium; assembly: GCA_041581895.1. GTDB lineage: Bacteria > Myxococcota_A > Polyangia > Polyangiales > Houyiibacteriaceae > SG8-38. The sequence goes on along the minus strand of JBFICQ010000018.1, from coordinate 20,941 downwards.
CAGGAGGCTTCCTTCGAGCGCATCAAGTCGATCATCAGTCGCACCGCCCAACTCCAGTTCAAAATTGTCGATGACGAGGCGCCGGACCTAGGGGCGCTTTTCGCGAATCCGCCTCCTGGGATCTACCTCAACGCCGACTCACAGCCCTTTCTCGAGGCGTTCGGCGAAGACGCTCGCGATCTTCTTCGCGACCACATCGCGACCATTCCGGTGCCCGACGACCACGAGCTCGCGATCGGACGGCAAGATCCGGACCCGGAGCGTGGGGGCGAGGGCTGGCGTACCTATTACATGTACCGCGTTGCCGACGTAACCGGTGAAGACCTCGACGATGCTGCGGTGGGCTTCGACCCACAAAGCGGCAGCCCCGAGGTCGACTTCACCATGAACACGCGGGGTGCCTCCCGCATGGCCGACCTCACGGGCGCCAACATCGGCAATCGGATGGCGATCGTCTTGGACGACCGCGTCGAGTCGGCGCCGGTGATTCAGGGCCAGATCGGAGCGCGCGGCCGCATCACGCTCGGTGCCTATCTCGACCGCAACGAGCTCCTTCAGGAGGCCAAAGACCTCGTCGTCGTGCTTCAAGCAGGCGCGCTGCCAGCGCCGCTTCGCCCCGCCAACGAGCAGCTCATCGGGCCGACCCTCGGTCAGGACTCGGTCACCAAGGGCGCCCGGGCTGCTCTCATCGGAGTCCTTCTGGTTCTGGTTTTCATGGCGTTCTACTACCAAGTTGCGGGCTTGGTCGCCGACACGATGGTGATTCTCAACCTCTTGTTGCTGCTCGGGATCATGTCGGGCATCGGCGCCACCCTGACCTTGCCAGGCGTAGCCGCGATCGCGCTCACCGTCGGTATGGCGGTCGATGCCAACGTGCTGATCACCGAGCGCATTCGTGAAGAGCTCAGGCTCGGCAAATCCCCGCGTTCGGCAGTCGAGCAGGGGTTCGCACGCGCCTATTCCTCGGTCTTCGACAGCCAGCTCACCACCGCGATCGCCGGTGTGGTGCTCTGGCAGTTCGGCACCGGGCCGATCAAAGGCTTCGCGACGATGCTGTTGATCGGCATCGCAACGTCGCTCTTCACCGGCACGTTCTGCTCAAAGGTGCTTTTCGACTGGATCGTTCGCGGCCTGCGGGTCCAAAGGCTCCGGGTGGGTTGAGATGGAGTTCGTCAAGCCCGGTACCTACATCGACTTCATGAAATACCGGGCGCCCGTGGTGAGCGTCCTCGCGCTCGTTGCGACCCTGAGCCTGGTCTCGCTCTTCTACCCCGGGCCGAACTACGGGATCGACTTCGCCGGTGGCACGGAGATTCAGCTTCAATTCACCGACGCTACTTCTCCTAGCGAAGTGCGCGCTGCGCTGTCCGAGGCTGGGTACTCGCGGCCTGATGTGATCAGTGTCGAAGGCGCCGACGACGAATACATCATCCGCGTGCAAGAGGTCTCGTCGCTTCCCGAGGAACAGGTCGACAAAATCCGCGAATCGGTGACCTCGATGCTCGGCGAAGACGTCGTTCGCGAAATGAAGGTTTCACCAGGTGGGGACAAAATCACGCTTCGCGCAACCGGTGAGGTTCCCGAGCAACAGATTCAAGAGGCGCTCGAGGCTGGAGGAGCACGCGTGCGGTCCGTGAGCGCGCTAGCTGGAAGCCGTGACCCCCGTTACGAGGCTCAGTTGGTCGGCGTGGCAGACGAGCTGCTGACCTCGCTCCAAAGCGCATTCCCCGATCGTGCACCGGAGATACCACTTCGAGTCGAGTGGGTCGGCCCAAAAGCGGGCAAGCAGCTTCGAGACGCTGCGATCCAATCACTGCTCTACGCGATCGCGTTCATCATGCTCTACGTCGCGTTTCGTTTCGATATGCGATTCGCGCCAGGTGGCGTGATCGCGATGTTCCACGATGCGCTCATCACACTCGGGATCTACGTGCTCCTTCAAAAAGAGGTCAATCTGACCACGGTTGCCGCGCTGCTAACCATCATGGGTTACTCGATCAACGACACCATCGTCGTTTACGACCGAATCCGCGAAAACATGGTTCGCGTTCGCGACAAGAGCCTTCGCGAGCTGATCAACATCAGCACTTCGCAGATGCTCTCACGAACCATCATCACCTCGGTCACCACGCTCCTCTCCGTCTCTGCATTCTTTTTCCTCGGCACTGGCGTAATTCAAGACATCGCATTTGCACTCGGCATCGGCATCTTGATCGGCACGCTTTCTTCGATCTTCATCGCGGCTCCGATCACCGAGCTGATGGATCGACGACTGTTCAGCCGAGCGACTGGGAGTTAACCGCGTGGAGCCGGCGGACTCCACTCTTCCCACCCCATCGAAACCTGTCCCCGAGTACCGCATCCGGCCCGCCGACGAGCGCGCCGCCGTGGCGCTCGCAAGCGCTTGCGACCTCGGCGCAACCGCCGCGCAGATTCTACTCCATCGCGGTATCCGAGACGCCGATGAAGCCAAGGGCTTTCTAGATGCCACGCTTCGGGGGCTTCGCTCCCCGGAGTCAATGGCAGACCGGGCGATCGCCGCCGATCGACTCTGCCACGCGATTCGCACCGGCGAGCGTATCGTCGTGTTTGGCGACTACGACGTCGATGGAACGACCTCGGCCTTGATCCTGACTGAAATCATCCAAGCGCTCGGCGGCGATGTCCAAGCGCTGATCGCGGACCGATTCCGTGGCGGATACGGCTTGAGTGGCCCTGCGCTCGATCGATGCCTCGCGTTGAACCCAGCGTTGATCGTGACCTGCGATTGCGGTTCGAGCGACCACGAACGGATCAGCCGCGCCAGCTCGCTCGGCATTGACGTGATCGTCGTCGATCATCACCTCGTCCCCGAAGACGCGCTTCCGGCGTTCGCTTTCCTCAACCCGCATCGTCCCCAATGCGAGTTCGCGTACAAGGGCCTTTGCAGCGCGGGTCTGGCTTTCTTTCTCGGGGCCGCGCTTCGAGCAGAGCTCAACTCCGACCTCGACCTGCGAGCCTGGCTCGATTTGGTCGCCATCGGAACTATCGCCGATCTCGCGCCGCTTACCGACGACAACAGACGCTTGGTTCGTGCGGGGCTCAAAGCGCTCGGGTCATCGAGTGCGAGACCGGCGTTTCATGCGCTTCGTCAGCTCACCAAGCTTCCCGAGTCGGCCCAGCTCACAGCCAGGGACGTCGCGTTTCGTCTCGCACCGCGGCTCAATGCCCCGGGACGGCTGGGCGAAGCCGATCTCACCCTGCGATTCTTGCGAGCCGAGACGGTGCGCGAGGCATGGAACCTTGCCGAAGAGGTCGAACGCAAGAACGAAGAACGGAAGTCGTTGGCGTTTGAGGCTTCCCGCGAGGCGCGTGATCAGGTGCGCCAAGTGTACGGCGAAGCCCCAACGACCAGCATCGTGGTCGCGAGCGATGCATGGCACCGCGGTGTCGTCGGGATCGTAGCTGCGCGATTGGTCGACGCCTTTGGTGTCCCGGCGGTAGTCGTTTCCTTTGACGGCGATCACGGTCACGGCAGCGTGCGAGCAATCGCGGGCTTTGATGCGTATGGCGCACTCGGGCGATGCGCCGACGACTTAGTCTCTTGGGGAGGACACCGTGCAGCTGCGGGCCTGTCGCTCGTCAAAGAAAGGCTCGAGTCCTTTCGCGCGTCGTTCTCTGAAGTTAGCCTCGGAACAGCGGTTTCGGACGAGGGGGCTTCGGTCGATGTAGAGCTCGGGGGCATCTATCGGGTTCCCACCCTTGACGATCTCATTCGGCTGGGTCCCTTCGGGGAGGGCAATCCGGCGCCGAAATTTCTATTCAATGCTCGGGTCCTCGAGGCGAGCGCCGTGGGCCACGACCGCTCCCACGCCAAGCTCCGGTTGCGAATCGGGGAGGAATCGGTGCGGGCGTTTGCGCCGGGCATGTTCTCACGCGTGCAAGGGCGGCAGGACGTGCGGCTCGTCGGAGAGTTTCAACCCGATCACTGGGTCGGCGGTCACGCGGTCGAGTTCCTCGTCACCGACGTATTGCCCTAGCGCCCCTTCCACTCCGGCTCGCGTTTCTGAAAGAAGGCGGCGAGCCCCTCTTGGGCGTCTTCGGTCTTCAATAGCGCGTAAAGCTGATCGCGTAGATAGGGCAGGGCCTTTTCGACAGGCATCGTTCTTTGCGTGTTGTAGGCATTGAGGCCCATCCGCATGGCCATTGGAGATCGCTTGGCGAGCTCGGCGGCGAGCTCTCCGACCCGTGCGTCGAGCGTCTCGTCCGGCACCACCTCAGTCACCAGACCGATCTGCTTAGCTTCGGCTGCCGAGAGCCTCTCGCCGAGAAGCATCAGCTTGAGAAGGTCGCGCGGCTGAATCACCCGCCGCAGCACCGCCATGATCATCATCGGAAAGAGCCCGCGCTTGATCTCCGGCGTCGCAAAGATCGCGCTCTCACAGGCCACCACGAAGTGACAGCAAGCAACGATGCCCATCGCGCCGCCCATCACGTAGCCTGGCACGCGAGCGATGATCGGCTTGCCGAGCGTGTCGAACCGTAGAAGCAAGTCGTCGAACTCACCCTTCTTCTCGAGCTTGCCTCGTTCGGCGCCCATGCCCTTGAGGTCTGCGCCCGCGCTGAACGCGTTGCCGGCTCCGGTGAGCACGATGACTCGCACGTCGTCCGCTTCGTCGGCGTCATCGAGCGCCCACAACAGCTCGTTGACGAGCTCTTGGCTAAGGGGGTTCTTCTTTTCGGGCCGATTGAACGTGAGGGTCACGACATGGCCTTCCTGCTGAACGAGCAGGGCTTCGAACTCGCGGTCGCCAACTGGCATGGAGCGATTCTTCGGTGCAGGGACGGGGAATTCAAGGCAAACCAAGGCGGGTCGATCCTCCAGCAGTTGCCGGCTTTTCGGGGGACGTGTAAGGTCCTACTAAGACGGGCAAGAGGGGATTTGAGCTGGCAGCGCATCGGGTGTGGAGTCGTGCTCGCAGTGGTTTTGTCACTGTCGGCTTCCTCGCGCGTGGCCCACGCTCAAGCGCTCCCAACCGAAACGATCCGCGCGACACCCAAGGCCACCATCGGTTTGGGGCTGGTCGGCGCGGAGCTCGGCCTCATCATTCCTTCGGCTGCAGGCCTTACTGAGCCCTGGGCGTTGACGGTGTTCCCGGTGGTCGGAGCGGCGGGTGGCGCGCTTGCGGGGTACTTCGCCCTCGACGAGCCCGGCCGTGAAAAGGGGTCGGTCGCGGCGCTGGCCGTCGGGCTTGCAGGAGTTCTCCCCGCGATTCTGGTTACCGTCAAAGGGGTGCGCAAAGAACGACAAGAGGCGTACGAGCCGTCGACTATCGAGATGCGGAGCGAAAAAGAGAAGCGGGCATTCGAGTTGGTCGAGGCGGGGCCAGGGTTGCTTCGCCGGTCTCGATCGGGGCTTCGTGTCGCCATGCCAGGGGTCTCGTTCAGTCGGGGTTCCGCCCTCGACGCCAAAACCGCGAGGCAGGGAAGGCTTTTGGGCGGCCTCCAGGGCCGAACGGAGATGCGCCTTTCCCTTGCGTCGGGCGTGTTTTAGCGTTCCTAGATGATCACCTCGACGGTGCGACGAACCCTACGCGAGCGAGCGCTCGTCGAGGCGGGTGACCACGTCCTGGTCGCCTGCTCGGGAGGGCCCGATTCGACGACGCTCCTGCACGTTCTGCATCGGCTTCGAGCCGACGTGGGGGTCACCGTCTGTGCCGCTTCGATCGATCACGGTCTGCGCGCCGAGTCTGCGTCGGAGGTCGAGCGGGTCGCGGGCTTTGCCGACTCGTTGGGAATTCCGTTCCGGTCGGCGCGGATCGAGGTGCCGAAGGAGGGGGTATCGCTCCAAGAACGCGCGCGTGACCTTCGCTACCGAGCGCTTCACGAGATCGCGCGCGAGATGAAAGCGAACCGCATTGCCGTTGGGCACACCCAGGACGATCAAGCCGAAACCGTGCTTTCACGGATGCTTCGGGGCGCCGGCCTTCGAGGCCTCCGCGGGATCGAGGCGCGCAGAGCGGACGGCGTGATTCGTCCGCTATTCGACTGCCGCCGGGCCGACGTCCACACCTATGCCGCAGAGAGAAACCTTCCCTTCATCGAAGACCCCTCGAACCATCAGCGAGCGTACGAGCGCGTTCGGATTCGGCACGAGGTTTTGCCAACGCTGCTCCGAGAAGACCCTCGCGTCGTCGAGCATCTATGTGCGATCGCGGACGAGGCCGCCGCGCTCGATGCCGCGCTCGATGCCGACCTGCCCGAGCTCCCGGCTCCCGGAGATCGCTCGTTCGAGCTCGACCCCGTGGCGCGCCTCGCTCCACCGACGCGGGTGCGTTGGCTTCGCCTCTGGTTGGCCCGGGAGACGGGATTAACCCCTACCCGGAGCCACCTCACCGACATCGGGCGACTTCTTACGGCTCCCGGTGAGGTCCTGCTAAGATCAGGGTGGTCCGTTCGCCGCGATGGCGATCGGCTTTTGTTGGAATATCGTGAGCACCGGCGGACGCGCAGCACCCCCTCCTGAGCCGAGGATCTACCAACGGTTGCCAAATCGTGTCCGCAGCCTCACAAAGATTGAAGGGGTGAGCGCCCTATGCTAGCCCAAAGGGTCCCCCGGGCGGCCTGCTTAAGCCTATGAAACAAAGCCAAAAAACACTGCTCTTCTGGGTCCTCGTGATCCTGATGTGCATCGTCATCTTCAATTTCGTCGCGCGCGAGGAGCAGCCGCGGAGCGCGCCGTTCAGTGAGTTCATTACCGAGGTGAGCGAGGGCAACGTCAAGAAGGTCAAAATTCGCCCCCAGGAAACGAGCGGCGAGTACACCTATTGGTTGAAAAGCGACCAAGAAAGCACGCCCGCCACCGGCAATCGGGCAGCCCGCTCCGAAAAGGTCACGCACGGCCCGATCGGCGAGCAGATCAACCAAAAGCTCCTCGATAACCAGGTTAGCGTCGAGTACCTCCCCGAGGACCAAAACAGCCTTTGGACGAGCATTCTGGTGACCTGGCTCCCGATGATCTTCCTCGTCGGCATCCTGCTGTTCTTCATGCGTCAGCTTCAAGCCTCCGGCGGCAAGGCGATGAGCTTCGGCAAATCGCGCGCCCGGTTGCTCAACGAATCCCAGAACAAAGTGACTTTCACCGACGTCGCCGGCATCGACGAGGCCAAAGACGACTGTGAAGAGATCATCGCGTTTTTGAAAGACCCCAAGAAGTTCCAGCGCCTCGGGGGTCGGATCCCCAAGGGGGTCCTTCTGATGGGTGCCCCGGGCACGGGTAAGACACTCTTGGCCCGGGCGATCGCCGGGGAAGCCGGCGTGCCCTTCTTCAGTATTTCGGGGTCGGACTTCGTGGAGATGTTCGTCGGGGTCGGCGCCTCGCGAGTGCGCGATCTGTTCGAGCAGGGCAAGAAGCACGCCCCATGCATCATCTTCATCGACGAGATCGACGCCGTCGGTCGCCATCGCGGCTCGGGGCTCGGAGGCGGGCACGACGAGCGCGAGCAGACGCTCAACCAACTGCTCGTGGAGATGGACGGGTTCGAATCGAGCGAAGGCGTGATCATCATCGCGGCGACCAACCGCCCAGACGTTCTCGACCCGGCGATCTTGCGTCCCGGGCGTTTTGACCGACGCATCATCGTTCCCCGGCCCGACCTCAACGGTCGTCAGGGCATCCTCGCGGTTCACACGCGTCGGGTTCCTCTCGGCGACGACGTCCAGCTCGACATCATCGCGCGCGGGACCCCTGGCTTCTCTGGGGCCGATCTCGAGAACCTGGTCAACGAGGCGGCGCTTCTCGCGGCCCGCCAGGACAAGGATTTGGTGTCGATGGCCGACTTCGAGATGGCCAAAGACAAAGTCATGATGGGCTCCGAGCGGCGCTCGATGGTCATCAGCGAGCACGAGCGCAAGACCACTGCCTATCACGAGGCCGGCCACACCTTGGTCGCCTGGATGCTTCCGCACCACGACCCGATCCACAAGGTCACGATCATCCCGCGCGGTCCCGCGCTTGGTCTCACCATGGCGCTTCCCGAGGAAGACCGTCAGAGCTACAGCGCCGATTGGGTCCGCGACCGGATCGCGATGGCCCTTGGTGGGCGGCTTGCCGAGGAGCTCGTCTTTGGACAGCTCACGACCGGCGCGGCCGACGACTTCAAGAAGGCCACCCAGCTCGCCCGCTCGATGGTGACCGAGTGGGGGATGAGCACCCGGCTCGGCCCGCTGTCCTACGTCGAGAAGGAAGAGACTGGGTTCCTCGGTCAGAGCTACCACAAGGACTACTCCGAGCAGACCGCCAAGGAGATCGACGACGAGGTCCGCCGCATCATCAATGCGCAATACGACCGCGCCAAGACGGTCCTCGAGGGGCAGCGCGAGAAGCTCGACGCCATCGCCGAAGCGCTGCTCGAGCGAGAGACCCTCGGTCGCGAAGAGATCGAAGCGATCATGGCCGGCGAGGAGCTCCCGCCGCCGGTCATCGTGAGTGTTCCCACCTACGCGGAGAAACGCCGCGAAAACGAAGAGAAGCGAAAGGGCGCGATCTTTCAGCCGCGTCCACGCGAGGTGCCCAGCGCTGGGTGATGACGGAGGTCCTGATGCCGGAGCTGTGGGGTGTCATCAATGTGACGCCAGATTCATTCAGCGACGGTGGCAGGTTCCTCGATGCCAGGGTGGCGATCGCGCACGGCAAACGCCTTCTCGCCGAGGGGGCGGATGTCCTCGACGTCGGTGGCGAGTCTTCGAGGCCCGCCGGGAAGGCGTATGGGGCCGGATTTACCCCAGTTTCTGCGGCGGAGGAGATCGCTCGAGTCATCCCCGTGATCGAGCAGCTGGCCGGAGAGCTTCGAGCCCGCGTCTCGATCGATACAGTCAAGCCCGAGGTGGCGGAAGCGGCGCTCGGCGCCGGTGCCTCGATCGTCAACGACGTGCGCTGTGCGCAAATCCCAGCGCTCGCCGAGGTGGCCGCCGCCGCCGGGGCCGAGTACGTCGTGATGCACAACCGCGGCCGCGGTGAGGTCCGACCCCCCCACACCAACTACGACGACGTGGTTTCGGAGGTGCTCGACGAGCTCCTCGAGGGCGCTCGTCGCGTGGAGGAGGCAGGCGTCCCCCGGGCTTTGATCTGGCTCGACCCGGGCCTCGGCTTCGCGAAGACCGCCCGCCAGACCGTCGCGCTTCTAAGATCTCTTGGGCGTTTTCGAAAGACCGGATACCGTGTAGTTGTGGGGCCCTCTCGTAAATCCTTCATCAGCGAGCTGGCGCCCAATCCGAGCGGCGCGGCGCCATCTGCCGATGACCGCCTCGGGGGCACCGCTGCGGCCGTCGCGCACTGTATCGGCGCTCGCGTAGAAGCCGTGCGAGTCCACGATGTGCGCGTCATGCGTCAGGTGATCGACGTGATGCATGCGCTCAACGAGCCAGACGAGGGGGCACCATGATCGAAGTGCTCACCGACGCGTTGGGTCAGCTCGTCAACGGTTTCGTGAGTTTCTTCCAGCGCGGGGCCTGGGACGTGCTCAACGACTGCCTCGACATCGGCTTGGTGGCGGTTCTGATCTACTGGGCCTTGGTCATCTTGCGCGGCACGCGCGCCATGCAAGTCGCGATCGGGCTTTTCTTCGTTTTCGTCGGCTATCTCTTCGCGCGTCGCATCGGACTGGTGACGGTGACCACGATCCTGGACTCGGTCTTGGCGTATCTCGCCGTGATCGTCGTGATCATCTTTCAGTCCGACATCCGCCGCGCCCTCGCTCGAATGGGCCGGCGACCGATCCTTCGCGGGCAACGCACTGCCAAAGAGACGCAAACCATCGAAGAGGTGATCAAGGCAGCAGGCACGCTCGCGCAGAAACGCATCGGTGCACTGATTGCGTTCGAGCGAAGCGCTGCCCTCGACGAGTTCATCGAGCGCGGCGCCGAGGTCGATGCCCGAGTGAGTAAGGAGCTGCTGCATAGCATCTTCGTTCCCAGCTTTGAAAACCCGATGCATGACGGAGCTGTCGTCATTCGAGAAGGGCGCATCTGGCAAGCGGGGGTGTTTTTGCCGATGGCCGGCAGTGCGGGCGGGGATCGAACGCTCGGCGCGCGCCATCGGGCGGGGCTCGGCATCACCGAGGAGACCGACGCCGTCGTCATCGTCGTGAGCGAAGAGCGGGGGGCCATTTCGCTTTGTTTCGACGGCAACATCGTCCGAAACCTCGACGTGAGCTCGCTTCGCGATGCCCTTTACGGCCTGTTCTATGCTCCCAAGCCCGCGCGCCGGAAGTCCGAGCGGCGAAGCACGGCAGTACCACCCGAGCCCGCCCGCAGTCCGAGCCAGGAGCCCGTGCTCACGGTTAGCAAGGCCGAGGAGACCTCGTGAGCGCCTGGCTCGACGCGCTCCAAGCAGTCCGTTTCTTCTTCACCGAGAACCTCGGGCTCAAGGCAGGCGCGCTCGGGATCGCCATTCTCATGTTCTCCCTCGTCCATGGCGCAGAGGACATGGAACGAAACGTCTACATGGACGTTGTGTTCCAGCCGCCCCCAGATGCCGAGGACATGATCCTCGTGACCGACATGCCCGATCGAGTACGCGTGCGGCTCAAGGGAAGCCGTGCCCGGCTCAATGCGATTCGACAGGAGAGTCTGCCTCCGGTCGACATCGAGCTCAAGACCGTCGAAGAACCCCAATACTACTTCGAAAGAGAGGCATTCGACGTGCCCGCCGGTGTCACGGTCGAGGCGGTGGTGCCGCCCTCGCTGGCATTCAAGTGGGTGCCACGAGCGAGTCGCGAGCTTCCGGTGGAGCTGTTGCTCGATGGAGAGCTTCCCGACCATCTCGAGTGGGCCAGCGGGGCGGAGGTATTCCCGCCAAAGGTTCGCGTCGAGGGCCCCCGGGACGTCGTGAACTCGATGAGGACGGTGCGGGCCATGGAGATCGACGTGTCCGCGCTCGAAGCCGGAGTGATCCAACGGGAGATCCCTCTGGTCGGAGCGCCTGCCTACACCACGTTCGGGGCACAGTCGGTCCTCGTCACACTGCGAGTGCAACCCAAAATGGCGGAAAGAGTGCTCTCGCCACTACGGGTCGAGCCACAGGGCTCCGTCCCGCAGTCTCTTCGACCCCGGGCGATCGCCGCTCGCATCCGCGGTCCGCAAAACATCGTCGACCAACTCGACCCCGCCTCGGTAGTTGCCTTCGTCGATTTGAGTAGACTCGGGCCGGAAAAGGGAAACTATCGCGTTCCGGTAGAGCTTCGGGGTCTTCCCGAAGGCGTCGAGGCGATTCAAATTGATCCCGTTCAGGTTACGGTCGAGCTCGACGACCGCAGCGCGACGAATTGAGCCTGGGTCGCTAGGGCGCGGGGGAGGCCTGGAGCTCGAGTTCCGCTTGAGATGCGATGTCTTGAGCCATGGCCTGGATGCGGTCTTTCTTCGGGCCCTCGATCATGACTCGCAGCTTGGGCTCCGTTCCGCTCCAGCGAACGAGCACGCGACCTTTCTTGCCAAGCGCCTTCTCGGCGCGTGCGATGGCGTGGGTCGTTTTGGGAAGCTCCTCGAGAGGTCGGCGGTCCGGCAGCGTCACGTTGACCAAGACCTGGGGAACCCGTTCCATCACTTTCGATGCTAGCTCCGAAAGCGGGCGCCCTTCGCGCAGCACAATGGCCAGCACCTGCATGGCCGCCACGAGCCCATCGCCCGTCGTCGCATGGTCGAGAAAGATCAAATGTCCGGACTGCTCGCCGCCAAAGTTCAACCCGCGCTCGCGCATCGCTTCGACGACGTAGCGATCGCCGACGCCGCAACGGAGCAGCTTACCGTTGTCGTCTTCGAGGGCGCGTTCGAGACCGAGGTTGCTCATCACGGTGGCGACTAGCGTCCGTCGGCGCAAACGGTTCGCGCGCAGCATGCGAGTTGCGCAAAGGGCCATGATTACGTCGCCGTCGATCTGATTGCCCTTCTCGTCGATCATGATGACCCGGTCTGCATCGCCGTCGAGGGCGATGCCGAGGTCTGCATGGCGACGACGCACCTCTCGTGCACACGCGTCGGGATGCAACGCTCCGACCCGATGGTTGATGTTCTTGCCGTCGGGCTTTACCCCGATCGCGTGGACCTTGGCGCCGAGCTCGGAGAACACGAGTGGCGCCGTGCGATAGGCAGCGCCATGAGCCGCGTCGACGACGATGGACACACCCTCGAGAGTGAGCTCGTTTGGAAACGATGCCTTGACGAAAGCCACGTAGCGTCCCGGCGCGTCGTCTAGGCGCTCGGCGCGACCGACTCGTGTACCCGTGGGACGGTTCTTGTCGAGCTTGGATCCGAAGATGAGCTTCTCGACCTCGTGTTCGACTTCGTCCGGGAGCTTGAAGCCATCGGAGCCGAAGATCTTGATGCCGTTGTCCTGATAAGGGTTGTGCGACGCGCTGATGACGACACCCGCGTCGGCGCGCATGCTAGTCGTCAAATGTGCGATCGCGGGCGTGGGTAGCGGACCGGAGAGGAGCACCTCGCCGCCTTGGGCGCAGATCCCCGAGGCAACCGCAGTCTCGAAGAGGTACCCCGAAAGCCTGGTGTCTTTGCCAACGACGATTCGCGGGACGTGCTTGACCCGCTGGCGGGCCTGGTACGCGATCGCGGCCCCGATGCGAAAGGCGACCTCGGGCGACATGTCCCCTCGGTTGGCCAGACCACGAATGCCATCGGTTCCAAAAAGCTTTCGGCTCATCCTGACTTCAGGGCTCCCACGTAACGTCGATACTCCAGTTCGATGGAGGGGCAAACGTCCCCGTAGTCACGAAGCTTAGCGGCCAGAGGGCCTCGACCAAAAAACCAGGGCGCTGCGCCTGACCGGTCGAGTTCGGGCCACCCTCGTTTCTCCGGGCCACGAACTGGCCTTCGACGTAGAGTCCGCGAATGGGCACGTTGTCTGGAATGACCGAGTCCACGTTGAATCCGACCTGCACGGTGGTCTCGGAGTCGAACTCACTCACGCCTGACCCGCCCTTGACCCCAAACGTCGGCGCGAGCCCTCCAAACTGAGATTGGAGCGACGCCGAAAACAAACCGGCCGCGACTCCGGAGAGGAAGCTGGTCGTTTCGGCGTTTGCGCCCTCGGGCGTCGCTGCGAGGCCTCGTTCTTGACGGGTTGTCCCCGTAACGAGGAGGGCAATCACCTCACCCTCGCTGGTCGTCGGGGCCGTCGAGGTGAACTCGATCGTCGGATTGCTCAAGCGGCCCGATACGGTGACGGTGACCGAATCCGAGCTACCCCGCAGGGAGTGTCGGGCGACGAGGTCGACTTTCGCGTCCATCTCTGGATCGCCGTCGAAGACCATGCTTCCGGACCGAACCTCGAAGCGCTTGCCGAAGACCTGGAAATTGCCACGTCGGAAGACCACCTTGCCCTTGACGGCGAGCTCCTCGTCGAGCTTCGTGTCGAGATTTGCGTCCGCTTCGACGTAGAACCCCTGATCCCTGCTTCGGATCACGATTCCTCCGTCCGATCGGATGGCGAGGTTGACACGATAGGGCTCGCTCGGGCCAGGCGGCGTGTACTCCTCACCGACGAAGAACACTTCGGGGTGGGGTGCCAAGTCCTGGGGCGTGGCTGAGCTTTCGGGGATGTCGAGATCGAAGTCGCGCAGGCGGACCTCCCCGTCGAGGCCGTTCTCTTTCAAAGTAGCGCGCAGCCGCGCCGTTCCGTCGACACGAGCCATGATCGAGCCCTCTTGCCGAATGGGGAACGAATTGGTTCGCAGTTGGATGTCGAGCTCGTGGGGGCTCAAGCCCTTGAGCACCATGCGCCCGTCGGCTTCCGCCGAGCCCTTCGCGTCGGTTGCTTTGAGGCCGGTAATCGCAACCCCATCTTCGTCGAAGATCGCCCTGCCGACCACGTTGTCGAGTGTTTGGCCGACGTTTCGAAGGTCGACGCGCCCGTCCGAGAGCTCCACGCTTCCAACGAAGTTTGGCTTCTGGATCGTGCCCTGCGCGCTCACACTGCCCTGGAGCGTTCCCTGAACGTTGACCACGCCGGCCATCCAGGCGAGCGCCGCTTGCAGGGGCATCCGATCGAAATTGGCTTGGCCCTCGAGCTTGCCGCGCTTGGCGAGGGCGGGCACCACGTGCTCTCGATTCCACAAGAGTGGAGCGCGCGCAGTGATCTCGGTAAAGCCACCATTCCACCAGCTCATGGTCGCATCGAGCTGGCCGATTCCCTTTTGGTATGCGGCGTTGATCTCGCCCTCGGCCGGCGGCGTTTCGACGATCGTGTCTACCAGCACGCCTCGACGCCCGGGCTGGATACGACGCGCACGAAGCTCGTCGGTGTTCAACGCAAGCGACAAGGTGGGGTCGTCGCCGAAGAGGTTTGTGGCACGCAGACGCGCCTTGAGGAGCCCGGCGGCGTACTGACAGAGATACGGGATGTTCTCGACCGGCGCGTTGTAGAGGTCTGCGCTGACGCGCGTGACCGGCAGGGCAGGCACCTCGGCCGCCCTGAGCCACGCATCGAGGGGGGTCTGCGCGGTGGCGTCGAGCCGAAGGACCTGTGCGGTGCCCACCACGCCATCCATCGTGATCTCGGTGAGGTCGTTCTCCAGCTCCGCGCGCAAGGTCGCGCGAGGGTGGGCTTCGCTGCCGCAAAGGCCCTCGGATACATCGGAGCGCCAGTCGAAGCTCGCGTAGAAGTCACCCCGCGTTCGAAAGGCGCCGCCCGCTAGAGTCAAGCTCGCCGCGACCTGCAGGCGTTCCGCGTCTGCCAGTACACGCCGGCCGAGGATGTCCGGTAGCTCGCTCAAACGCCGCGGAGGAATGCGCATGGACACCCGCCACGGGGATGTCTCCAACGTTGCAACCGTCTGACTTGGATGCCGTGCCAGGTTGACGAGGTCCACGAGAAGGCTTCCCTCGCCGTCGAACAAAGAGCCTTGGTCATCCGCGAAGCCAAGCTGCGCCAGAAGCGCACCGTACTCGTAACGGAACTTCGACGAAAACTCGACTGGTCCCCAGTTCCGAACTGTTACCGCAGGGACGGCGATCGTCCCCTCGAAGGAGGGGGCGTCGATTGATCCCGACAGTACGATACTGGCATCGGCATAGCCGCTGATGTCGGGCATGTCGTCTTCGAGGATGAGCTCGAGAAGGGTGAGGTCCATGCCCCCGGTGCTCAGCGTCGCATCATAGACGCCACGCCGGAGGGCCTTGCGAATGCTCTCGGCTTTTGGATCGACCAGTCCGGTCGTGCTCAGCGTGAAGTTCCCACGCCCGCCGAGGTTTACCTGCGCGTCTGCCTCGACGCGATCTTGATCGTAGTGGATCAAATAGGCCGCATTGACCGGAGAGATGTCCCACAGGTTCGCATCGGTGAGCGTGCCCTCGGCGATGATCGTCGGTCGGCGATCGAGGTCTCCACGAAACTCGAAGTGAAGGTCGACCCGCCCCGTAAAGTCGGGCGCTTTTTCAGGGTAGAGAATCTTGAGCACCGCGAGATCGAAATTCTGAAGGTCGGCTTCGATGTCGTCGGGTCCGTTGAACTTCCATTCTCCATGCGCCTCCAGGCGTTGATCACCCTTGCCCATGAGGAACCGGTCGAAGGTGAGTCCGTTGACAGGGTCGAGAATCAGCTTGTTGACCGAACCACGCCAGGAGAGATCCGCAACTGCCAACTCGATGGTGTCGACGTCGAGTCGATAGATGCCATCGTTTTCCTCGACGCGAGCCTGAAACTCCGCACGCCGCTCCCCGGGCGCGGTGAACGAGCCATCGGCCGTGTAGCGCTCTGGTCCGCCGGTGATGAGCGCTTGACCTTGCCCGATCGGGTAGCCCGTTACGCGCACCGCCGTGCCCACGAGCTGCACGTCGATCTTGGGCCTCTTGGGCTCTCCCCAAATGCGGCCCTCGAGCCGGAGTGACTTGGCGTCGAACGCGCCGTACTTGAAGTCGTCGAACCGGACCCAACCACGGGAATCGAAATCCCCGGCCATGCTCCTTCGAATCTCGAGGTCGAACTTGGCGCTGCCCTTGATCCCTGGCGCCCACTCGACGAAGTTGGGATCCGCGCTCACGTCGGGGATCGACCCACGCGCGTAGATCGTGGATACGCCACTGTATTCGAAGTTCCCGCTCAGCGAGAGCTGGCCGCCCGCGTACTTCGTTTCGAGCGATTGAATGTCCACACCATCGGGACGCGCGCGGATCTTGGAGACGAAGGCGGGGATTTGGATGTCTTCGTAACGAAAGCCCTTGGTTTCGATGTCGACTTCGATGATGTCTTCTTGTTTGGGATCAGCCGAGAGCTTGAGCACGCCGTTGGCGTCGACGTTGGGCGCGCCTTTCACTACCTTCGCGAGCTGGAGGCTGTCGGAGGCGATCTCGATCGTGGTGACGCCCTCGTCGGGCAGATCTCCTTTGATGCGCGTCCGCCCGCCCGCGGTCATTACGTCGGCTTGCAGCCGATAGTCATCTTCGGAGCCCCACAGTCGCACCCAGCCGTTGGCATCTCCCTTCAGCGACTCAGCCCAGTCGAAGCCGACCTCTCGAAGGGTTTCCGCGCTCACGGGCTCGACCCTGACGTAGAGGTCCAGGTCGAAGGGGTCGTCGTAAGTCCCGCCCGACGGCGGGCGATAGACGACTTCAGCCACCATGTGTTCGGTGCCTCGGCTGAGCTCGGCGAGGACTTGGGTCCCCCGCATGTCGGTGTATACGGTCCCGACGACGTTGTTGATCTGCCCTTCGAAGGGGAAAGGGTTCACGATCCGGCCATCGCCCGACCAAATCTCGATCTCGGTGATTTCGTAGAACTCCATTCGGCCGCGCGCGTGCATTTCGAGGATGCGCAGGTCTTGGAGGCCTAGAATCTCGCCGAACACCTCGATGTTCTTGAGGTCCATGTCGTCGACGATCGCGTGAAATGGCTCTCCCTCGGAAGGCGTTGGATCTGCCGCTTCGAAGGCGTCGAGGAAGGTCGGGGAGCCTTCGCCATTGTCGATCAGGCGCACCCATCCGTTCGTGAGGTCTGCGTAGTAGAATCGTAGCTTGCCGCGTAGTCCGGCGATGGGGTCGATCCCGAGCTCGATCGTCTCGCCGTAGATGATGGGAGTCCCATCGGGGTCGAAGACGAAGGCATCTTTCACAATCGTTTTCCAAAGACGAAGCTGGGTGATGTAGCCCGCCTGCAGACGACCCTGCATCTCGCCCGTGACGAAGTCATTCAGGATGTCGCGGGCTAGCCGATGACTGAGGCTGGTGTCCAAGTGGAACAGCACGCTCGTGATTAGCGAGAACACCGCGAGCGCCGGCCATCCGAGAAACCAACTCACCAATCGGGAAACCCAGCGCATCAGAATGCCTCACCGATCGTGAATTGAATGGCGCCTGGAACCCCGCCGCGAATGAAGCGGAAGATGTTGAATGCGTTTGGCGGGGGCGGCTCACCGACAATCTGCCACCTCGGGATGAGGAAGCCGAAATCGAGGCGAATCGGCCCGACCGGGGTCTGGTAGCGAAAACCAAAGCCGCTGGCCGCGCGGATGTAGTTGAAGCGATAGGAAGTGCCCCGATGGACGTCGCCGAAGTCCATGAAAAACGCAGTCGTGAAGTTTTTCGTTACGGGAAGGCGCCATTCGACGCTCGCCTCCCATCGACGGAGCCCTCCGTCGTTTCGAGCATCGTTGCCCTCTTGAGTCAGAGAGTCGAGGCTCGCGGCGTCGCCCAAGAAGCCGCCGAAAAAGCCTCGGTGGCTGGTCGGACCACCTGAGCGCAACCGGTAGCTCTGAGGCCCGAGGGCTTGGCCGATGAGGTCGAGCCGTCCCGTATCTCGCGAGAAGATGAACATCGCCCCGATGCCGAACTTGAAGCCGAGAGTCGAGGACAACGGCAATGGAACGTAGCCGCGAACCTCGGGATTCACTCGCACGTATTGCCAAGAGCGGTTGAGCTTCGCCGGTGATTGCTGGCTTCCCACCTGAAAGAAAAACCCCGACCTCGGGCTTCGTGAATCATCGCGCAAGTCGATTACGACGCGCTCGTCGAAGAAAGCGACTTGATAGCTCGTCGGAAAACGGGGGTCTTCATCGACCACCAAGTACGCATCGAAGTTGAGGCCGCCAGTCAAGAGCAGGCGGCCTTCGAAGAACGGCCGGGAGAGCTGGCCGGACACTTGAAGATCGTGGCGCCGAAAAAGCTCGTAGGGGTCCGGCCCCCAATCGTGACGAAACCGAATGGCGGCGGTGGTCCGAGCTTCGATGAACGCCGGGCGTTGGTACAAGATCCGGACCTCGTTGCCGAGGATGAAACCTCGACCAAAACGGAAGAACGGATCGGTAGCGACGATTTTCGGACGGTCCTCGATGCGCAACCTTCGAAAGCCACCGATGAAATTGCGATGCTCGAAGCGGCCAAGCAAATGGACATCGGAGATGCGAGTGTCCTGCTCGAGAGTGAGGGTCGAGATCGTTCCGCTTTGCAGACCTGCCCCGATTCCCCACCGGATTTGTCTTCCTGGCTCCACGGCGATGTTGATGTCGACGATGCCCGTGCAGGCCTGATTCTCATCGACTCGGGCGGTGTCGACGACATTCACCGACGCCAGTGCCCCGAGGGCGTAGACCGCACGCTGCGCGTCGGCGAGCCTTACCAGGCTGTAGGCCTGGCCACGCTTCAAATTCGCTACGGCTAGGATCGTCTTGGCGGGGAGGTCTTGGTTGCCTGTCACGACGATGTTGCCGATGGCGCAACGTGGGCCGGTCTCGACGTTGAACTCAACGAAAGCCTCGCGTGCATCGCGGTCGATCTCGACTCGCCCCGAGACGCGGCCGCAGGCGTAGCTCGCGTCCCTCAGCTGGCGTCGAATCTCTCGTTTGCTTCGCTCATAGAGCGCCTCGTCGAAGGGCCGGCCGACCTCGAGAGCGACGGCCTCGTCGACTTTCTCGCGTTTGTCCGCACTCAACCCTTCATGACCTGCGATGCCGATCGATCGAATGAGCACCGGCAGCCCTTCTTCGACCTCGATTGCGATCTCCAGCTCGCAGCCCTCTCCCTCGCCCGCTCGCTCGCACGGCGCCTCCTCGTCGGGGCCCACGACGATGCGGTCCGATGCCGCAGCCGAAGGCGGATTGAGCTCCGTGCTGATGACCGCAGCATCATAATAGCCGCGCGCCTGGTACCAGCGCTCGATCCGATCGAGGTCGCGCTCGAAAACCGCCGAATCGAGCGTCGGCCACCCTTTTCGAAGCTTCTTCCAGAGGTCGAACGAGGCGCGCTTTCCATCGAAGGGTGGGACCCCGCACTCCCGGTCGACGCTCGTCCCAAACGCGATGGTGACCCGATCGCGCGGACGGGTGGCCAAGCAGGCCTGAAGAGCCTCGGGATCGAGGTTGTCCATGCCGCTGAAGCGAATCTTGTCGATGCCGTAGCTATCCTCGGGGATCGTCTTGCAGCCGCTCGCCAGTACGAGCAGCAAGCAGATGCATCGCTGGCGAGCCATCTACCTACGGCTTGTAGCGCGACGGGCCCTGGTTCCGCCAGCGATCTGCGTAATTTCAGTCGTTTGGCGCCCCCCGCCTCTGCTGCTAAAGCTACCGCCCCGGCAAAATGAAGCAGTACTTCGTCCAGACCTTCGGTTGTCAGATGAACGTCCACGATTCTCGCCGGATCGAGGAAGTGCTGCGCGCTGATGGGTACCGAGAGGCAAGCGAGCCGGCGCTCGCCGATCTGCTCCTGGTCAACACCTGCAGTGTTCGCGAGAAAGCAGAGCACAAGCTGATGAGCCTCCTCGGGACGTTTCGGCCCTTCAAGGCGGCCCGCCGAGGCATGGTTTTGGCGGTCGCGGGATGCGTTGCCCAACAAGAGGGGGAGCAACTGCTGAAAAAGGCTCCATTTGTCGACATCGTCCTCGGGCCAGACAACATCCCCGAGCTCCCTGACCTCGTGCGGCAGGTGGAGCAGGGTGCCCCTCCGATCACCCGCACCGTCTTCGACATGGACGACCCTCAGTTCCTGCGCGCCAAGGCTCACGACGATCGCCGAGAGGTCACGGCCTATGTGACGGTCATGAAGGGCTGTGACGAGCGATGCACGTTTTGCATCGTTCCTCATACGCGCGGCTCCGAGCGCTATCGCGCCGCGGACGAGATCGTCGGCGAGATTTCGGACCTGGTTGCTGGCGGCGTGCGGGAGATCACCTTGCTCGGGCAGACCGTCAACTCGTGGCACGACCCGGGCTCCCGAACCGACGTAAAGCCGACCTCGAAAATGGCTCCGTCGACCTCCGAGTTCGCCGCGTTGCTCCGTCGGATCGCGCGCGAGGTGCCGGACCTGCTGCGGCTCCGCTACACCTCGCCCCATCCACGCCACGTCACCGAAGAGCTCGTCGCCGCGCATGCCGACCTCGCGGTGCTCCCGGCCCATGTTCATCTGCCCGTGCAGTCTGGCTCCGATGGCGTTCTCAAACGAATGGCCCGCCGCTACACCGCAGCCGACTACATCGCGCGCACGCGCGCGCTGCGAGAGGCCAAGCCCGGTCTCACCTTGTCCTCGGACTTCATCGTTGGTTTTCCCGGCGAGACCGACGAAGACTTCGAGCGCACCCTCGCGCTTGTCGAGGAAGTAGGCTTCGTTGCCGCGTTCTGCTTCAAGTATTCGCCGCGCCCGTACACACCTGCGCTTCAGCTCGGCCATGAGGTACCCGAGCCCGTGAAAGACGAGCGGCTCGCGAGGCTGTTTGCCCTCATCGAGACGCAGCAGCGGGCGCACTTGGAGTCCTTGGTCGGAACCGATCAACGCGTGTTGGTCGAAGGGCAGTCGCCGGGCGACTCGGGGCGCTTCGCCGGGCGAACCGAGCGAAACGAAATCGTGCATTTCGTGACCCCACCGCAGCACGACCCGACCGGTGAGCTCGTGGCCGTCACCATCGACGCGGCGTTTCGGCACAGTTTGTCGGGAACGATGACCGGGGCCGAGCCCCTACCAAGTTCGGGCC
>JBFICQ010000017.1:0-25631 GCA_041581895.1 Polyangiales bacterium | reverse complement strand
TGGGACAAGACCTTCGAGGTGAATCTCAAAGGCTACTTTGGCATGACTAAGCTCGTGGTGAATCATCTGCAACAGCGCAAAGCAAAAGGCTCGATCGTCAACGTCGCGAGCGTGATGGGACAGATGGCCGCCCCCTTGCAGGGCGTCTACGGAATGACCAAGGCAGCCGTGATCTCTATGACCCGAACGCTCGCCATGGAGCTCGGGCCCGCGGGGATTCGAGTGAATGCCATCGCGCCCGGCTTGGTCGAAACCAAGTTTGCGCAGGTGCTCGTCGAAAGCGACACCTTCCGTTCGATGGTCGTCGATCGCACGGCCCTCAAACGCGTCGGGCAACCAGAAGACATTGCCGGGGCTGCGGTATACTTGGCCTCGGACGAATCGGACTATCTAACGGGGGACGTGATGGTCATAGATGGCGGTTGGACGCTAGGGTAGGCGGAGCGGCGGATGATTGAACAGCCGCCATCCAGCCCCCCCGGGGCCTCAGGAAAGCGGGACTTGATCGAGTTGCGAGTTGCGAACCTGCGTCGCGAGCTCGAAGCAGAAACCGACCCAACCGCCGAAGCGGCGATCCTCTACGAGGTGGGGCTCCTTTACGAGCACGCGCTCGACCGGCCGGAGGAGGCGTTTGCACAATACGAGCGCGCCGCAGCCGTCGACCCTCTCTTCCACCCTGCCGTCATGGCGGGGTTGCGAATCGCCGAACGGGAGCGGAACGGACACTCGGTGCCCGCCTTGTGCGAGGCACAGGTCGCGGCGGCATCGAAGGGCGTGCTCAAGGCGGCTGCGCTCGCGGATCTGGCGCTCCGAACCAAACAGTGGGCTTCACTGCTTCAGGCAGCGATCGACGAATCACCCAAGCCCGCGGTTCCCGCGCTGCTCCTCGAGTGGCTTGCCGAGGCAGGCGAAGACCAATCTGCAGTTCGTGAGGCACTTCGCGCTCAAGCCGAGCATGCCACCGATGACGAGCTCCGCGCGACGCTGTGGCTGGATCTGGCGCTTTCGGAACTCGATGCAGGTGAGATCGATGCCTCGCTCGAAGCACTCGAGCGCGCTTGCCAATCGGAAGCGTTGAGCTGGCTGGCGCGCATGCTCTCGATCCGCGTCGCCCAAGAACACGAGCGTTGGGATGTATTCGATCGCGCCGCGACCGCACTGGCCGAGCAATTGGAACAGGCAGCGTCATCCGACAGGCCCATCGACCCGCTCAGCATCCCCGTGTCGCGAGCGCGTCGGGCGCCGACGGCTGCCCTCCTTTATGAAGAGGCCGCACAGCACCGTCTCGAGTCGCTGAGCGATGCGACTGGAGCGGCCGCCCTTTTCGATGCGGCGCTTCGGCTGCGGCCCGACGACCCAGGCCTCCGTCTCCGCGCGCTCTCGCTCGCGGAACAAGTGGGTGACGAAGACCGTGCTCAGGTGACGTCCGAGTGGTTCCAGGCATCGGCGCCTGACCACCCGGGATTCGTGGCCCATGAAATCCGACGCGCCCTCGCAGACCACAATCTCGAGAAGGCGACGGAGATCTTGCGTGCGATCGCCGATCGGTACCCCGACTCAGCCTATGCGCGCGCAGCGCTTGACGTAACGTGGATCCGTGCAGGTGACCACGAGGCTCGCATCGAGGCTCTCTGTCGGCACGCAAAAGACCTCCAGGGCGAAGACCGTGCACGCGCGTTGTGGCACGCGGCTCAGCTCGCCAGCATGCAACCTTCCGGGGCGGATCGAGCCGAGGTCCTCTACTCGAAGGCGGCGAGCATCGAGACAGAATCGGGCAATGCGATCGCTCGCGAGGCGATCGGCGCGGCGCTGGTTTCGCAGCGCTTTGATAGATTGAGCGACTGGTGTGACAGGTTGCTGTCGCGAGAGGTGAGCGTCGATGAACGAGCGATTCTCGCTTTTTCGAAATACGAAGCGCTGCGGCGCGTGCTCGGTGCCGACGACAGTGCGAACGCGCTCTTGTCCGAAACGGTGAGCGACCCAGCACACCAGCACTGGGCACCCTACATCGCCCGAGTGCGAGGTGCGTGGACCGGCGATCTAGACCTGTTGATTGAAGCGCACGAAGCCCTTGCCTCTCTCTCGGCAAACGACGTCCGCGTCGGACATCTATGCGCAGCAGCCCAAGCATATGCACGTGCCGGTCGATGGGGTTCCTCCGAAGACGCACTTCGTAGGGCGCTCGAGGACGCGCCAGAGGACGAGTACGCGCTGACACTGCTCCAGGGCGTGCTCCGCGAAAGTGGACGACCGGAGGCCGCGGTGTCCCTGGAACGCGAACGCTCGGAAAGCGACCCAGCCTACCAATTGGATGAGCTCTCGTTGCTCCTGGCAGGTGCAACCGCCGAAAGGGGCGGAAACGTCGCTGCCGCGAGACATGCCTACGAAATGGCGCTGAAAGCCTTTCCTTCTTCGCCCTCCGCGGCGCTTGCCCTTCTCGACGTCGCAAGACGGCAAAGCGATGCAGGTGCGACGATTCGCGCGTACGATGCCTTGGCGCAAGGCGACCTCGGTGGAGGTGTGTCGGAGATTTGCTCGGTGCTGCTCGGAGACGCCCTGCGCTCCGAGGGTCGCGAGTCGGAAGCGGCTTCAGCGTACGAAGCCGCCGTCGATGATCCGGCAACCTCGATGGCGGCGGCGATCGGTCTATTGTGCATTCCGGGTCGACTCACCACCGAAGCGCAGCGTGGCGCGGCTGAGCGCATTCTCGAACAAGCCCTCGCTTCGACCGAGCATCCGTCGTCGAGCTTTGGCGATGCCTATGGGGCTTGGCGCGCGGATCTGGAGCGAAGCGCCCCGACTGGAAACGGATGGCTTCGTCTCTCCGAGCTGGCGCCTGACGATCATCTCCGGACAGGTACGTTCCTTCAGGGGCTGCGCGCGACGAGCGTTGCGCGAGGTCCGGATGCCGCGGACGAGCTCTTTCTATTGGCGCAAGACACGCGCGAGTTAGCGACGCGTGAGCTCGAGGCGACCGTGGCGATCGACGAAGCCTCGAGTCCAGCCGACGACCCCGAGTTCCGTGCACTGAGCCTCGAGCACAGGCTTCATCACAGTGACGTCGTGGGACGCGCCGCTCTCGAGGCCGCGTACTGTCGAGCATTGGTCGACGCAGGTCGGGGCGCCGAGGCGGTGTCACTCCTGAGCAGCGAGCTCGATGACCGGCCCGACGACGTAGCCGTCTGGGAAGCACTTCGGGGTGCCGCTCGTCAGGCAAGGGACTGGTCTCTCGCTGCGCTCGCTTGCGAGCGCCTGGCACGGTTTGTCGATGGCACGCTCCGCGCGGAGTTGTTGGAGGAGGCTGGCATTGTTCGCCTGGACTTTCTCGACCAAGATCAGCAGGCGGAAGATCTGTTCCGCGCTGCCTTGGCGGCAGATCCGAGCCGAGATCTTGCCTTCCGCAGACTTCACGACCTCCTCGCCGACAAGGAGGACGCGGACGCGCTTCAGGAGCTGATCGAGTCCCGCCTCGATCGAGCCGGTTCCGGCGATCGCGAGGATCTCCTCTATGAACGCGCGCGACTGCTTCGAGGGTTCAGCGAACGAGCCAAGGCGCTAGAGGTGCTCGACGAGCTCTTTGCCGCGGTGCCCGACCATCCTGGCGCACTGGCCTTGGCGGCCGAGGTTCACGTGTCGCTCGAAAAATGGGACGAAGCCGTGGATAGCCTGCGGCGCCTCGCGGAGGCGGAAATCCCTCCAGCGCAAAAACGTGTTGCCCACCTCGGCGCGGCGGATTTTCTCGAAAGGAAGCTCGCGCGGAGCGAAGAGGCGCTTGCCGAGTTGCGGGCGGTAGATGATCTCGGATTGCAAGACGCGCAGCTGCTCACCCGAATCGGGAAGCTCGAATCGAGCCTTGGTCACGAAGACCGAGCGGCAGAGGCGTACAGGCGCGCGCTCGGCCTCGAGCCAACCCATCGGGAGGCGATCTCGAGCTTGGTCGAGCTCATCGAAGGCGCGCCCCGCATCGCCGCGATCGAAAGCTACGAGCGCACGGTCTGGGAGCAAATCGCTCGTGGCGAGCTCAAAGCCTCCTTGCTGCAGGGCTTGGAAGACGCCGCGACCTGGCAATCCCAGCCTGAACGGGCAACAGCCGTAAGAGCCACCCTCGCAGCGCTTGGGCTCGTGCCTTCCGCAGAGGGTGCACGCACGTCGCGCCCCACCCTTGATCATGTGCCTCTCGAAGCGCTGGGAGACGTCGGTGCCGACGAGGTTCTGGAGCAAGTGGTGGAACGAGCCGGCCCGAGTCTCGTGAGAAGGCGGCTGCCATCGCGGCCAAAAGCGAGCTCGGAGGATCGGGTGTGCGAACAGCTCGCGTTACTCTGTCGGCGTTTTGAGGCACCGCTCGGGACGATCGCACTGGCTGACTCTTCCACGCCCCCACGAGCTCGGATGAATCGACACGGCGAGGTCGATTGGTTGGTGTCGTCCGAGAGCAGGTCCGGGCTCGCGGACGCAGACCTTTTCCATGCGGGCCGCCTCGCATGGGCTGCTCCGCGCGGCGCGACAGAGCTGATCGACGGCTCGACCGGAGACATCGCTGCCAAGCTTGCAGGCATTCTTGGAGCGGCACGTTGTCGCCTGGAAACCGACGCTGACGCTTTGGATCGGGTCGACATCAAGCTGCCAAGGTCGGTCCGACGCACGGTACACGACCTGGCGTTCGGGACTCACCTGACCACGACCAGTTTGCGGCATCTCGCTCGCAGGCTTCAGCAAAGCGCGGATCGCGCAGGTCTCATCGCTTCAATGGATATCGGCGTCGCGTTCGCGGAGACTCTTCCGCCTGGCCAAAACGATCTGGAAGGGCTTCGTACGTCGGAGCGCGCCCTCGATCTCTTGCGCTTCTGGGCCGGCCCGGAATCGCCGCGTTGGAGGTCAGGTGGCTGAGGACGAGCACGATATGCCCACCGATGAGCGGAAGTCGGCCCCTGCTGCGTTCGATTTCGATGAGGAGAGCATCGCGAACTTGCTCGACACGTTCCTCGCCACCCAGACGGGGCGGCAGGACAAGCGGGTCTCGCACCCCCCCGACCCGAGCGACAGTGGCGCGCAGGCCGCCCAACGAACGGTTTTCCAGCATGCGTCGCGCAAGGAGTCGGCTCCGCTCGTCGTCGAAGATAGTAGCGCGAAGAAGCGCCGAATCGCCCTCTTGAGCGCGCTCGCCGAGCGCGCGGGCGCCTCATCGAGGGCGAGACTCCTCACGACGGCAGCCGAGCTCCACGAGCAGCTCGGGGATGAGGATTCCGCGGTCGCTGCGTACGGTCAGGCGCTCGAGTCCGATGCGCGAGACGTGGTGGCGCTACGCGCCCTGCGGCGTCACGCGATGCGGCGAGGCGACTGGGGTGCCGCGGCGCGAGCCCTCAGCAACGAAGCCGCGCTCGACCTCCCTCCGGCGGAGCGGGCGTCAGCCCTCAAGCTCCTCGCCCACATCGCACTTCATCGAATGGGCGAATCGCCGTCCGCGGAGCGGGCGGCCGAGCAGGCGATTCAGGCGAAGGACGACGACTTCGTGGCGCTGATGTCGTTGGCCTCCGCACGCATTGCTCGCGCGGACTTCGCGCGCGCGGGCGAAGCGATCGCGCGGGCCGCTTCGGTCTGGCCAGAGCCCGAGGCGCAGTCCGTTCTCATGCGACATGCCGGAACGCTCATGGAGCAGGGGGCGAGGGTAGAGGCGGCGAGCGCGCTCTACCAGCGTGCGACCGATCTGGACCCCACCTCTCTTCCAGCGCGGCTCGGCTTGATTCGCGCCGCGCATGAGCTTGGCGACCACCAAACCAGCGTGACGTCGCTCCTGAACGCAGCGACGCAGACCGAAATCCCCGCACTTAGGAGCGCGCTTCGTCGCGCTGCCGCGATCATCCTCGACGGGCCGTTGGGACAACACGAAGAAGCGATCGCGCAGCTCGAAGGCGACGACGACATCGTCTCGCTATGGACCCTTGGGGACATCGCGTCCCGCGCTGACGAGCTGGGCGCTGCAAGCGCGGCCTTCGAAACCGATGCGACGGATCCGAGCCCGGAAGCCCGTGCCATGAGCCGCGCGCGCGCCGCAAGGCTGCGCGCCGAGCTAGGAATTGATCCAGAGCTCGGAGCCGAGGGCTTGGAGGAATCGGAAAAACACGGACTGACTCACTACGTCCGAGCCTGGGAACGTTTGACTGGAGCGGACCAACCAGAGACCGAGCTGAAGCTCGTGATGGATGCAATGACGGTCGCCCCGCGAAGCGTCGCGGCCGATATGATTCTTGCCGACAAGGCCGCAATTCTCGGTGATGGCGCCGCTTTGTTGGCGTCGCTCGAGCGGGAGCTCGCCCGGTCGTCGAATCGACTGGGTCCTGCGCTTGCCCTTGCCGAGGTCGCCGACGAAATCGGACTGCAGAGCCGACGTGAATTCCTGACGAGCGCCAAAGAGCATGTTGGATTTGATCCGATCCTCTGTCGGGCGCTCGCGTTCCTCGATCACGAGGATCCCCAGGCAGCCGCAGAGCACTGGCTCGAGGACGGCGCGGGCGCCAAGGGCGAGCCGGCGGCGTTCGCCCTCACGACAGCGGCCCGATTGCTCGGTGGCGCCGGCAGCGACGCCAAGCAAGTCCTCGACACGGCGCTCGAACGGCAACCCGACTACTTGCCGGCTCTGTGGGAGATCGAACACGGACGCGCGGAGTCGACGGAGCGTGCCCGGGCCGCGTCGTCACAAGCGTCGAGGGGAGAGTCTAGCGCAGTGGCGGCGGCGTTACGTGCGTCGATCTGGGTGAGCTCGGATGCCGACCGGCTCGCTCATGCCAAGGCGGCCCTCGACGAAAGCAAGCCCGACCCCTTGTTGCTCGAGCACCTCGTCGAGGCGGAGCCACGAGGCTCCGAGCGCGCAGGCGAGCTCCTTGCCCTGGCTGCGCAGCATTTCGAGCCGGTCCCTTATCTCGCGCGGGCCGCGGTCGCCTTTCAACGTGCGGGCTTTCCGGCACGGGCCGCGAAAGCGCTCCGAGAGGCTCTTTCCCGCGCCCCGGACGACCAGGCCCTCTTGGTCTCGTGCGAGGAGGCGGAGCTACGCGCGGGCGAGTTCGCGCGGGTGGCGGACTCGGCCATGCGGCGCGCTCGCGAGGCTCACGACGAGGACGAAGAGCTTGGCGAGTTATGGGCCATGGCGGCGGTCGATCGTCTCTTGCGAGGTGACATGCAGGGTGCTCGACTGTCGCTACAGTCGATCGCCGAATCCCGTCCCGATCACTTGCCGACCGCCCGAATACTCGAATGGGACTCCCTACGCGAGCAAGACGGTGAACGCATCCTGTCGTGCGCCAAGCGCCTTCTAAGTTGCCTTCCCGAAGAAGCCCCCGAACGAGCTGCACGGCATCGATTGATGGTGGAGGTGCTCCGTGCCGACCCTGACATCCTTCCCTCCGAGGTCGACCGCTTACTCCGAGGGATCGACGACGACATCGACCCGGACCCGAGTTTGGCGCGACAAGTGCTTGGCGCCGCATACGCCCGTGGCGACTCAGAAGCCGCACTGCTGGCGCTGGCCTCGGTTCAGGCGCATCTCCCAAGCGATCTCCAACGGGGCGCTCTGGCGCTCGAGCGTGCGCACATTCTCGAGCGCCGGCACGAGCCCGAACGAGCGCTCGCAGTTCTCGACGAGACTGGACAGCACCCGTTGGCGCTCGAGCTCGAAGCCTGGCTTCTGTACGCAGCAGATGGGTGGGACGAGGCCGCGTCGCTCTACCAGCAGGCAGCGTCAGGGGCGAAGGACGGGCGCCGCGCGGCTTCCCTCTGGAGGGCCGCCGCTGGGATCTTCGAGGAGAAGCTCGACGATCCCGAACGAGCCGTAGAGGCCTACGTAGCAGCAACCGAAAGCGACATCACCTATCTCGACGTGTATCGCCGCTTGGTCTCGCTCTATCGGAGTCAGGGGCGGCTGGCGGAAGCAGAGGCTCTCACCGAATCACGGATCGAAGCCGGTGCGGACACGCCTACGCTCGTCGCGCTCCTGCTCGATCAGGCGGCCCAGCGACGCGAAAAGGGAGACATCGAAGGCGTCATCGAATCGCTCCGCGAGTGCTTGGAGCTCGATTCGACTCACTTCGCGGCGCTCACCGAGTTGGTCGAAACGCACAAGAGCCGAGGCGATTGGCAGGGCGCCGCCGAGGCACTGATTCGAATCGCGCGGTTGAAACGGTCCGTCGATGAACAGGTTTGGGCTTTTTCGCAGCTAGCGGAGATCTACAACGAGCGACTACAGGACTTGCCTCGTTCGGAAGCTGCGCTGCGCCAGGTGCTCAAGCTTACCCCTGCAAACGTCGAGACGCTCGACCGGCTCGCTTCGGTGTTGGCCTTGCAAGGCAAGGCGCGGGAGGCCGCTGGGGTTCTCGAAGAGCTGGTGCGGCGAGCCGGCAGCGATGCTCAAAACCGCGATTATCGGATACGGCTCGCCGCCGCCATCGAATCGGTGGGCCAGCCTCGACAGGCGGAGCTTGCCTTGGAGCAACTGCGGAGCGAACAGCCGACCGAAGTCGATGTAATTCTGGCTTTGGCGGATCACTTCGACCGACAAGGCGCGGGTCCGGCCGCCGCGATGCACTTGAACCGCGCGATCGCGGATCTGCGTGAAGCGATCGACGAGCGTCCCGAAGAGGAGGCTTTGTGGACGACGCTGGTTCGAGCGCTCCATCGGCGTCGCGGCTCTGGGCCTGCGTCGTGCGCCGCGAGCGCGGCGATTGCGTTGGGCCATCCGACCTCTCTTTTCGTCGGCGCGGTAACCGAGCACCACGAAGCGTTCGGTCAACCGCAGCTGCCCTTGCCAGCCACCGTGGATGACGTCGTCGCGCCCAAGGCGCTTCCCCCAACCGTGTTTCGGTTGTTCTATCTGTGCGAAACGGCCTTCGACAAGCTTCTTCCTTTCGATGCGACAGCTTGGAACCTTCGGAGGGTACCGGGAAAGCAGCGTTTCCTGCTGGACGAAGCGGGGCTAGTCGCCGAGGGACTCGGGATCAGCGAACCCCGGATTCGGCTCACCCACGCATCGTCGACAGCTTGCATGCCGATCTCGGGAGACCCCCCAACTTTGGTGCTGGGGGCCGGGTTTGCCGAGCACATCACGCGGCAGGAGCGCGTCTTCCTGTTCGCCAGAGCTCTGAAGATCGCGAGCGGTCATCTCGCGCCGGGATTGCGTGTGAGCCCACAAGACCTCGATGCGGTGCTGTTGACGCTTCTAGGCACCCACGAGGCAAGCCGAGCCACTAGGCTCGCCCCGCCTGATGCGCAGGAGCTTCGCCGCAGGTTGGTTCGAAGCGTGCCTCGGCGTTACCGTGACGAAGTCGAGAGCCTCGTGCTCGAGATCCGCGGAGACCCCGATTTTTCGTCGCGAGCCGTTCCGATGGCGATCGCCGAGTTCGGAAGCCGCATTGCGTTGACCCTGACCGGGGATGTCCCTTCCGCAGTCGCAGCGCTGCTCAAAGTAGCCGGGGCGGAAATGCCGGGCTCTCCGGGCCCGCGTTCAGCGATGGTTCGCTCCACGCCGGAGGCTTGGGGCATCATCCGCTTTGCCTCGAGCGACGCACATTTTGAAGCTCGCACCCAAGCTGGTGTAGATCGATAACTCATGAGATTTGGTTTCGTCGGTCCCGCAGAATCGAGCTCGGCTCTCCTGGAGCAAGCAGTAGGCCAGCTCGTCAGCGAGCTCGAAGTCGATACCGTCGTCTACCTCGGCTCCGACGAAGCAATTCGCGATTTCATCGCCGCTCAACAGCGCGACCAGAGCGAGGAGAGCTTCGAGCAGCGCGTCGCCGAAGTGGCCGCCACGGGGTCCCCTGAGGAAATCACCGAAGTGGTGCGTTCGCTTCGCGGCGCGAGGTATCTTGAGAAGCTGCGTCTGCTGCCTCAACCACCGGCGAACGCGATCGAAATGCTCGACGATCGCATCATCCTACTCGTCCGAGAGAAGTCCAGCCTCGGCGAAGAAGACGTCGTCAATTCGAATGTCGTCATCTACGGGGACGCCAAGGAGCTGGCATTCAAGCGTTACGGGCCGAGATGTTTCTTCAGCCCGGGCCCACTCGAGCGCGGCCACTTGGGGATCCTCGACGACGAAGCGGAAGGCGGGGGGATCACTCTCCGCGCCATCGATCTGACCGGGGAGGTCTTATGGACCGAACCGATTCAGGGACGCGGCGCAAGGATGAAGGTGGCACCGTGAGCGTCCAGCACATCGCCCTTTACGGCGGCAGCTTCGATCCGCCTCACTTGGGGCATGTCTTGTCCGTCGCCTGGGCGTTGTCTGCGGCGGATATCGATCGGGTCTTGATCATCCCGACCTGGAACCATGCTTTTGAAAAAGAGCATTGGGCCTCTTTCGAGGAACGCTTTGCGATGTGTGAGTTGGCGTTTGCCCCCTTTCACGGGGTCGGGATTTCGTCCGTCGAGCAGCGCCTCGGGGGCGTGAGCCGAACCCTGCGCACGATCGAAGCTCTCGAATCGGAGCACCCCGATGCCTCTTTTCGACTGCTGATCGGGGCCGATGTGCTTCCAGCAACCGACCGGTGGCATCGTTGGGATGAAGTGGTGCGAGCGGCTCCTCCGCTCGTCATTGGACGTCAGGGATATCCCGTCCCCGAGGGGTGTCCGATTTCGATCCCAAACATCAATTCAACCGATATCCGCGCCCAGCTCTCGAACGCAGGCAATGTTTCCGGCCTGTTGCCCAGAGCGGTCATTGCGTACATCCGCGAGCGGGACCTCTACCAGGGCGCCCCATGAAGGTCGCTATCGTAGGGCGAGGCCGCGTCGCAACTGCTCTGCGCCGATCGTTGGAGCATCACGGCACGCATGAGGTCACGACGATGGGACGCAAGCTCGCTCTTGCAGCCCTTCGTGATTCGGACGTGATCATTTTGGCCGTCTCTGACGATGCGATCGAATCGGTGTCCGCACGGATCGCAAACGAGCTGAAACCCGGAGCGACAGTGCTTCATTGTGCGGGTGCTCGGAATGTAGATGAGCTCGACGCATGCGCAACTCAGGGAGCAAACGTGGGGGTGATGCACCCGTTGGTTTCCTTCGCGAGCGGGCGACGCCCCCCGAGGCTCGACGGCAAGACTTTCGTCGCGCACGGCTCGCCGCGTGCCGTCACGATGAGCCGTCACGTCGGAAAAGCCTGTGGCGCACGGGTCATCACCGCCGAAACCGCGAACCCCATCTATCATGCAGCCGCCGCCCTCGTGGCAAACGGCGCGGCTGCGTTGGCTTTCGTGGCCGTGCGCCTGCTCGAGGGGCTCGGAATCGCAAGACGAGACGCGGAGCGGTCGATCGGCGGTCTGCTGGAGAGCGTCGGAGAAAACGTGCAGCGCATCGGAGTTCCAAGCGCGCTCACGGGTCCCGTTGCCAGAGGTGACGCTCTAACGGTCGACCGCCATCGCAAAGCCCTTCGCGGTGCCGGCCGAGGCGCGCTATCCGCCTACGACGCGTTGCTTCCGGTCATTTTGCAGAACGCCGAAGCTGCGGGCCTTTCGCGCCGACGGGCCGATGAAATTCGGCGCGTAGCCAAGCGCCGGTAGCACCTTACTCGGCGGCTTCGACGGAGCCCTCGGCAGGCTCGAATCGAATCGAATCGCCATCCCCCAAGGCCACGATGCGATCGCCTTTTTCGAACTCGCCTGCGAGGATGGCGGCGGCAAGCGGCGCCTCGACAAGGCGCCCGATCGCGCGCCGCATGGGTCGTGCACCCAGATCGGCGTCGTAACCGCCCAAGGCAAGCAAGGCATCAATCGCCGTCGCGTCGACGCGCAGGTCGACGCCTTGGCGTTCGCGAAGCTGATGCGTGACACCGGCGACGAGCCTTCGCGCGATCTCGGCGACCTCATCTCGACTGAGGGGACCGAAAAACAAAGGTTCGTCGATTCGGTTCCACAGCTCGGGCGGAAGAGCACGCCGCGCCGCTGCGAGAGCGGCCGACGCTGCGTCGTTGGTCGAAGTCGAAGCGCCTCGAAAGCCGATCGCTCCCGTGCCGGTAGCCGCTGCTTGCGATCCGAGGTTCGAGGTCATGACGATGATGGTGTGCGTGCAATCGACGGTCCGACCTTTGCCGTCAGTGAGTCGCCCGTCCTCTAGCAATGGCAACAGCGCCTGGAGCACATCCAGGTGGGCCTTTTCGATCTCGTCGAGCAGGACGAGTTGGTAGGGGCGATGGCGGATGGCTTCTGTCAGCTGACCCCCCGCGTCGTGCCCGACGTATCCAGGGGGCGCGCCCACCAGCTTGGCTACCGCATGCGGCTCGCTGAGCTCACTCATGTCGACTCGTGTCATCGGACAGCTTGTGAAAAAGAGCTCGTTGAGAGCACGGGCGGTTTCGGTCTTGCCGACGCCGGTTTGGCCCGTGAATAGGAACGTTGCCAACGGACGGCTCCCATGAAACCCCGCTGCGCCTTTCCGGAGCGCATCCGCGACGCGGGTCATGACGTCGGCATGCCCGACGACGTGCTCGGCCAGATGTTGCTCAAGCTCGAGAAGCTTTTGAGCATCGGTCACCAGAAGTCGCTCGAGTGGAACGCGAACCTTCTCGGCGACGACTTGAGCGACGGCCTTTCGGTCGACGATGGCCCGGCCCCGTCGACGGATGCGTGCGCCTGCTAGGTCGAGCAGTCCGATCGCCTTGTCCGGCAAGCTCTGTTCTGGGATGTAGCGCACGGAAAGCTCCACCGCGGAATCGACAGCCTCAGGTGCGTACGCGATCCCGTGATGAACCTCGTAGCGCGGTGCAATGCCGCGAAGAATCTCAATCGCATCGTCGGCCGAAGGCTCGGCGACGTGAATGGGCGAGAAGCGGCGGGCAAGCGCGGCATCCCGTTCGAAGTATTTGCGATATTCGGCATCGGTCGTTGCGCCGATGCAGGGAAGCTCACCGCGGGCGAGCGAAGCCTTGAGTTCGTGCGCCAAATCGTCCGGTGAATCGCCACCGGTGAAGAGCGCGTGAACCTCGTCGATGAACAACACGATTCGACCCTTCGCTCGCTTTACTTCGAACTGTAGTCGGCGCATCCGTTCGGAAAGCGCCCCGCGGACGCCCGTCCCCGAAACCAGGGCACCCGCCGAAAGCTCTACCAGGATCGTGCCTTCGAGGCCTCGAACGCCCTCACCGCCGCGAGCGACTTTACGCGCCAGCCCCTCGACGATGGCGGTCTTCCCGACGCCTGGCGGCCCGACCAGAAGCGGGTTGTTCGAGCGACGCCGGGCCAAGACATCGAGCAATCGTTCGATTTCGGCATCCCGCCCGATCACTTCGTCGATTTCCCCGAGCGATGCCATCTCCGTCAGATTACGGCCGAGCTTGCAGAGCATCGGATAAGCACCCGCGTCGAGTGAGAAGGGCGACGATGAGGGTACGATGAGATCCTCGTCCGGTGGCTCCTGTTCGGGGGTTTCGGAGTCGATCGGCGTCTCGGGCTTTTCGACTCGGAGCTCGATCAAGGGAGCAGTCTCGGTGTTTCGGCGCGCGGAAGGTCGCGCGGGACGCTGGACATCCTTCGCGGGTGGAGCGACGGGGCGGATGTAGGTCGATCCTCGTTGGTCGCGCGCGTCCTCGGGCGAGAGCAAGCCCCTCACCGCCTCCTGCACCTGCTTGGGAACTGCTCCGATCTGCTGGAGGCTCCGATGTGCAGCGCTCCGGCTATCGCGAACGATCGCGAAAAGAAGATGCGCCGGCAAGACCTGCTCCGCGCCCATGGCCTTGGCAATTCGATACGCTCGCTCCACCGCGCGCTCGAGCGCGCTCGTCGGTTCCGAGTCCACGGTTCGGATCGCCCTCAAGAGCTCGCCCTCCCGAACTCCAAGCTGGGACAGGAGCGCGCCGGTGGGCCCGCCAGACTGAAGAATCACCAACAGCAGGTATCCCGTGGAGGGGCTATGCGCGCGTCGCTGCGCCTCCCGCTGGGCCCGCGCGACCAGCCCTCTGACACCCCCGCCGACCGTCGTCATCGAACGCTTACCCCCTTTGGCTACTTGCTCGGAGTTAGCCGTCCGCGTCTCCTCGGACAACTTTTCGACCCGGGTTTTCGCGGCGGATCCTCGGCCCGCCCACACGACCCCACCCTGTCACCCTGTCACTGCATATTTCCAGTTGTTAAGGTTGATCCTGGAGCCCATCTAGGAGCACGCCTTGGACCTACGGACAGCTTTTATGGCCGCCTCAACGGCTGCCCTCTTGTGCACGCTAACCCCTTGGGACGAAGCCGACGCGGCGACGGGGCTGAGGGCCAAGATCTATCTGACGCAGAAGGGAATTCCGCGATCGCTTTCCGAGGCGGGCGTCCTCCGCTTTGCGCGTGCGCACAAGGCCACGCGGCTTCGCGAGACGATGGACGCGCCGATCGAAGAGCGACAGTGGAGGGCCAGCCTGGTGGCATCGTTCAACGCCCCGGTTCGCGACTCGGAGTTCGAAGTGTTGTTCTACGACATTCAGACCGCCGAGCGGAAGTTCATTGCACCGGCGATGACGGTCTTTGTCAGCGACAGCAATCAACGAACGATCGTGCACAAGCTGCGTCTCAAGCGGCCCCAATTCGAGCCGAACCGACGCCTCGAAATGGTGGTGACGGTCCGCCGCCAGGAGGTGGGTCGTTATCGCTTTCAAATTCTCGGGGACGCGGTAAAACACAGCGGCGAAGTCACCTTTACGGACGAAGAAGCCCGCTAGCACGTGCCGAACATCCAAGAAGTCACCAAGAGGGCTGGGGAAGGCTCCCTCGAGCCCGTCTATTTGTTGGTCGGGGCCGAGCGCTTCCTCGTGGAGCGTGCGGTCGATGCGGTTCGTCAGGCTGTCGACCAAAGCGGCACTCCCGGTTTCAATGTCGACCTGTTCGACGGAAAGGGCCTCGAGGCGGCGGCGGTGATCTCGGCAGCGCGGACGTTGCCCATGATGGCCGATAGACGACTGGTGCTCGTGCGCCACGTCGATTCCATGACGCCCACCGAGCAGTCGAACCTCGCCGAGTATCTCGCCGACCCCAACGACTCCACGACTGTCGTGATCACTGCAGACAAGCTCGACGGCCGCGCAAAGCTCGCGAAACTCGCCAAGAAAAGCAGCTGGCTTTTCGAAGCCAAGCCGCTTCGTGGTCGAGAGCTTCGCGCCTTCGTTCGCGGCGAAGCCAATGCTCGCGGTCACAACATCGCACCCCAAGCGATTGAGACCCTCCTCGACGCCGTCGGGGATGATCTCGCTGCAATCGACGATGCGATTGAAAGGCTTTCATTGTTCGTGGGAGCCGGTCAACGCATCGATGCTGAAGCCGTGACACGGTGCGTGACCCGGATTCGCGTGGACTCGATTTGGAGCCTCGTCGATGCCATCGGGCTCAAGGACCGACGAAAGGGGATGGCGGCCGCGCAGTCGTTGCTCGCGGATCGGGAGCCACCGCTACGTCTTCTCGCGATGGTCGCTCGACAGCTCCGTATTGTGGCCCGGATGCGACAGGCTTTGTCCGAGGGTCTGAGGCCCGAGGAAGCCACCAAGCGAGCTGGGGCTCCACCTTTCAAGGCAGCCGACCTCACCGCCTCCGCGCGGCAGTTCACCGCCGACACGCTCGGCGAAGCCTTTGCGCTCATCGCCGCGACCGACATGGCCTTGAAGAGCAGCAAGCGTCCACCGGACGTGATCTTGCAAGAGGCAGTTCTAGAGCTCTGCGCCGATCGCAGGTAACTCGGCCAAATTCAGCGAAGCGTATTGACCTGCTGAGTGAGGCGAGAGATGTGTCGCGAGCCGGTCTTGCGGTGGTAGATGCCCTTGGAAACCGCCGCGTCGATCTTGCGGACGGCTTCGGCCAAGGCCTTTCTCGCTCCGTCGGCATCGCCCGCTGCGACGGCGGCTCGTACACGCTTCACACAAGTACGCACATGGGTGCGGATATCGCGATTGCGGGCCGTCCGCTTGATCGTTTGACGGGCTCGCTTCTTGGCTGAGGGGTGGTTGGCCACTTCGAATTCCTCCCCGTAGGGAGGCCGTTACTAGCCCTGGCGGGTGGGCCTGTCAAGCCGGTAAGGCCTCCGTCCGCCCTTGCAACCTGCGCCTTCGCCAGGCATACACGCTCGTGTCCAAACGGCAGAAGACGTTGGATTGGCTCGCGAAGCTCGTCACCGAGCGCCGAAAGCTAGTCGTCAGCGTCACCATCTTGGCTACCCTCGCGCTGGCGAGTCAGATCCCCAAGGTCACCGCGGATCCCGCCCCAGAGAGCCTTCTGGCGTCCTTTGAGGGCGAGGAGTACGCGGTCATCCAGCAGCGCTTCGAGGAGTGGTTCGGCAAGCGCCGCACGGCCGTTCTCTTGCTCGTCGAGGCGGATGACGTCCTGTCCCGCGAATCGTTGCAGCAACTGCACGATCTCTCTCTGTACTTCGCAGATAAGCCTTGGGTCGACAAAGTCGCCAGCATCACGACGCTCAATATTCCGCGGCGCGTCAAGGGCACGACGGACGAAGACGAAGGAGCGGACCTCGACGATCTGGACCTCGAAGCCGTCGGCGACGAGGGCGAAGACCTGGATGACCTCGACGACCTCGACGACCTCGACGACCTCGACGCGCTCGATGAGGACAAAGCGGACAGCCAAGGCGACCTCGAGGACGATGCCTTCAACGCCCTACTCGATATCATCGAAAGCGACCCGGATCGATTCCCTGGCGGTATCGCTGAGGTCGGTCCCGCGCTATCGAACGAGCTGAAGACCGATCCGATCGTCATCGGTACCGAGGTGACGGAGCAGGAAGCTGCCGACCTCGCGACCGCGGTAAAGAGCAACCCGTTGTTCCTCGGACGCTTGATCGACGACGATCACACGATCGCCGGGATCGCGCTTCAGCTTCCCGAGCTCGACCCAAAAGAGATGCGCCAGGCGATGGGCGAGCTTCGTGACGACCTCGAGCGCCCCGAATTTGACGACATCACCGTGCACGTTGGTGGATTGCCTTATCTTCGCAGTGTTCTCGTCGACAACATGCGGACAGACAACCTACGGCTGATCCCGCTTACGGTTCTGGTGTGCTTGTTCCTTCTTCTACTCTCCTTTCGCTGGCTTCCTGGGGTCCTGATGCCACTCGCAGCCGTCGGGGTGACCGCGTTGATGGTCGTCGGCGGAATGGGCCTTTTCGGCGAGCCGATGAACATTCTCAACAACATCATCGTCCCGCTCTTGATCATCATTGGCATCAGTGACGCGACACACCTCGTGCAGCGCTACCGCGACGAAGTCATTGGCGAAGCTGACACGCGTCGGGCAGGCCAGCGAACGGTGCGCGCGATGGCTGTCGCCGTCATGTTGACGTCCGCCACAACGGCGGTCGGCTTGGCATCACTCGTCGTGTCGAAGACCGTGATGCTTCGGCACTTTGGACTGACGGCCGGTCTCGGAGTCATGGTTTCATACTTGGTGATCATCACCTTCGTGCCCTCCGTGCTCACCTGGGCGAAGCCTCCGAAGTCGCGGCCCACTCGCGACCGCAACAGCATGTTCACAAACGTGACCACCAACATGGTCGCCAAGCTCTTGCGCTGGCGGTGGCTCGTGCTCGCGCTGACCGCGATACTCACGGCGGGAGCAGGCTACGTGGCAAGTCGGATCACGGTCGACCACGCCTTGCTCGACCAATTTGACGAAAGCGACCCCGTCTACGAGACGACCGTGTTGATCGAAGAGAAGCTCGATGGCGTTCGGCCCCTCGAGTTGATTCTCGTGAGCGCCGACCAAGACCAGTTCCTTGATCCGAAGATGGTGCAGACCATCCAGCGGATTCGAAACTGGGCAGCTCTCCGTCCCGAGATCATCCGCACATTGAGCTACGGGGACATGCTCCGAGAGTCGTACGCGCTTCTCGCAGATGACCCCAGCGCCCGCTCCGAAGAATTCAAAAGCGTAAAGCAGGTCAAAGGCCTCGTCACGATGATGAGCCAACGGAAACCCTCGCCGCTGGACTCCTGGCTAACCGAAGATGGACGAAAGGCTCGCGTTCAGTTCAAGCTTCGCGACGTCGGGGCGCAGGCGACGCTGACGTTCCTCAACGAGCTCGAAAAGCAAATCGATGCCGAGCTCGGTGACGACGAGCTGGTCTCCTACTCGTTTACCGGCGAGGCCTACACGGGCTCCCGCGGCCAAACCGCCGTGGTTCGCGACCTCATGGGTAGCTTGTTGATTGCGGTAGTGGTCATCTTTCTTTTGCTTGCGTTTTTCTTCCGCAGCGTGCGGTTCGGTCTCCTGAGCATCCCGCCGAACCTGGTTCCGCTCGTCGCGACGATGGCCTACATGGTGTGGCGCGAGATCCCGCTCAACGTCTCGACGGTGATCATCTTTTCGGTCAGCCTCGGCCTCGCGGTGAATGGCACAATCCACGTTCTCGCGCGCTTCCGAGAGGAGATGCAAACGGGGCTCGGGCGCGAAGCCGCGCTGGTTCGAGCCGCTCGCGGAACTGGACGCGCGATCGTCATCTCGTGCGTGACATTGATGGCTGGGTTCGCGGTTCTTCTGTTGAGCTCGTTCATTCCGGTCCGAAACTTCGGCGAGCTCATCGCCGTAACGATTGGCGGCTGCTTGGTCGCTACCCTGGTCGTCCTTCCGCCGTTGCTGCGCGTCGCAGGGGGCCATCGCCCGATCCCAGCCGACGAGTAGGGGCACAGTGCCCGTCCCCAAGAAGCGATCGCGCTCAGCCGAGCCGATCGATGACCGCCGAGGCAAAGTCGTCGGTACCGAGGTCACCACCTAGGTCTCGCGTCTTTTGGCCGTCGGACAGGGCTTGGTTGTAGGCGCCTTTGATGCGTTGGCCGACCTCGCGACAACGTGCATCGCCTCGGGTGTCGGTCAGATGGTTCAGCATCATGACGGCCGACATGAGCAGCGCCAGCGGATTGGCCACGCCCTTCCCCGCGATGTCGGGTGCTGACCCGTGAACGGCTTCGAAAACCGCAGAGTCGTCACCGATGTTAGCGCCTGGAACCACCCCGAGCCCGCCAACGAAACCGGCACACAGGTCGCTGAGCATGTCGCCGTAGAGGTTTTCGAGAAGCAAGACGTCGAATTGCGTTGGGTCTTGAACCAACTTCATGCAGCCAGCATCGATGATCATCTCTTCGTGCTCGATGTCGTGGTAGCCGAGCTCCTCACGCACCGCTCTCGCGCACCGCAAAAACATGCCGTCGCTCAGCTTCATGATGTTGGCCTTGTGCATCACCGTGATCTTCTTCCGGCCCCGGTCACGCGCGTATTGAAAGCCCCACCGGGCGATGCGCCTCGAGGCGTGCTCGGTCGCCACTTTCAGGCTGGTCACCACTCCGGTGGTCACCTCGTTTTCGATACCGCTATAGAGACCCTCGGTGTTTTCGCGGAGCACCACCAAGTCTACGCCTTCGTACCGGGTGGGGACGTTCGGTAGGTTGCGAATCGGTCGCACCGCGACGTAGAGCTCGAGCCGCTTCCGAAGCTGAACGTTGACCGACGTAAAACCCTCCCCCACGGGCGTGGTGCAGGGCCCCTTGAGAGCGATTCCACGTTCTCTCACGGAGTCGAGCGTTTGCTGAGGCAGCACTTCCCCAAACGCGTCGAGGGCTGCGACCCCCGCAAGCTGCTCCTCCCACTCGACCGGCGCCTCGGCAGCACGCAGGACCCGGGTCACCGCGGCAGCCACTTCCGGCCCGATCCCGTCACCCGGAATGAGAACGATTCGGTGGATTGTCATTTTTTCCCCTTCTGCCCAATGGTAGCGCTTGCCAACGCATCGCCAATGCGCTTCAGAAAAAACATGCCAGAAACCGACGCCGTCCTTCGGGCGATGACCAACGATGGAGCCTTTCGAGTCATCGCCGCTCGGACGACCGACACCGCCCGCGAGGTCGTAGCCGCCCAAAAGCTCTCGGGGAGCATCGCTCACGACCTAGCCGACCTCGTCACGGCGGCCGTTCTCTACCGGGAGACGATGGCCCCCTCGCTGAGGGTCCAGTGTATCGTCCGCTTCGAGGAGGATGCTGGCCAACTGATCGCCGATTCGCACCCCGATGGATGGACCCGCGGTTTGCTGCAGTCGGGCTCGGGAAGCGCACCACCCGACATCCGAAAAACGAGGGCCACCCTCCAAATGATGCGGACCCTCCCAAACGCCGACCTGCATCGCGGCGTGGTCGAAGTTCCCGAGAGCGGGAATCTTTCCGAGGCGTTCATGCGTTACATGCAGTTATCGGAGCAAATTATATCCATGATCTCACTCGGCTCGGCCCTCGAAGGGGAGCAACCCACCTCCGGCGGCTTCGTCGTTCAGCTCTTGCCCGAGGCGAGCGAGGCGGAGGAAGCCATGGAGACGATGACCAAGCGCCTCGAGGACTTCGTGGAAATCACGGATCGGCTTCGAGACGCGGATGCCTCGCCTTCGGTTCTGATCGAGCAGATATTCGAAGGCATGCCGTTCACCTGGCTGCAGAGCAGCCACGTCCGGTTTGGTTGTCAATGCAGCCAGCTTCGCGTGATGACCACGCTCAGCGTGCTCGACCGAAGCGACATCCAGGAGCTCGTCGAAGATGGCGAGCCGTTGAGCATGAGCTGCGATTATTGCGGGGCATCGTACACCGTGGAAATCGCCCAACTGCAAGGCCTCTTGAGCACCAGTTGATACGCCCGGCTTTCTTGCCGCGATCGTCCCCTCGTGCGCATCCTTCCGCCGATGGCCGACACGCCGCCTAGGACGTCGAGCGGGGAGATTGTGCGCCGCGCAGGTGTCGTCGCTACCGGCACTTTGACCTCGCGAATCTTGGGCGCTGTGCGAGACGCGGTCGTTGCGGCGGTCTTCGCCATCGGGGCCACCGACGCCTTTTGGTTGGCCTTCACGATTCCAAACGCGCTTCGATCGCTTCTCGGTGAGGGAGCGGTCTCGGCGGCCTTCGTCCCTGTCTTCAGCGAAGTGCGCGAGCGCCAAGGCAAAGAGCCCGCCAGGACGTTCTATCGACACCTGGTCGGCACGATGTCGATTGTCTTGCTTGCGGTGGCGGTGCTCGGTGTCTTGCTGGCGCCCTGGATCGTCAAGCTCTACGCCTGGGGCTTTCAACGCGACCCAGCCCTCTTCGATCTGACCGTTGGGCTCACGCGGTTGCTATTCCCGTACATCCTTCTGATGGGGGTCTCAGCGCTTCTCATGGCGGCGCTCTACGCCAGCAAGCGCTTCGCCGCACCGGCATTTGCGCCCGCCCTTCTCAACGTGGCTTTGATCGCGGCAGCATTCCTCTTGGTCCCTACGGTCGAGCGGTACGGATGGCCGGGGATCTTCGCCCTGGCGCTGGGCGCGCTCATCGGGGGCGGCCTGCAAGTGCTCTTTCAACTCCCGGCGCTTGCCAAAGAACACCTCGTGGTGACCCCGAAGTTCGATTTCAACGATCCTCACGTTCGAAAGTGCGGGCGACTGATGGTCCCTCTGTTGGCGGGCCTTGGCGTCTATCAGCTCAACTTGCTTCTCTCCCGGCTGTTCGCCTCGTTTCTCCCCACTGGTAGCGTGAGCTATCTCTACTACGGCGCGCGGCTGGCGGAGATCCCACAAGGGATGTTCGCGCTCGCGATCGCCTCGGCCGCCCTGCCGTCCCTGAGCGATGCGGTCGCACATCGCGATGAGGACGAAGCGAAGCGTCTCTTTCGCTACGCGTTGCGCCTTTCTCTCTTCGTCGCCGTGCCAGCGTGCGTCGCGCTTACCGTTCTCGCCGAACCTACCATCACGGTGTTCTTTGGCCGGGGTCGCTACGAGGCAACCGAAATCCATGAGACGGTTCGATCTTTCGTCTGGCAAGCTGGAGGGATTTGGGCCGTCGCGTCGGTCCGCACGATCATTCCGATGTTTCATGCGCACAACGACACTCGGACGCCGGTGCTGGCTAGCGCGATGAACCTGGCGACTTTCGTTGCCCTGAGCTTCGCCCTCATGGGACCCATGCAACACGCGGGCCTGGCGGCAGCTACGACTGCGGCGGCGGTGGTTCAACTCGTGGCGCTCCTCTGGCTGCTTCGACGGAAATCGGGCCGGCTCGGCCTTCGAGAAGTCGGACGGAGCCTCGGTAGAGTCGCAATCGCGAGCCTCGCGATGGGGGTGCTCGTCGCATGGATGGCGCAGCTCGGTGAGTGGAGCCTTGGCGGCAATGACCCGCGCAATCTCGGCATCTACGTTGCGACCGTGGTCGTCGGCGCCCTCACCTACCTCGGCGTGGCAAGGGCCCTCGGTGCGCCCGAGCTCGGGGATCTGCGGGCGGCTCTGCGCCGACGCGTGCGTGCGTGATCCGCCAACGGCGCTAAAGAGCCTCGATGGACGTCCTCGACGCCGAGTTCATCGCTGGTGCCGCTGCCCTCGAGCAGCTGCCCCCTCCGGTCTTCGCGGAGATCGCATTCGCCGGCCGTTCCAACGTAGGCAAATCGAGCCTGATCAACAGTCTGGTGCAACGAAGGAAGCTCGTCCGAACCAGCAGC
Source organism: Polyangiales bacterium (assembly GCA_041581895.1). Lineage (GTDB taxonomy): Bacteria > Myxococcota_A > Polyangia > Polyangiales > Houyiibacteriaceae > SG8-38. The sequence continues at coordinate 3,174 of JBFICQ010000017.1, read as the reverse complement.
GCGCCCGGTTGTACTAGGACGATCAACCTCTTTCGCGTCCGACTCCGGATCGACGAAACCGAGGCGCACCTCGACCTCGTGGACCTGCCCGGTTACGGCTATGCGCAACGCAGTAAGGCCGAGCGCAAATCCTGGGGACCCTTGATCGAAGGCTTCCTCGAGCAACGACCGGGGCTTCGGGGAGCCGTCGTCATCGTCGACATACGGCGTGGCGTCGAGCCCGATGACGCACAGCTCGTCGAGTTTCTCGAAAGCTGTGGCGTCACACCGATTCTCGTGGCGACCAAGATCGACAAGCTCTCCGCGAGCAGGCGAAAACCAGCTGTGGCTGCCCTTCGACGCCAGCTGCATCACCCGGTCACACCCTACAGCGCGGTGACCGGAGAGGGACGCGATCTGCTCTGGAGGCAGCTTCTACGGGTCAGCAGCATTGCGGCCGACGCCAGCTGAGCCATCATTCGCCGAGATCGAGCTGGAGGTCTTGATCCGGATCGCGCAAGCGCAGCTTCGACGGGTCCCCCAGCCTCAAGGCAGGATCCGCCTCGGTCGGCTCGGGAGCACCGGCTGGCGACCCCCCCACGGTCGGCTCGGGAAGCACGAGCGCGCCGGACGGAGGCGGGGTAGAGGGCCCGTCGCCAAGCACCCCGGGGCCGACAGTGCGCGACAGATACTGCTTCAGCTCGGCTCTTTTTTCTGGGGGAACCCGATCGAGCGCCGCTTCGACGTTCTCGCGGGCGGCTTGCTCGTCGCCGGCCTCGAGCAAGGCACGTGCGGCCTGTAAGCGGAGTTGCCAGTTGTCGGGGTCGAGCTCGACTGCTCGCTTTACCCGCGCCGCAGCGGACACGTAGTCCCCCTGCGACAAGTAGTACTGCCCCCACAAGGCCCACAACGATGCGGTGGACGGGTCGAGTTCCTCCGCAACCTCGAGCTCGGCCCGAGCGCGATCCGGTTCGTCGGTCCCAAAGTGCAGCATGGCGAGCACGAGACGGGCGCGCGCGTACTTCGGCCATCGAGTTACCACTGCACCGATCGTCTGACTGGCTGCGTCGAGCTCAGCATCAGCGGCTTTGGCTTCGCCAGACATCTGCAGCATGGCGGCCTGCGCAAGCAAGAGCTGCGCTAGATTGAGCTGCCGCGGCCCATCGGGGCGGAGCTGGAGCGCGGCTTCAAGCTCCTTGAGGCCCATGACGACTCCACCGGTTTCGAGCAGGACCATCCCGTGAACGCTGCGGAGCGAGGGTGAAACCGGATCGAGCAACAGCGCCGTTTCCACCAGCGGGAGTGCCTCGCCACCATCGCCGGACTTCGCGATGATGCGAGCCGAATCGGTTCCGAGCCCTGCGGCAATTGCTTCGGAGTCGCGGAGTACCCGCATGGAAGACGGTGTTACCTCGTTTCGTCCGCCCCAAGGATCGAAGAAACCGGCAGGCTCCTCCCCATTCTTTTCGTAGACGGCCACGAGAAAATAGCCGAACAGGCCGGACGGATCAGGAGGCGTTTGCTCGCCGAGGTCCCACGTCTCCGCGACCATCGCCCGCAAGCCTTGCTCTCGAAGGAGCGCCGTCATCGCGCTTGCGGCCTCGAGCGGATAGAGACGAACCCGTGCCTCGCTCGCGGTCAATGCAGCCAGGGTCTCGTCCGCGGTGAATACCTCTCGCGACAACGGATGATCGAGAGACCACGATGCCGACTTGCCCCGGATCGACGATGCCAGCGCCGCGGGCTCGGTCGGCCAATCGCCCGAGGCTGGAAGCACGAACATCGCTTCGAGCTTGCCGACGCTGATCTGATCACGCTCAAGATACGCAGACAGCTCTCGCGGCTCCAAAGGCCGCAGTGGGGGCGTCTCTTCGAGGGTGATCCCCGTCGCGCGGTACGCGCTGTAGCCGATGCCCGCCACTACGAGAATCAATGCCAAGACTAGCAGGGGCTTTCGCCTGGTACCCGACGTGTCGGCAGGTGTCTGCACGGGTTGAACGCCACCGCGCCGCATACAGTTGGGGCAGCGGGGCTTGTCTTCCGGGGTCTCTGGAACGAACTCTCGGTCACAATGCGCGCAAAAGTACTTGATGGACATCGCGCGCGAGCATACCTAACTCCCAGATCGATGCTAGGCGGCTAACGTACAGGATCGGATGAAGCTGGTTCGGGAACGAAGCCCCCACCGTGAACCTGCGCCACCACGAAGCCACATTCTCGAGCGCGGCCGACGCGCCACTCGCTGTCCCAGAGCGCGATCTGGCATTCGATGTCACCGAAGTTGATCCCGAGCTCGGGTTGGGACTCGAGCGGACTCGGTGCGGTTTCCGAACGCGACTCGAGTGAGCAGCAGTCGAGCTTGCGTAGCTTGTCGATCAGCTCGGCGTATTGGTCTTTGGTAAGGTCCCGCCGCACTTGAACCATGTTTCCACTCGGCCTCTTGGTGGTAACCGTCATCTGGCGGTCGCCGCGGACCTCCATGTACATGGTATCTCTAGACCGGTCGCGACTCACCATTCCCCAGGAGACCACGACCTCGTTCGGTTTGACGGTGGGAAGCAGGACCTCCTGCTCGCGGCCCTCACAGCCCGCGAGAAGTAGCGCGGCAAACAACCACCCTTTCCGCATGGACGAAACTAGATCACGGTTGCCGGCCGAAGTCCACCGCGTGCACCTGGCTTCTTCGGGGGCATACTGGCTCCGATGACCGAGGAGCTCGATTGCCTGATCTGCGGCGCCTGCTGCCGAACCGGAACCGACGGCAGACTCCTCATCCCGCCCGAAGACCTGATCCGATGGCGCCAAATCGGCAGAGCCGACCTCGCCGAAACCATCCAACCCGGCCACTTCGGCATGGTGGCGTTCGCGACCGACCGGGACGGCGCGTGCGTGCACCTTGGCACCGACGAAAGCCCCAACGCCTGTCGGATCTACGAGATTCGCGGAACGACCTGTCGGGATTTCGAGAGGGGCAGCGCGCAGTGCCTCGAGTTCCGCAGGGATGCCGGGCTCTGATCTCGGCTGAGCGCCCTGCGCGTTATTCGCTGAACAGGTTTTCGACGTCGGCCTTGGTGAGGCCCCTGAGGGGGCTTCCCTCGGTCGACAACACGTTCGAGACGAGCTCTCGCTTCTTGGCGGACAACTCGAGAATCTTTTCCTCGACGGTTCCCTCGGCAATGAGCTTGTAGACGTTGA
>JBFICQ010000016.1:0-25782 GCA_041581895.1 Polyangiales bacterium | reverse complement strand
CAACTCGCTCGAAGACTGTATGGTACACGAAAGCAATCGCTCGGTCGAAGTACCGGCCGACCGCAAACCGCCAAAAAAGGCCTAAACTTCCGGCAAATAGCCTCTCAGTCGACCATGTGCGGACGAGTCAGACACCATTTCGATCCCGATGCGGTCGCCCTATTCGAACGGTGAGATGGAAACCGACACCGCCATCCAAGACCTCACCGTGGCTTGTGTGACCTCGGTGAAGAACGCAACGGGCCTCGAGCTCGATCTAACCCAGGACACCCTTCCAATCCTCGATCACTATGCGCAGCTGGTGGACTCGCCCCGCGAGGAGGTGATCTCCCTGCTCGCACCGATGTGCGGCGCCTATTTCGGAGAGCTGTTGCGACGGCATTTGCAAGACGGCACATGGGACTGCGCCGCGGAGACGCCCGAGGGCTGGCGGCTTCGCTTCGAGCGCTGCTCGCTCGAGCTCAACCCGATCGGCGTCGCCTTGGAGGTGCTCACCGGTCGCGAGGCCGCGGGGTGGGGCTCGCACCTTGAGGTGGCGCCGGCGGATCGTGCCAAGGTCGACAGGGCGCTCTCGGTCTTCGGGGGCGTGCGCGAGGAGGACTTCTACAAGTTCGGTGTGCGCTTCGAAGGGGCGGAGCAGGCGTACCGGGCTTTGCTCAATAATCCCGAGGGGATGGCCCCCGACCCTTGACACCCAAGACCCAGCCTCCATATTTGCACAAGCTCTCGGAAACACACATGTTTTCGCAACTTGCGACGTGACTGATTCCTCCACATCAACCCTCGAAGCCGAATGCGACGACCTCCTCACCACGGGCGACATGGCCCGGTTGAGCAAGAGCACGCTTCGAACCGTGCGGTTTTACGAGCAGGAAGGGTTGATCGAGCCGGAACGACGAAGCCGGTGCGGACATCGCCTTTTCTCAGGACGTGAGCTGTTGAAGCTGCAGTTGGCGCTCGATCTGCGCGAGGCTGGGCTTTCGCTTCAGGGCATCAAAGACCTGTTCTGCCTCAAGGCGGGCTGCGCATGCCCGGAGGAGGCCAGCCATCAAATGTCCCAGGTATTGAACGCGCAGATCGACACGATGCAGCGGAAGATCGCCAAGCTCAGAAAGCTCCGCGAAGAGCTGACGGCGATGGTCTCTGTGCTAACCGAGTGCCACTCATGCGAAGAAGGGACCTTTCCCCTGTCGTGCGAGAAGTGCGACGTGTTGAGCAACCCAGAGCTGCCGCGCGCACTTCGTGTACTCTGGCGCGACTGCGGTTAGAATCGCCCGATGGAATGGCTCCCGAGCACTCCCCTCAGCACGGAAGAGCTCTCACGCCTACCGGTTTTTCCGCTTCCACGGGTCGTCTTCTTTCCCGGCACGGCGCTACCGCTTCACCTGTTTGAGCCCCGCTACCGGCGCCTGGCCCAGGACTGCATGGAGAACGGCCCCAACGCGATGGCGGTCACGCTTCTGGCCCCGGGCTGGGAGCAGGACTACGAGGGCCGACCGCCAATTCACGAGATCGCGGGGGCCGGACGAATCGTCGCCCACCAGCTCCGATCAGACGGAACCCACGACATCATCTTGCACGGGCTTCATCGGGTACGCCTCGAGGAGGTCCCGAGCGACGACATACCGTATCGGCTCGCGCGAGCGATTCCGATCGACGACATCGGGGTCGCATCTTCGGCAGACATGCTGGCCATGATGACGGTCGCGATGAGCGTTGCGTCGCTCGTTCGCGAGCGGCAGCCCGACTTTACACTCCAGGTTTCTGCTGAGCTTCCAGCTGGGCGCGCGGCGGACGTCGTTGCAGACCAACTCGTCGTGAGCCCCGAAGACCGGCAGCGGATCTTGCAAACGATCGACGTGAAGGAGCGAGTTTCGCTCGTGACCTCTGCGGTGGCTTCGCTGCTGGCACAGCTCTCCGAAGCCCACGCTCCTTCCTGACGGAGCCAAGAGCGGGCCGCTTCATTCGTCGCCGTTTTGTCCGAGGTGGCCGAGGCGGGCTTGTTTCGTCTTGAGGTAGTCTCGATTGTGCTCGTGAGCTTCGATTTCGTGCGGCTCGCGTCGCGAGACCCGGATACCGTCTGCCTCCAGCCCTGCGACCTTGCGGGGGTTGTTGGTCATCAGCGCGACCGACTTCACCCCGAGGTCGCGGAGCATGTCCGCAGCCACGTGATAGCCGCGCTGGTCATCTTCGAAGCCTAGGGCCAAGTTTGCATCGACGGTATCGAACCCCTCGTCCTGCATGGCGTACGCGCGAATCTTGTTGCCGAGGCCGATCCCCCGACCCTCCTGTCGAAGGTACAAGACCGCACCCTTTTCGACCTGCTGAATCCGCTCGAGCGCCAGATCGAGCTGGCCCCGGCAGTCACACTTCAATGAATGCAGCACCTCGCCCGTGAGGCATTCGCTGTGCACCCGAACCAAAACGTCTTCGGCGTCTTCCACCTCGCCGACGATGACCGCGATGTGCTCCTTTTCGCCGTCGAGCTCCTTGTAGACGACGACCCGGAACGCTCCAAAGCGCGTTGGGAGATTGGCCTCCGAATACCGCTCCACAGTTCGCGGATGATTCCTGCTGTTGCCCATTTTCCTAGTGCGCGGTACCACAGCCGGCGTGCTTGTACCATCCGCCGAGACCCAATCACTTCGCAGGCATCTCGCAAACCTGGTAAGCGGAGGTCGCGCGTCCACGGACCCTGCAGACCGAGCTGCCTACGCCCGAGACCTGTGGCCGCGGCAACAAATCAGGACCCGCGCAGGGGAGGCGGCCATCGCTCCGCCTGCTGTCATCGTATGGCCTGCAGATGTGCAAGAGGTGGCTGAGGTTCTGCGATTCGCGGCCGAGCGCGGAATCCCCGCCGTGCCCTATGGCGCTGGTAGCGGAGTCTGCGGAGGCATTTCACCCGACAACCGCACGATTCTCATCGATGTCAAGCGAATGGACCGCATCGATCACCTCGACTCCGACACGCTGACATGCCGCGCCGGCGCCGGCATCATCGGTCAAATACTGGAGGACCAGCTCAACGCAAAAGGTTACACGTTCGGGCATTATCCTTCTTCGATCTATTGCTCGACGTTGGGCGGCTGGATCGCATGTCGCGCCGCGGGACAAACCTCAGGGCGATACGGAAAAATCGAAGACCGCGTGCTTGGGCTGACATTCGTCGACGGCACCGGAAAGATTTGGCGCGCCGACCGGGAAGGTGAGAACGCGGCATTTCTGCCTCTGCTCATAGGGAGCGAGGGGATCTTCGGCGTAGTCACCGAGGCGAAGCTGCGGCTGGATCCAGCCCCCACCGAACGACAATTCTCATCGTGGCTGTTCCGCCGCACCGAAGATGGGCTCGAGGCGATTCGGCAGATCTATCAGGCGGGGCTCCGGCCTGCGGTCGCGCGTTTGTACGACCCCTTCGACTCGATGATCTCCCGAAGCTTCAAGAGCAAGGACAAAGGCGAAACGCGCGATCCGTCCGACGACAGCACAGGGCCAGGAGCGGGCGTACGGTCACTCGTACGACTGATTCGCCGTCCGAGCGTCATCAACCGTCTCGTCGAGTTGGCGGATCCCGCGATGGGGGGCGCGAAGCTCGTGCTGGTGTGGGAGGATGACCCCGAGATCGGCCGCGCCGAGCAGGAGGAAGCCGAAGACATCTGCGAGGGCCTTTCCGCCCGCAACACGGGCGAGGGCCCCGCGCGACATTGGCTCGAGCACCGGCATTCGATCAGCTACCGGCAATCGGCCCTTTTCGCTGCAGGCGCGTTCATCGACACGATGGAAGTGGCCGCGACGTGGTCTCGCTTGTGGCCGATGTATCAAGCCGTTCGCGAGGCACTTGCCCGCCACGTTTTCGTGATGGCGCATTTCAGTCATGCATACCCGGAAGGCGGCTCGATCTACTTCACGTTCGCAGGCGCGGCCTCAAGCGATGAGGCGGCCCTGAAACGCTATGACGAAACTTGGCGCTCAGCGCTCCGTGCAGTGGTCGATGCCGGCGGGACGCTGAGCCACCACCACGGGGTCGGACGGTCGAAGGCGCCCATGATGCTGCGGGAGCAGGGAGCGGCCATCGACCTCGTGCGCGGCATCAAGCGGTCGCTCGATCCTCGTGGAATCCTAAACCCAGGGTCGCTGATCCCGATCGGCGGAGGCGCCGGTGCTTGAGTTCTTGGAAGAGGTTCAGCTCGGTCTCCCCGGGACAGTCGATCAGAGCGGCGACCAACCGACGATCAGCCCGGCTTCGACCCGCGCCGTGAGCCACTTGATCAAGCTTGCCAACGAAAGCGGGACTCCGCTGCAGGTCCCAGGTGGGGATGCGCATCCCGATCGACCGGCACTACTTCTGGATCGACTCGATGGAATCATCTCCGTCGACGAAGCATCGAGGATCATTCACGTCCAGGCTGGCGTCACGATCGGCGTAGTCGAAATGAGAATGAACGATCACGGGTGGACGCTCGGGGTGCCCACGAAGCTCCACGGCGAACAGATTGGGACCTGGCTTGCGCAAGGCGCCCCTGGGCGAGCCGACAAGGGCAACGATCCCGTCGTTCAAAACGTTGCCGGCCTCGAGATGGTGCTGCCAACTGGCACCGAGCTATCGATCCGGCCCGCGCCCCGCCGAGCCGTCGGCCCGGACCTGATCCGCGGGGCCATCGGTGCGCGCGGCCGCCTAGGTGTCATCGTGGGAGCGCATCTCGTGGCCCGGGCCAAGCGCGCTGAGTCGGTGTTGGCGTTTTCCTTCCCGAGCTCCAAGGCCTCCAACCGCGCGCTCGCGTGGATACGCGCACGCGGGGTACGCCCACTCCGAACAGCCGTCGACGGAAACGAGCTTCGGCTCGTCCTGCAAGTCGAGGGGTTACGCCATCAGGCTGCGGCGAACGTGATGAGGCGTGTGGTCGCGGAGAACGGTGGAACCGAGATCGCGAAACCGGTGGAGATCGGCGTCTCGCGAACGCCGGTCCAGCCGAGCACGGAGGTTTTCGACCTGCTCGCCGGGCAGCTAGACCCCCAGCGAATCCTCCAACCTTGAGAGCTCATCGCGAGAGGTGGTCAAAGCGGTGCAAGTTGCCAAAAACTCTCCAAATCGTCTACCGCGTCGCGCTTGTTGCCTTCGTAACGAATCATGCGGCGAGCCTCCAGAGTGTCGACGAGCTGCTCGCTCTCGAGCTCCGAACACTGAAGAATCTGAACGAGGGCTGCGCGGAGCGCGGTCTTTCCACGAACGTAGCCCGCTGGGGGCGCTTCGCCGAAGTGCTCTTCGAGCTGGCGTCGCAGCTCATTCAAGTCTATTTCTTCCGGTACGATCGTAGGCACAGGGCTCTTATACCCGCGGAATCCTTTTCGCGAAACCAGGTCGACTGATCCTTCATGAACCACGACATCATCAATGGGATAGTCATTCTGGTCACCCTGGGCGCGGTCGCGCAGTGGATCGCCTGGCGGTGGCGAATCCCATCCATTTTGGTCCTCCTGACACTCGGCTTCGTGGCTGGGCCGGTCACTGGTTTCTTCAATCCCGACGAGGTCCTTGGTGAGCTGACTTTTCCGTTCGTCTCGCTGGCCGCGGCGGTCGTTCTCTTCGAAGGTGGGCTATCAGCGAGCCTGGATGAAATCCGAGGCGTCGCTAAGCCTGTGCGTCGGCTGATCGTCATCGGGATTCCCGTGACTTGGGCGGTGTTGTCGGCCGCGGCGTTCTTTTTGTTGAAGCTCGAGATCGAGATCGCGCTCTTGCTCGGCGCGATCCTCGTCGTTACGGGACCGACCGTGATCGGACCCTTGCTCCGACACGCGCGGCCCAAAGCCCGCGTGGCTTCCATTCTCAAGCTCGAGGGCATCCTCAACGACCCCTTTGGGGCCATTCTCGCCGTCCTCGTTTTTCAGGGTATCAAGGCAGAAGAGGTCGACCGGGCCTTCTCGGTCATCTCCTTCGGAATTCTCAAAGCAGCCGTTCTGAGCGTCGCTGTGGGCCTCCTAGCAGCGTTCTTGTTCGTCAAGCTCCGCGAGCGAGATCTGCTCCCGGAGTTCCTTCACAATGCGGTGATTCTACCCGCTGCTCTGGTCGCATATGCCGTCGCGAATGTAATCCAGGCCGAATCGGGCCTTCTGGCGGTCACCGTCATGGGCGTCGCGCTCGCTTCCCAAAAGCGCGTCAGCATCGAACAAAGCGTGGAGTTCACCGAGCACACCCGAGTGCTCCTGATCTCTGCGCTCTTCATTCTGCTCACGGCACGAATGGAGCTGAGTGACATCACGGGTCTATCTCTCGGCGCATTGCTCTTCGTCGCGGTTGCAATCGTGATTGCACGTCCATTGTCCGTTTGGCTCTCGACGATTCGATCGGGCTTGCCACGCAACGATCGCATTTTCGTCGGCATGATTGCTCCGCGAGGAGTCGTGGCAGCTGCCGTATCATCGGTCTTTGCACTCGAGTTGGCAGAATCGGGATATGCGGAAGCGACAACAATCATGCCGGTTACGTTCTTGGTGATTGCGGTCACGGTTCTCGTCTATGGCCTTGGCGCGACGCCCCTCGTGCGGCGCTTGGGCCTTGGCCAGGACAGTGTGCAGGGCATGTTGATCCTCGGCGCCGACCCATTCGCCCGGCTGCTTGGCCAAGCAATGACCCAAAGAGGGTTGCGCGTGATCTTGATCGACTCGGATAGGCGCAAAATAGAGAGCGCCCGCGCGATGGGGCTAGAGGCAGAGCGGGGAAGCATCTTGCATCGCCCTCTTCTCCGAAGGCTCGACCTGGATGGTGTGGGTCGGTTCTTGGCGCTCACGCCGAACGACGAGTTGAACACGCTAGCCGCGACACACTTCGCCAAGCTCTTCGGCGAAGCCAACGTCTATCAGCTCGAACCGAGCTCCGAGCCCGGACATCCTCCCGAGGACTATCCGATCGAGCTTCTCGCCCAGCCCTTCGCCGCTGGAGCGAGTCACGACACGCTGACTGCTCTCACGAAGTCTGGAGCCGCAATAGCCATAGTGACGATCGAAGGTAGCCTCAGCCTCGACGAGTTCCACGAGCGTTTCGGAGCTGACGCAGTCCCGCTCGTCGAGCTCGACGAGGAAAAAAACGTTTCTTTTGTACGGAAAGACCAGCCCATCCGAGGCCCGGGCGAGTTGCTTTGTCTATCGGCTTAGTTTGCGCGCCGTTAGTTTTCCCCCTGCTGCTTCATCAGCTCCGCCTGATGATGGTTGCGCAACGCGGTCAACATGTCTTCCACGTCGCCATCCATCATTCGGTCGAGGTTGTGTAGGGTCAGTTGAATGCGGTGATCCGTCACGCGATTCTGCGGGAAATTGTACGTGCGGATCTTCTCGGAGCGTTCGCCCGTCCCGACCATGCTTCTCCGCTCAGAGCTGATCGCGCTTGCTTGGGCCTCGCGTTCGAGATCGAGGAGCTTGGCCGAAAGGATTTGCATCGCCTTGGCCCTGTTTTGATGCTGTGAGCGTTGCTGCTCCGAGCGCACCATGATGCCTGTCGGCAGGTGCTTGATCTGCACGGCAGACATCGTTCGATTGACGTGCTGACCTCCCGGTCCTCCGGCCGCGGTCGTGGAGATCTCGAGATCATTCGGGTCGATCGTTACTTCGTCGATATCTTCGACTTCCGGCATGACAGCCACCGTCGCGGTCGAAGTATGAATGCGCCCTTGCGATTCTGTAGTCGGAATTCGTTGTACGCGGTGCACTCCGCCTTCAAATCGGAGCTTCGAATACACATTGTCGCCAGAGATCTCGGCGATGACCTCCTTGATCCCTCCTGCTGACGCCTCGCTGATCGACGAGACATCGACTTTCCAGCCCTGAGTTTCCGCGTAGCGTGAGTACATGCGAAAGAGATCAGCGGCAAACAGAGCTGCTTCCTCTCCTCCCGTGCCACTTCGAATTTCGAGGATTGTGTTTCGCTCGTCGTTCGGATCCTTTGGGAGCAGCAACACGTTGATCTTTGCCTCGAGCTCTTCCCGCTCCTTTTCGAGGCCTGGAATCTCTTCTTCGGCCAGCTCGCGCAGGTCGGGGTCCGACATCGCGTCTTTGTGGCCCTCGAGGTCCGCGATGACCTGGCGGTACCGCGTCCACGCTTCCACGACTCGCTGGAGGTCGGCGCGCTCCTTGTTGAGCTGGGTGTACTTCTTGGTATCCGATACGACGTTCGGTTGGCAAAGCAGCTCTTCGATCTCGCGATAGCGAGCCGTCAGCGACTCGAGCTTGTCTTTGGGAAGCATCGTTTAGGCCGCACGGGACGCGCTGAGCGAACCGTCCCCGCTCAATACTTCCCTAAAGCGATCGAAACTCGCAAAAACAATGGGATCGTCCCCGCTCGGCGCCGCCCCTTGGATGCGATCTCGCCAGGCAGCAGCCTCCATCGCGGTGATTGCGATTTCGATTTGATCGTCTTCAGGCTCACGGGTCGTGATTTTCTGGAACAAGAAACCAGGATACAGGAATGCACGCCTCCACCCCTTGACGCAAAAGCGTGCGCTCAATCGTTGGAGCTCGTAAGAAATCGCCGCAATGATCGGAAGAAGGGCGATCCGTATCGCAAGAAGCGCGACCTGCCCCAGCCACCCTTTCACGTTTGGCATCAAGATCGGAGCCGCAAGCGAACCGACGATGATCGAAACGACAATCACTACTACCAAGAACGTTGTACCGCATCGCGGGTGCAGTGTGCTTTGTACCTGCACGTTTTCTACGGTTAGCGGGAGCTTCTTTTCGTAAGCGTGGATCGTCTTGTGCTCGGCACCGTGATATTGAAACAACCTTCGCACGTCGGGGATTCGGCTAATCGCAGCGAGATAGCCGACGAAGATCAATAGCTTGAACGCACCGATCAGCGCGTGAAAACCGGTGTCGGTCAGGCCGAGCTCCCATCCCGCCCCCTTGGAGGTCCAGCTCGCCAAGGCTTGCGGTAGCGCGATGAACAGCCCAAGCGCCAGCAGGGTCGAGATAGCCACTGCGATCTTCCCCGAGTCGCCCTCTTTGGCGAGCTCCTCTTCGGTCATCTGCTGCTCCGCAGAGAACTGAAGCGCCGAAAACCCCATGGTCAATGACTCGACCAGCATGGCGACGCCCCGAAACCCGGGAAGCTTCCAAAGCTTCTTCGACCACTTGGACCGATAGGGGCCCTCCCGAAGCGCGATCGTGCCGTCGGGTCGACGCACTGCGACCGTCAAGCACGCCGGCGCGCGCATCATCACGCCTTCGATGACTGCCTGTCCCCCGATGTAAGGCTGGGCCATCGCGGCCAATGTGGAGCCCTTGTAGGGCACGGCCGCCTAGTTGTCGGTGGAGGCGTCTGGCGTCGCCTCGGCCTTCTTGCTCTTGCCAGACTTCCCGTACTTTCTGCGGAAACGCTCGACTCGGCCGGCGGTGTCGACCAATTTCTGCTTGCCCGTGTAAAAGGGGTGGCAAGCCGAGCAGATGTCGACCTGTTCGATGTGCTTCGTCGAACGGGTCACGAACGAGTTCCCGCAGGCGCAGTGCACCGTGATCACGTTGTATTCTGGGTGGATGTCCGGTTTCATGCTCGAGTGCTCCCTCGCAGCGCGAGGCCGCGATATGTAGCCTAGGAGCCTAGGCTGGGCAAATCATCGGGCCCCCACGCCCCAGACGCAACTCCGCCCGTGGAATTACCCATTGATATCAAACAGATCGCGACCAGTAGAAGAGTCTTGTCCTCGCCTTCGTTCGGTTGCATCCCGACCATCGCTGCTGAACCCGTGCTGTTTGTGCGTGTTTGGAGGGAATGTGTTCGGGTCGCCAACGATAACGCTAGTAGCAAGTCGCCGAGTGCAAGCAAGATGCGCGACCCGGTAACTTCGCAGGAAGCGGCCCACCACGCTAGGTTTGGATCGATGGTTAGAACCTACATCGCAGTGCTGGTCGCGATTTTGATCGGTTGTTCCGGATGCTTCCCCAAGAGCCCCCAGTCACCGCCCCCCGTCGAACAGATCGAACCGTCCCCGGTCGATCCGCCCACCAAGGCCGAGGTGGCACCGAAGCTCGTGGTGCTGATCGTCGTGGACCAGCTCGCCACGTGGGTGCTGAATGAGTATCTGCCGATCCTTCCCAGCGACAGCGTGCTCCGTTACGCTCATCAGAAGGGCGCATATCACAGAGCTGCTTTTCCGTATGCCGCAACCCAGACTGCTCCGGGACACGCATCACTGACTACCGGCGTCACCCCTGCAGTGCACGGCATCGTCGCCAATGCGATCTTCGATCCCGAACATGGATCGATCAAGACGGTTGATGACCGAAAGCACGCGGTGATCGGGAATCCGGAGCGGTTCGTGAGCCCCACCCGGTTGCGAGCGCCTACGATTGCAGACGCCCTTCACCAACACAGTGGTGGGAGAGCGCGAATCGTAGGCATTTCGATGAAGGCTCGTTCGGCCGTCCTTTCCGTTGGCCTAAAACCCAATGCCGCCGTGTTTTACGATGCGAAAGCGCGGGCCATGTCCACATCGACGTTCTACGCACCGAATCGGAGGCTCCCCGACTGGTTGCGTGCGTTCGTGCAAGCCAATCCGGTCGAGCCTCTTCTTCAAGTTTGGGAGCCTGAGAACCCAAATTGGCTCGAAGCCAAACTCGGCCCGGACTCGTCGCCAGGCGAAATGTATCCGAGCTTTCCCCATGATCCTAAAGCCGCACCCGATCCTTGGTATGCGTTCGCGTTCATCCCGGAGTCCACGGAATACCTGTTCGCCGCCGCTTTCGCGGCCGTCAAAGCGGAAGACATGGGTATGGACGACGTGCCTGATCTCCTCGTGCTCGGCGTTTCGGGGACCGACATCATCGGGCACATCTGGGGGCCGCGGTCCTGGGAGTACGCGGACAATCTCCTTCGAACCGATCGAGCCCTGGGCCGATTCGTTAGGATCTTGCAGGCACGAGGTCCGGTGGCGTTCGTGCTGACTGCCGATCACGGCGTTGCTCCCATGCCCGAGCAGTCCCGAAAAGACGGCCGTGAAGGGGGGCGGCTCGAGCAGGCCGAGGTGATGGCACACGCGGAAAAGGCCGCCGACGAGGCCCTGGGTCAGGGCGATTGGATCGCCGCGTACGTGCCCCCGCTCATCACCTACACCGAAGCGGGCAAACAGCGTCACAAGGAGCTCGATAAGGCGCTCATCAAGCAGATGAAGACGCTCGAGGGCATCAAGGCCGCCTACGACGCCCACGAGGGCGCAAAGCTCCGGGCGAGCAACCGCGCCATCGAACGACTGGTGGGGGCTTCGCTGCCCGAGGATCCACCGGGAGACCTGTATGTAGTCACGAGCAAAGGTTGGATGGACGCCCTTTCGGAAAAAGGGGGGACGAATCACGGCTCGCCTTGGGAGTATGACAGACAGGTACCGGTTTTGATGTGGGGAGCAGGGATCGAACGCCGAACGACCAAGAACGTGCAAAACGTGCTCAAGGTGGCCACCACCGTCAGCCGCCTGCTCGACATTCCTGCGCCGCCAAGCGCGCCACAGAGCCCACTTCCTGGTGTGATGCGGCTACACGATTGAGTATGCTCCGCGAATGAAGGTCGTCGTCGCGATTGGAAAATTGATCGCTCTCAGCGGTTGGGCGTGGGGCCTTCTGTCGTTCCTCAGCCCATCAACGGTGCCCGCGCCCGAGATTGGCCGCATGGTGCTTCTCGGTCTCGTTGCCGTTCACGTCGCGGAGACGATCGCATTCGCCAAGAGTCTGGCTGCGGAAAGCGGCGGCTCGTTTGTGAGCCACGCGTGGCGAATCATGATTTTCGGGTACTTCCACGTCATGGGCGTGCGCTACAATGGCTGAGCCATGGGTCAGAAACGAATCCATCTGATCGTTCGGGGCCGTGTGCAGGGTGTGTACTTTCGTGCAACCGCACAGCGCGAGGCGCGACAACACGGGCTCAGCGGATGGGTCAAGAATCGCCCCGACGGCTCCGTCGAGATCGTCGCAGAGGGCGAAGAAGACGACGTAAAAGACTTCCTCGCATGGTCGCAAAAAGGCCCATCGACTGCGCGTGTGGATGACGTCGATGTGCGCTGGCGGAGCTACACCGGCGAGTACACCGACTTCCGTATCACCCGATAATCGCTACTCGCCGTCGTTACTCACCCTCGCCCGCGATTTCTTTCTCTGGCTTCTTTGTCGTTTCTGCTCGAGCCTGCGCCGTTGCGCTGCGCGCGTGGGCTTGGTAGCGACTCTGCGCTTAGGGGTTGGTAGGGCTTTGAGAATCAATCGGCGAAGCCCGTCGCGAGCCCGCGCGAGATTCTGCTTCTGAGAACGCTCGGCTTGCGCCGTTACGAGCAGCGCACCCTCTGCGTCCATCCGTCGTCCGGCAAGCTTTCGCAATCGGCTCTTTTGAGCCTGGCTCAAGGCGTTGGTTCCCCGAAGATCGAATCGAAGGGTCACTTTGGTGGCCACCTTGTTGACGTTTTGCCCGCCCGGTCCAGAAGACCGACTCGCAGTCCAAGTCAGATCGGACCCCGGGATTGTCAGGCGTTGATCGACGACCAGGTTCTTGCTGTCTCGCGCGGCGGCCACGAGACGAGAGTACCTTCAAGCGTTCGACCCGAACAACAAGCGCTTCGGAAATCGACTTCGTTTCCTGCTATGCGAGGAATTCGATCAGCGACATCGGGGCGTTGTCGCCTCGACGGTGGTTGACCTTGATGATGCGCGTGTAGCCGCCGCCCTTGTCATTCTTGGCGCGGTCGATGTAACGGGGGGCGATGTCGGTAAAAAGCTTGTGGATCAGATCCACTTGCTCGACGGTACCGTCCGGATTGGTCTTTGCGAGCTGCTTTGGAAGGAAGCGGGCAACCTGTCGGCGGGCGTGGAGGCGTCGAGCAAGAATGCGTTGACGCTCTTCCTCGTCTTTGACTTTGGCGACGTCGACGGTGAGGTCATCGCCGAGCCGAACGGCCTTGGTGACCAGCCGCTCTGCGATACGCCGGAGCTCTTTTGCCTTTGCATCGGTTGTCTTGATCTGCTCGTGCAGAACGAGGTTGCCCGCCATGTTGCGAAACATGGCCCGCCGATGGCTCGTGTTGCGCCCGAACTTCCTGCCTGCTTTCCGATGCCTCATGACGACCTACCCGCCTATTGACCGGCTTGCTGGGTCTTCCAACGCTCGAGCATCTGCGACCAGTTGTCGATCTGCATGCCGAGCGAAAGACCCATGTCGGCTAGGATTTCCTTAATTTCTTTGAGCGACTTTCGCCCGAAGTTCTTGGTCTTCAGCATCTCACCTTCGCTCTTCTGCACGAGCTCGCCGATGAGCTTGATATTTGCGTTTTGCAGACAGTTGGCGGAGCGAACCGAGAGCTCGAGCTCGTCGACTGAACGGAATAGGTTCTCATTGAGTGGTTCTTCGCTGCTTTCTTCTTCGACGGGCTCGTCCTGCTCTTCGAAGTTGATGAAGATCGTGAGCTGGTCTTTGAGAATCTTTGCGGCATACGCCACTGCATCCGCGGGCTTCACAGCTCCGTTTGTCCACACCTCCAGAGTGAGCTTGTCGTAGTCGGTGATCTGCCCGACACGAGCGTTGGTCACGGCGTAGTTCACCTTGCGGATGGGGGAGAAAAGCGAGTCGATCGCGATCGTGCCGATCGGAATACCCGCTGTCTTGTTCCGATCCGCGGGCACGTAGCCATGGCCGACGTTGATGGTGAGCTCCGCGGCGAACCGCCCGCCCTTGGCCAAGGTGCAGATCTTGTGGTCGGGATTGAGGATCTCGATCTGATCGGTGACCTGTATGTCGCCGGCGGTTACGACACCGGGCCCTTCCTTCTCGATTCGTACGTTTTGAGTGCGCGCAGTGTGGGATCGGACAACCACTTCTTTGAAGTTGAGCACCATCTCGGTGACATCCTCGACGACGTCTGGGACCGAAGTAAACTCATGCAACGCACCGTCGATCTTCACAGCAGTGATCGCAGCACCTTGAAGCGAAGAGAGAAGCACCCGGCGAAGCGAGTTGCCCAGCGTGATGCCAAAGCCACGCTCGAGCGGCTCGACCACGAACTTGCCGTAGATGTCGCTCAGGCTCTCCTGATCGACCGGGACAGTCCTCGGCCGGATGAGTTCTCGCCAATTACGTGCAACCAGATTTGCGCTCGTCATTCGTTGCCTCCGCAGCCTCTAGACGCGCCGCCGTTTCGGCGGGCGGCAGCCATTGTGTGGGATCGGGGTTACGTCGCGCAGCAGGGTGACCCGCATGCCGACGTTTTGAAATGCACGCAGTGCCGATTCACGGCCTGAGCCCGGACCTTTTACGAAGATCGCGACTGTCTTCATACCCGCGTCTTGTGCCTTGCGAGCAGCATCTTCCGCCGCAAGTTGAGCGGCGAACGGCGTACTCTTGCGAGAGCCCTTGAAGCCGCGCGCACCAGCAGATGACCAGGAAACCACCTCGCCCTGGAGATCGGTGATGGTCACGATGGTGTTGTTGAAGGTGGACTGTATGTGCGCAATCCCACTGGTCACGACCTTCTTGGTCTTGCGCTTCTTTCCTTTTGTCGTTTTCGCTTTCGCCATTCTAAGCTCGCTTCTTGGCCATGGCGCCGCGCTTCGGGCCCTTGCGCGTACGGGCATTCGTGTGTGTGCGCTGGCCGCGACACGGCAAGCCGCGTCGGTGACGGAGTCCTCGGTAACAGCCGAGGTCCATTAGCCGTTTGATGTGCATGTTGACCTCGCGACGAAGGTCGCCTTCGACTTTGTAGTTCTGGTCGATGCACTCACGGATCGCCTTGACGTCGTTCTCGTCGAGGTCGTCGGCCCGCTTGCTCTCCGGAATTCTGGTTTTCTCGCAAATCTGCTTCGCGTGATGGGGACCAATCCCGTAGATGTATTGCAGTGCAATCACCGTGTGTTTCCGACCTGGAAGGTCAACGCCTGCGATACGTGCCATGCTGGTTATCCTTGTCGTTGCTTGTGGCGGGGGTTCTCACACAAGACGCGCACGACGCCCTTTCGACGCACGATCTTGCACTTCTCACACATCTTTCTGACGCTTGGTCGAACCTTCATGTCAGCCTCTCTTGGATTCGTCCTCTCGTCGGGTCATATGCGGAAACTTCGACCAACACGCCATCGCCCGGTATGAGCCTCACCGTGACCTGCCTCGCCTTCGAAGCCAGCGACGCCGTGATTTCTGCACCGTCGTCGAGCCTCACTCGGTAAAGCGCCCTTGGTAGCACCGCTTCGATGACACCTCGGGTCATGTTGGCACCAGTCATTCCTCTACTTCGTCAACCCCTATCGCTTTCCTAATCCGTTCCGTGATTTCTTCCAACGAACCGACCCCTTGCACGGCTTCTACGACGCCCTTGGCTTCGTAATGAGCCAGCACCGGCTCGGTCTTGGCTTTGTATTCCTCGTATCGCTTCCGCACGACCTCTTCGGTGTCGTCCGATCGCTGTACGATTCTCGTCCCACCACAGGAGACACACTCCCCGTTTGCGGGCGGCGGAGTATAGCGGACGTGATAAGTCTGTCCACAGTCGAGGCAGACCCGTCGTCCCGTCACCCGGTCGACGATGGCCTCGAGAGGAACATGGAGCGAAACGACCCGATCGATCCGCCGGCCGAGCTTGCCGAGAAGCTGGTCGAGAGCTTCCGCCTGAGCCACTGTGCGTGGGTAACCATCGAAAATCGCGCCATTTTTCGCGTCGTCCTGGCTTAGGCGCTTCTCGATCAGGTCGAGGACGAGGCTGTCAGGTACCAACTTTCCAGCAGACATGTACTCGTCGAACTTCTGGCCGAGCTCCGAGCCTGACTTCCGCTCCGCGCGCATCATGTCGCCGGTCGAGATCTGCGGCACGCCCAGGAGCTCGATCAAGAACTTGGCTTGGGTGCCCTTTCCCGCGCCGGGCGGTCCGAAGAGAAGCAAATCCATCACGCGTTCCTCGCTCGAATGCGGGAGCCCTTGGCCCCGGTGAGGCCTTCGTAGTGGCGGGTGATCAGATGACTCTCGACCTGCTGCGCAAAATCGAGCGCTACGCCGACGACGATCATGAGCGAGGTGCCGCCGAGGTAGAAAGGCACGTTCCATCGCGCCTGAAGGAGCGTGGGAACGGTGACCACCGCGGCGACATAGAGAGAGCCGCCGACCGTGATTCGGGTGAGGACCGCGTCGATGTATTCTGCCGTGGCCTTGCCTGGCCGGACGCCCGGAATGAAGGCGCTCTGCTTTTTCAGGTTCTCGGCGACATCGACCGGTTGAAAGGTAATCGCCGTGTAAAAGAAACAGAAGAACATGGTCATCACTGCGAAGACGACGATGTAGATCCAGCCGCCGGGAACCAGATTGTTGCTGATCCAACGCATTGCATCCGAAAGATACGGAATGTTGGTGCCGGCGAGCGTGACTGGGAACATCAACAAAGAAGATGTGAAGATCGGTGGTATGACGCCGGACATGTTGACACGAAGGGGCAAGTGGGATTGCTGCCCGCCGTACATCTTTCGCCCGATCATCCGTTTCGCATATGTGATCGGAAGCCGCCGCTGGGCACGCTCGAAGAAGACGATGAAGGCGGTAGTCCCGAGCGCGATCACGATTAGCAACATCAAGTCGATCGGTTGGAGCTCTCCGAGGTTGAATTGCTCGAGCGTCATGAAGAGCGCGTCGGGAAGGTTGGCGATGATACCCGCGAAAATGATCAACGAAATGCCGTTGCCGAGGCCGCGTTCGGTAATCTGCTCACCGAGCCACATCAAAAAAGAGGTACCGGTCGTCAGCGCCAACACCGTCATCAAACGGAAGCCCCAGCCCGGATCAGCGACGATGTCGCCCGCGGTCGAGCTTTCGTTCCAGCCCTCCCAGAGCATTGCGAGGCCCATGCTTTGAAACACGCTGAGCCCGACGGTGCCGTATCGAGTGTACTGATTGATCTTCCGCTGCCCGGCCTCCCCCTCTTTTCGCAGCTCCATGAGCGAGGGCACCACCACGGTCATCAGGGACAAGATGATGCTCGCCGAGACATAGGGCATGATGTTGAGCGCGAAAATCGACGCTTGCTCCAGCGCACCACCTGAAAACAAGTTGAACAGGCTCAAGAACCCGCCCGACTGACCGGCCACGTACTTGCGCATCGCCGCGCGGTCGACCCCTGGTGTCGTGACGAAAATCCCGATTCGGTAGACGGCGAGCATCCCCAACGTGAAGAGAATTCGTTTACGGAGCTCGGGGATTCGAAAGATGTTCGCGATGGTGTTCATGGATCCGCTAACTCAGGAGGCGCCCTTCTCCACTAGCTCGACGGAACCACCCGCCTTCTCGATCTTCTCTGCTGCACTCGCACTAGCCGCGTGGACCTTTACGGTGAGGGCTTTGTCCAAGTCTCCATCGCCCAGAACCTTGATGACGTCCACTTTGCGCTTGATGAGGCCTGCCTCCCGAAGGGCCGCTTCATCTACGGTGGCCCCGCTGTCGAAACGCGCGAGGTCCTTCACATTGATGGTTCCCACCTTCTTGGTGAAGGGGTTGGTGAAACCGCGCTTCGGGATGCGCCGGTAGAGCGGAATCTGGCCGCCCTCGAAGCCAAGCTTACTGAAGTTGCCGGGATGCCTCGCTTTTTGGCCCTTTTGCCCGTGGCCGGCCGTCTTGCCGAGACCGGAGCCGGGACCGCGGCCTTTGCGTCGCTTGCCGCGTACGGCGCCCTGTGGTGGTCGGAGCCGCGAAAGCATGGGAGTTTCGTCTTGGTCATTCATTGACTTCCTCAACTTCGACGAGGTGCAGGACTTTCTTGATCATCCCGCGGAACGAGGGTGTGTTGTCGACCACGACCTCACTGTGAGGTCCGCGCAGACCCAAGCCCTTGAGGACTCGCCGCTGCTTGTCCACTCGGCCGATGCCGCTTCGAACTTGGGTCACTTTGAGTTTGTTCGCGGTCATGACTGCTTCTCCTACGACGAGCTTGCCTCCGCAGAAGCCTCAGGCTTTGCAGGCCGTTCCGACTTGGGGCCGTGCTTGAACTGCTTGATGTCACCAGCACGCCGGCCGCGCCTACGAGACACGTCCTCAGGGGACTCGAGCTCACGGAGCGCAGCGACTGTAGCGTTGACGACGTTGTGCGGATTCGTAGTGCCCAGAATTTTCGCTAAGACGTCTTTAACGCCGGCTGCCTCGAGCACGGGGCGCATCGCACCCCCGGCAATCACACCTGTCCCCTCGGAGGCAGGTCGCAGGATGATACGACCAGCACCTGAATGTCCTACGACTCGATGGGGAATCGTACGACCGCTCAGAGGAACTCGGAAGAGGTTCTTCTTCGCGCTGTCGGTGCCCTTGCGAATCGACTCGGGAACCTCATTGGCTTTGCCCATACCGACGCCGACGTGGCCGTTGCCATCGCCGACGACGACCAACGCGCTGAAACTGAATCGGCGACCACCCTTGACGACCTTTGCGACTCGGTTGATGAAGATGACGCGGTCGGTCAGATCTTCGAGCGATGCTGGGTCAATGATTTCGTCTTTGTATGCCATCTAATCCTCAGAACTTCAGGCCTGCTTCGCGCGCCGATTCGGCTAGCGCGCGAACACGCCCGTGATATCGATACCCGTTACGGTCGAATACGACCTGCTCGACGCCTTTGTCGATGCATGTCTTGGCGACGAGAGTGCCCACCGATTTCGCGGTATCGACCTTGTTTGCGCCGGTTTCCGTTCCGACACTGGACGCAGCTGCGATGGTGCGGCCGCCAACGTCGTCGATGACCTGTGCATAGATGTGCTTTGCGCTGCGAAATACGGATAGACGAGGACGTGCAGAAGTTCCTTGTACTTTCTTGCGAATCCGCAGTTTGCGCCGTGCGCGCCCTGTCACTTTTCGTCGCATGATCAGGCTCCGGCCTTTCCGGCCTTTCCGGCCTTCTCTTTGATGCGCTCACCGGTGTAACGAACGCCTTTTCCGTTGTACGGCTCGGGCGGCCGAATTTGTCGAATGCGGGCTGCGATTCGCCCAACCAGTTGTTTGTCGGGGGACTGTAGATGAACGCGGGGAAACTTGGTGCCCGCTTCGTCAATAGTTTCCACCTTGACATCGACCGCCTTGGGAATATCGAGGATCGGCTGGTGTGATAGACCAACGGTCATCTTGAGCTGGCCGTTCTTGAACTCGGCTCGGTACCCAACGCCGCGAAAATCGAGGGACCGCGCGTAACCATTTGTCACGCCCTCGACCATGTTGTTGAGGATGGCACGCGTCAGGCCCTGGTATTGGAGCCCGAGCTTGCCTGCGCCAGCGGCCGGGGTCACGGTGAGTTTCCCTTCTTGCTGCTCGACCAACACCTGCGGGGGAACGGTGTGCTGCAGCTCGCCCTTCGGACCCTTCACGCTCACTTCACTGCCCTGGATCGTGACCTGAACGCCCTCCGCGAGTGGAATTGGCTTCTTGCCGTTCCGTGATTGCTTTCCTGTATGCGTTTCGGTCATCACCAAACCTCGCACAATACCTCGCCGCCCACGCGCTTATCGCGGGCGTCACGGTCCGTCATCATTCCTGCTGATGTCGAGAGAATCGCAACGCCCATTCCGTTTTGAACTCGCGGGATGTCTTTGTGGCCGACGTAGAAACGCCGTCCCGGGCGGCTGGCGCGACGCATGCCGACGAAGGCACTCCGTCGATCTCGACCATACTTGAGGAAGATGGTGAGACTCTGCTGCGCGTTGCTGTCGACGCTGTAATCGTCGATGAATCCCTCTTGTTTCAGGATCTCGGCAAGCTGCCGCTTGAGATTCGAAGAGGGGATGCTCGTTTGCTCGTGCTGGGCCTGTGCGGCGTTCCGGATGCGCGTCAGCATGTCAGCGATTGGATCGGTCATCATGACTGCACCTCCTACCAGCTCGACTTCGTGACCCCAGGGATGTCCCCAGAGAGTGCGTATTTGCGGAGACAGATGCGGCACATCTCGAACTTGCGGTAATAACCCCGCGGGCGTCCGCAAACTTTGCAACGGTTCCGCTGTCGCACCGAAAACTTCGGTGTCTTCTCCATCTTGGCAAATGCTCGCTTGCTAGCCATCTGCGTCCTCAATTCCTAAAGGGCATGCCGAGCGATCGCAGCAAGGCACGTCCCTGATCATCGTTTTTCGCCGTGGTAACAAGGGTCACGTTCAGCCCTTTGATACGGTCGATTTTGTCGTAGTTGATTTCTGGAAAGATGATTTGTTCTTTGATGCCGAGGGTATAGTTGCCTCGGCCATCGAAGGCCTTAGGGCTTGCCCCCTTGAAATCGCGCGTGCGCGGAAGGGCGAGTGACACCAAGCGGTCCAGGAAGTCGTACATCTGGTCACCACGAAGGGTCACCATGACGCCGATCGGCATGCCCTCCCGCAACTTGAAAGTTGCGATTGATTTCTTGGCGCGGGTCACGATCGGCTTGCGGCCCGTGATGGCGGTCAGCTCTTCGGTTGCAGATTCTATCAGCTTCGCGTTTTGCACGGCTTCGCCGAGGCCCATGTTGACGATGATCCGCTCGAGCTTGGGTACCTGCATGATGTTCTTGAAGCCGAACTGCTTCATCAACTGAGGAACTATCTCGTCTTTATATTTGGTTTTGAGTCTGGCTGCGTATTCACTCATGATGACACCCCGAGCCTCAATCCAACACTGAGCCGCTTTTCACGGCTACGCGTACGCGCTTGTTCGGATCCTTCTTATCGGCTTCGATGCGTACCCGACTGGGTTCATCGGTCTTCGGATCGACCAGCATCACGTTCGACGCGTGGATCGGCATTTCCTTTTCGATGATGCCCGCTTCGCGGAACTTCCGAGGGCTCTGATGGCGCTTCACGCGATTGACGCCTTCGACCAACAACAGATCGGCGCGAACGACCTGAAGAACCCGCCCTTTTTCGCCCTTGTCCTTGCCCGCAATGACCTGCACCAGATCGCCCTTCTTGATGCGCGCAGTCATCACACCACCTCCGGTGCGAGCGACACGATCTTCATGAATCGCTTTGCTCGAAGCTCGCGAGCAACCGGTCCGAAAATGCGGGTTCCGATGGGCTCGTTTTCCTTGGTGATGAGCACCGCGCTGTTGGTGTCGAACTTGATGTAGGTGCCGTCCGGACGCTGATACCCACGCTTGGTGCGTACGACTACCGCCCTGGCAACTTCGCCCTTCTTCACGCGAGCGGTCGGAAGGGCCTCTTTGATCGACACGACGATCACGTCGCCCAGGCCTGCATAACGACGGCGCGAACCCCCGAGCACCTTGATGCAGGCCACGCGCTTCGCGCCACTGTTGTCGGCCACATCGAGCTGTGTTTCGGACTGAATCATGGTTACACCTCTGGTGGCCGTTCGACTAGACGGACGACCTCCCAACGCTTGGTCTTTGAACGTGGCCGACAAGCACGAATCTCCACGACGTCGTTCTTGCGGTACTCGTTGTTTTCGTCATGCGCGTGGAACTTCTTTTTGTGCTTGACGTACTTCGTGTAGAACGGGTCGCGGGCACGTCGGATGACCTCCACCACAATCGTCTTTTGGGAGCGTCCGTCGGTCTGAGTCTCGTTGACGACACGGCCGACCAATCGACGCCGCCGGCCACGCTCTTTGATGGCTTTCGGAGTAGGTTCTCCTGGCTGAGCGGTGGTCATGGGCTACTCCTTGCTCTCGGCACCGGCCTCGGAGGCTCGGCGCTCGGTAAGAATCGTCTTCACTCGGGCGAGATCCCGGCGAAGCTTATGAATCGAGCTCGTGTCGTCGAGCTGACTCGAATGGTTGTCGAACCGCGCCTTCCAGAGTTGGCGGCGAAGATCCCCTTCCATGATCGCGAGCTCCTCGGTGGTGCTCTCACGAATGTCCGCAGGCTTCATAGCTCCGCCTCCCTCGACCGGAACGCCGTCTTCAGAGGCAGCTTGTGAGCGGCGAGCTGAAAGGCCTCGCGCGCGACCTCTTCGGACACCCCTTGAATTTCGTACAGCATTCGGCCCGGCTTGATCACCGCGACCCAGCCCTCGACGCTGCCCTTGCCTTTGCCCATACGAGTCTCGAGCGGCTTCTTGGTGATCGGCTTGTCGGGAAAAATGCGAATGAAAAGCCTGCCCTGACGCTTCACTTTTCGCTGAATCGTCATCCGAGCCGCCTCGATTTGACGTTGGTCAATCCTTCCCGGCTCGAGAGCCTGAAGGCCAAAATCCCCGAACGAGACCTTGCTGCCGCGATACGCCTTTCCGCGCATGCGACCTTTCATTTTCTTACGGAACTTGGTTTTCTTGGGTTGAAGCATGACTCGTCCTCAGACCCGCGCTCCCGGGGCCGCCGCACCCGGACGTTGTGCGAGTTGCTCGCCTTTGAAAATCCAACACTTGATTCCGACGGTTCCCGCCTTCGTATGTGCCGTGACCTCACCGTAATCGATGTCGGCGCGGAGTGTATGCAGCGGAACGCGTCCCTCTCGGTACCACTCCGTACGCGCGATCTCGGCACCACCGAGACGACCTGATGCCGTGACTCGAATGCCTTTCACGCCGAACTTCATCGCAGTCGAGACGGCCTTCTTCATCGCCCGCCGGAACGCGACGCGACGCTCTAGCTGCGTTGCGATGTTCTCGGCCACCAGCTGCGCGTTGGTCTCCGCCTTTCGCACCTCCTGGATGTCGAGGAACAGCTCGTTGTCCGTGAGCTTTTGAAGCTCGGCCTTGAGCTGCTCGACGCCGGCACCGCGCTTGCCGATGATGATGCCAGGCCGTGAAGTGTAAATCACGACCTTGGCCTTGTTGGCCGCGCGCTCCATTTCGATCTCCGCGATACCCGCGTGGGCAAACTTCTTCCTGATGGCGCGCTTGAGCTTCAGGTCTTCGTGAAGCCACTTCGCGTAATTCTTGTCCTCGTACCATTTGGACTTCCACGTCTTCACGACGCCGAGGCGAAACCCATAAGGATGTACTTTTTGGCCCACGATCTAACTCTCTTCTCCGTCGCTCACCACGACAGTGATGTGACTCATTCCTTTGACTATCCGCGTGGCGCGGCCTTGCGCACGAGGCCGCCACCGGCGCATGTGCTGATTCGGCGCCATGTCGGCGAAAGCCGTCTTGACGACCAGCTCGTCCAGATTGACCTCTTCGTCTTTCTGCCTAGCATTCGCGATTGCGCTCCCAATGACCTTGGCGACGATGGGTGCCGCGGACTTGTTCGTAAAGCGGAGCTGATTGAGCGCCTCGGCAACGCTTTTGCCGCGCACCATGTTGAGCACCACGCGGGCCTTACGAGGCGAAATTCTTTGAAACCGTGCTTTTGCGAGCGCTTCCACGATTACCTCTTGCCCGTCTGTGGGTTGATTTTGCGGCCGCCCTTCTTGTCGGAGGCGTGACCGCCAAACGTTCTCGATGGCGCAAACTCGCCCAGCTTGTGCCCGACCATGTTCTCGGTGACGAACACGGTGACAAACTTGCGCCCGTTGTGAACAGCAAACGTGTGCCCGACGAAGTCGGGAGTAACAGTCGAGCGTCGCGACCAAGTACGAATCATCTTCTTGTCGCCCGACTTGTTTGCAGCCTCGACTTTGGCGTCGAGATGCGGATCGACGAACGGTCCTTTTTTGACTGAACGCGCCATTACTTCACTTCTTCTTTCGCCGGCGAACGATGTACTTGTTGGTCGCCTTGTTCTTTCTGGTCTTCAGGCCCTTGGCGAGCTGCCCCCAAGGAGAGCACGGATGACGGCCGCCAGCCGCTCGGCCCTCGCCACCGCCCATGGGGTGGTCGACTGGGTTCATGGTCGTGCCGCGATTGTGCGGGCGGCGACCGAGCCAACGGTTGCGACCCGCTTTGCCGAGGGTCAGTCGAGCGTGAAGTGAGTTGCTGACCTGACCTACGGTGGCGCGGCAGTTGAGGTGCACCATCCGCACCTCGCCCGAGGGCAAGCGAATTTGGGCGTAGTCGCCATCTTTCGCCATCAACTGAGCTGCAGTGCCAGCCGAACGGACGAGCTGGGCGCCCTTTCCGATCTTCAGCTCGATGTTGTGGATCATCGTGCCGAGAGGCATGTGGCGAAGTGGCATGGCATTGCCAGGCTTCACATCGGCGTAACGAGACGAAAGCACTTGCTGGCCAACCTCGAGGCCATCCGGTGCGAGGATGTAGTCTTTGTGGCCATCGGCGTACCAAATTAGAGCGATGCGAGCCGAACGATTCGGATCGTACTCGATGGACTTCACGGTTGCGGGAACGCCGACCTTGTTTCGCTTGAAGTCTATCTTCCGGTAGCGCCGTTTGTGGCCGCCACCGCGGAAGCGCGACGTGATGCGACCTTGGTTGTTTCGACCCGCAGTTTGTTTCTTCGAGTCGAGGAGCTTCTTTTCGGGCTTGTTGCCCCGCGTGATCATATCGAAGTCGGGTGCTTCGTAGAAGCGTCGCGACGGCGAGGTTGGTTTGAATTTACGGATGGCCATGATCAGGCTCCCTCGAAGAAGTCAATCGTTTCGCCCTCGCGGAGCGTGACGACCGCTTTTTTCCAGTTGCGGGTTTTGGCAAAGCCTCGCCCCATGCGTCGCATGTGGCCGCGCACGATGAGCGTATGAACGTCATCCACACTCACCTTGAACAGGGTTTCGACTGCGTTCTTGATTTGCAGCTTGTTCGCGTCGAGATCCACCTCGAACGTGTACTTGTTCTCCTCTTCGCGGAGCTTGGCGCCCTTCTCGGTGAGGTAAAGCGGCCGTTTGATTACGTCTTCGACCTGCATCACTGACACCTCGCTTCCAGAGCCTCGACCGCCGTCTTGGTGAGCACGAGGTGCTCGTGGCGGAGCAAGTCGTAGAGGTTGACGCCCTCCGGTGGAAGAACCGAATGGTTCTGAAGGTTCCGCGCGCTTAGCCGAAGCTTTTCGTTCTCTTTGCGGTCGACGATGAGCGCACCACCGTCGACCTTGAGCTTGGACAATACGTCCGCGAGCTTCTTGGTCTTGATCTCCTTGAGCTCGAAGTCTTTGACGACCAAGAGCCGGCCTTCACGAAGCTTCAGGCTCAACGCGCCCTTGAGAGCGCCGAGCCGCATCTTACGGGGCGGCCGGTAGCCGAAATCGCGCGGTTTCGGCCCATGCACCGTCCCGCCTCCGACGAAGATCGGCGCGCGTCGGGAGCCGTGGCGCGCATTGCCGGTGCCCTTTTGTTTGTAGAGCTTGCGGCCAGTCGCCGTCACCTCAGCTCTGCTCTGGGCAGAAGCGGCACCCTTCCGATGGGTCGCAAGCTGCGCTTTCAGTACATCATAGAAGAGGTCTTCATTCACTTTCGCACCGAAGACGTCGTCCGAGAGTTCAATCTCTCCAACACCCCTCTTGCTCAAGTTGTAAACCTTTACCTTGGGCATGATCTCACCGCCTTACGACTTGATCTCCACGTCGACGCCCGCTGAAAGGTCGAGCTTCATGAGAGCGTCGAGGGTTTGTTGAGTGGGATCCAGGATGTCGAGGAGCCGCTTGTGAGTCCGAATTTCGAACTGCTCGCGCGCCTTCTTGTCGACGTGGGGCCCCCGAAGCACGGTGTACTTGTTGATTCGTGTAGGCAGCGGAATCGGACCGGCGACTCGTGCACCGGTGCGCTTCGCCGTGTCGACGATTTCGGTCGCCGATTGGTCCAGCAACCGGTGATCGTAAGCCTTGAGTCGAATCCGAATCTTGTTTGCTGCCATGGGTCTACTCGATGATCTTGGAGATGACGCCCGCGCCGATGGTGCGGCCGCCCTCACGAATCGCGAAGCGCTGCTTTTCTTCCATCGCCGCCGGGGTGATGAGGTTGACCTTCATCTTCACGTTGTCGCCGGGCATCACCATCTT
>JBFICQ010000015.1:0-26040 GCA_041581895.1 Polyangiales bacterium | reverse complement strand
CGCCATCCAGCCACGTGCGAAGCCCATCAGACCGAGGGCGATGCCGAGCGAAACACCGATTAGGAGCTCGCGAAAGAAAACGCGCGACCAATCGGACGGCTGCAGCTCGCCAAGCGCCATTGCCCGAATGATCAGGGTGGAGGACTGAGAGCCCGCGTTTCCGCCTGAAGCGATGATCAGGGGGATGAAGACGACGAGCTCGAGTGTTGCTTGCAAGATATCTTGGTTTTTGCGAATCACCGTCGCCGTCAGAAGCTGCGCGACGAAAAGCAGCACCAGCCACGACCCGCGCTTCCACACGAACTCACTCCAACCAGTTTGGAAGTACGAATCCTCGAGCGGAACCATGCCGCCCATCATCTGAGCGTCCTCGGTGGCCTCTTCGATGACCACGTCGACGACATCGTCGACCGTGACGACCCCGAGCATTCGCGTCATCTCATCGACGACGGGAAGGGCTGCCAAGTCATAGCGTGCAATCTCGTGCGCGACCTTTTCCTGATCGTCGGACGGGGATACGAAGAAGACGTTCTCCGTCATGATCTCCGAAAGCGCTTCGCCCGGCTCGCTGAGAATCAAATCGCGAAGCGAGACGACGCCAAGCAGCTCCCCGTTCGGGCCGCAAACGTAGATGTAGTAGAGAATCTCGGCTTCATCTTCGCGCCCAACGCGGCGCGCAGCTTCTATCGCTTCCCACACTTTGGTTTCAGGCGGCAGCGAAACGAACTGGTTCGTCATGATGCCGCCAGCGGTCTCGGGCTCGTACCGGTCGAGCTCCCGCACCTCTTCGGCGGCTTCGGGTTCTTCTCGTGCTAGGGCCGTGAGGAGCGTCTGCGCGTCGTCCTCGTCGAGCTCTTGCAGCAGGTCGACGCGGTCGTCGGGGTCCATCTCGCCCAGAAGCTCGACGGCTCGACCCATATCGATGGCATTGAAAACCAAAACCTGCCGATGGGGGCTCAAGCGCTCGACCACGTCTGCAGCGGCTTCTGCCGGAAGCGCGCGAACCAGGGTGACCGCCTCTCGGGCGGACAGGTCTTCGAGGAGCTCGGCGATGTCCTCGGGATGAAACTCGGAAACGGCCTCACGAACGGCGGCTGGGCCGTGTGCGATCGCGTCCTGGAGATCCGGTCCGATGAGAGTCGCCAACCTCATTGCGGGCCGATTCTGGCGCATGCTTGGTGCCGCCGCAGCAAAAATCTCGCCTAGGCGGCCTCTTGTTTCTTGCGGTACCGAATATTCAGCAGCTCCACCGCGAGTGCGAAAGCCATGGCGAAGTAGATGTAGCCCTTGTTGATGTGCTGACCGAGGCCCTCCACGGTGAGCAGCACCCCGATCAGAAGCAGGAAGGAGAGGGCGAGGATCTTCATCGACGGATGCCGATTGACGAAGTTCCCGATTGGCTTCGCGAAGAGGAGCATCACCACTATCGCGATGACCACTGCAGCGACCATGATTTCGATATCTTCCGCCATCCCGACCGCCGTGATGACCGAATCGAGGGAGAAGATGATATCGAGGATCATGATCTGCCCGATGATGCCGGGAAGGCTGCTGAACCAACCGGCGATGTCTTCTTGCTCGACTCCCTCGACCTTGTCGTACATCTCCTGTGCGCTCTTCGCGATCAAGAAGAGCCCGCCGCCCAGCAAGATGAGATCACGCCCTGAAAACGGATGCCCGATCACCTCGAACAAGGGTCTGGTGAGGCTCATGACCCAGTTGATCATCAAGAGCAGCGCAATGCGGGTCACCATTGCGCCGATGAGGCCCAATCTGTACGCAATGCTTTGCTTTTCGACCGGAAGCCTGGACGCCAAGATGGCGATGAAGACGATGTTGTCGATGCCGAGGACGATCTCGAGCAGGGTCAGGGTGACCAGCGCGATCCACGCGTCGGGGTTGCCGAGCAGCTCGAGCATCTCGGCGACTTTTAGCCTGGTTCGCGGCTGCTCCGCAAACCCTGCTTGGCAGCATTCAGCGGGCGGGGTACCCCACCGTCCATGAAACACCGAATTGAAACCATCGCAGCGCACGCTGGTCGGGCAGAGCGGCGCTCTGGCCAGCCCGTCGTCCCTTCGATTTCACTTTCGACCACGTTCTTTCTTGCGAGGCCGGGACAGGAAGAGGGGCACGGCTACGGCCGCATCGGCAACCCGAGCCGGGACGGGCTCGAGCGAACGCTTGCGGCGCTGGAGGGCGGCGCGAGCGCCTCGGCGTTCTCCTCCGGTTGTGCCGCCATGCACGCGGTTTTGCAGCTATTGGAGCCCGGTCACCACTTGGTCGCCTGCGGGGACATCTACGGCGGCACCTACCGGTTGATCGAGCGTCTCGTTCGCCCGCGTGGAGTTGAGGTGAGCTGGGTGGACATGCGCGCGATCGAGGCGGTCGAAGAGACAATGCGATCGAGCACCAAGATGCTCTGGGTAGAGACCCCAACCAATCCACTACTTCGGGTCTTCGACATCGCTGCACTTTGCGCGCTTGCCCAATCTCACGGAGCCACCTGTGTCGTCGACGGCACGTTCGCGACCCCGATTCTTCAAAGGCCCCTCGAGCTCGGCGCAGACATCGTCGTGCATTCGATGTCCAAGTACCTCAATGGTCACAGCGATGTCGTCGCTGGAGTGGTGGTCACGCGATCGCCCGAGCTCTCCGAACGCGTCCGCTTCATTCAGCAGGCTGGGGGTGCCGTGCTCTCGCCGTTCGATTGCTACTTGGTAGCGCGCGGGCTCAAGACGCTCCCCGTTCGAATGGCACGACACTCGGAGAGCGCGCAGGCGCTCGCCGAATGGCTGGTCGAGCAGCCGCAGGTCCTCCGGGTTCACTATCCCGGGCTGAGGGGCCATCCTGAGCATGCGCTCGCGTGCAAGCAGATGAGCGGTTTCGGAGGGATGCTTTCGTTTGAAGTGGGAGGGGGCCTTGCGGGTGCCGAGGCGGTCCTTTCTCGCGTCCGCGTGTTTGCGGTCGCTGAGAGCCTTGGTGGCGTCGAGTCCCTGATCGGCCAGCCTGCCCTGATGAGCCATGCCTCGATGCCCAAAGAGGTTCGCGAGGCTCGAGGCGTGCGGGACGGTCTGGTCCGGGTTTCCGTGGGTCTCGAAGCCGTCGAAGACCTTCGGGACGATCTCGCGCAGGCCCTAGAGGCCTCCTAAGTTGCCGCGGTTTCGGGGCTTAGCTACGCTGATCAGGTGGGGTTTCAAGGATGGATAGGCCGTCTGCTGGGGGTCATGGTAGCGATTCTCGGGGTT
Source organism: Polyangiales bacterium (assembly GCA_041581895.1). Classification (GTDB taxonomy): domain Bacteria; phylum Myxococcota_A; class Polyangia; order Polyangiales; family Houyiibacteriaceae; genus SG8-38. The sequence continues at coordinate 22,795 of JBFICQ010000015.1, read as the reverse complement.
TCTTGCGCAGACGACGGACCGGTTGCGACCGACGTCTTCTACAACCTCACGTGTCCGGCTCCTCCGGCGACTTGCGGTTCCCTTGCGGAGAGCACGTGCTTGGGCAGCGGCGCCTTGCGAGAGATCCTAGGCGTCAACGGCGAGGTTTCATGTGACGACGTGACACCAGTCCTCGCAATTTGCGAGGGGACACGGAGGCCCGACGGCGGCGTGATCCTCACCTTGGTTGCGTCGGTGGGCGATCGATTCGGCTTCGAGCTCCGAGGCGCCACGCTCGATCCAGATGGCTCGACCGTGTCGGGACCTTGCGAGCTCACGATCATGGAAGACCAGCTCGCCTACGGCGGCGACGTGGGTGTCTGCGGTGCTGAGCCGCCCTCGATGAACCAGCCATGTCAGATCTCCAACGTCGTGTTGGACGGCGCCGACATCAGCTTCGATGTGCGATGCGAAGCACTCCTGAGCGGTGTGACGGGGAACGCCTTCGATGTTGGCGGCCCAAACGGCGGGCCTGCCACGGTTCGCTTCGCCCGGTGCACAGGCTTCTAAAGCGACTTCTGCGAGTAGTCTTTGCCGTCGAAACGAAGAGCTATCGGCTTTTCGTCCAGGATGGTGTGAATTTCGACGGGTCGTGTCCAAACGCGACATAGCGCTTTGCAAACTTCCTGGGCCCAATCGAGACGGAGATCTGCGCCCTGGTGTGTGTGTTCGAGTAGCAGCTCCGAGCGGTTTCCGTGGTTCGCATCGACCACGGAGATGATCGGGTTGCCAGCGTTGGTGAGGGTGGCTAGCAGCTGCCCTTTCACCTCCTGAAACTGCCGGCTTTCGATTTCCCAGCGATCGTTTCGCTGGTTGTAGCCAAACGAATAGAGCTTTTGATCGGCGACGAAGTCTTCGGTCAGGTATTCGTCGATGAACGTCACGTCATTGTAGAGCGCGCGCACTTCGAAGATCTTGTCGCGGCCGAGTCCCGTGCGGCGATCCCAGTGGCGACGCAGCTCGAAGTCCCTGCACTCGTCCCACTCTTTGCCGAACTGACCTTTGTTCCACCGGTCCTCGATGTGTCGGAACAGCTCGATTCCGAGCTTGTAAGGATTCAACTGCCCAGGGGCAGTGGCTAGTACGCTTGCGCAACGGTCAGCGTAGTCGACGATCTCACTCGCATCGCAGATGTTCTCGGTCATGAGGCGGGAGTGCCAATAGCTCGCCCAGCCTTCGTTCATGATCTTCGTCTGCATCTGCGGCAAAAAGTAATAGGCTTCCGCGCGAACCACCGCGAGGCATTCACGCTCCCACCTCTCTAGCGGCGCCTGCTCTAGCAAGAACCCCAAAACGTCGCGGTCTGGCGCGGTCGGAAACTGTTGTGACTTCTCTTGCTCCTCCGCGAGCTTCTTCTTTTGCGATTCAACGAACTCTTCGGGGTTGATGAACGACTCCATGTAGTCCCGGTCCACGCGAAGAAGCCCCACCTCGGGCGTTTCGCCGGGTTCGTCTTCCTCGGACGTGCTCGGCTCGGCGGATTTCGGAATGAACGGCTTTTGGGGGTCGATGAGGTTCTCGAGGCTCAGGCACGCATCGATGAACTGCTCGACGGTTTCGAGCCCGACGCGGTTTGCCCATTTCCGGACGATCGCCCCGTGGTTCGCCAAGGTGTCGATCCACTTCCGCACGTCTGACTTGTCCTTCGGATCGCGGCCTTGACTCGTCATGCGGAAGCAGAAGTTGTTCTTGAAAAAATCGACGTGCGCATAGACGTGCGCCATCACGAGCTTCTGGTCGACCAGGCTATTGCCCTCGAGCAAGTAGGCGATCGCCGGGTTGTTGTTGATCACCAGCTCGTAGATCTTCGACAGCCCATACTCGTGGGTCTTGCTGAGCCTTTCGTATTCCATACCCCAGCGCCAATGCGGGTAGCGGGTTGGAAAGCCGCCATAGGCGGCGACCTCATTCATCTGATCGTAGCTGAGCATCTCGAAGATCGTCGGAAAGAAATCCAGGCCCACGCATTGCGCGAACTCTTCGATCCGGGCCTGCTCGTCGCGAAGGTAGTTGGGAAGCGCGGTCTTGAGAGCGAATTGAGCCACTCGCTACTTCCCTTTCCCCAAGAACTCCCGGATCGACTCGACGATGGCGTCGCGATCGTTGATTTCGCTCGTGATGAGCTGATCCTCGTCCGAGAAATGCTCTTTCAGGTCTTTGATGAATTGGCCCGACCCGTAAGGGCTGTCGACCTGCCCGTAACAGAACACGTTCGCCGAGGGCAGCAGAAGCTTCTTCAAGATGTCGACGCATAGGAGGGTGTCGTCGACGCTCCAGTTGTCTCCATCCGAGAAGTGGAATGGATAGATGTTCCACTGCGACGCCGGGTAATCCCGCTCGATGATCTCTGCCGCCAGACGATAGGCAGACGAGATCATGGTCCCGCCGGATTCGCGCGTTCGAAAGAACGTATCTCGGTCGACCTCACGCGCTGCCGCGTCGTGGATGATGAAGCGCGTCTCGATACCTTTGTATTGGCGACGCAACCAGGTATCGATCCAGAACGACTCGATGCGCACGATCTCTTTTTGCTCGTCACCCATCGAACCCGAGACGTCCATCATGTACAGGATTACGGCGTTTGCGACCGGCTCTTCCTCGGTCTTCCAGGATTTGTATCGCATGTCGTCCCGGGTCGGGATGATCACCGGCCGTTTTGGGTCGTACGTGCCGAGCGCGATCTGTCGTCGAAGCGCGCTTCGAAACGTGCGCTTGAAGTGTCTAAGCGAATTTGGTCCGACGCTACGAACGCCCACATAACGATCTTTCTTGTCGACAATCGCGCTCTTGCCCTTGTTCTCGATATTTGGCAGCTCGAGCTCTTCACCCAAGATGTCGGCGAGCTCATCGAGGGTCAGCTCCACTTCGAGCGCGTGCTCGCCAGCTTGGTCGCCTGCCTTGCCCTGACCGTCGCCATCTTGCTGGCTGCCCGACAACGGATCGCCAGGTTCGCCATCGCCTTGGGCGACGCCTCCCTGTTGCTTGTCACCGAAGCGAAGCTTTGGAATGTCGATGTGCGGGATGGGAATCGACACCAAGTCTTTGCCCTGCCGTCCGAGCAGCTCACCTTTCGAAATATACTTGCGAAGGTTCTGCCGAATCCTCCCGCGAACGATGTTGCGGAACCGGGAATGATCCTGGTCAATTCGCAGAGACAAACGTTACTCCTTTACGTCGCCCCTCGCGAAGATGCTGGCCACGTAGGCAAGCACGTCGGTGGCTGACGCTTCGTTGTAGCCGTAGTACTTGATCAGCCGGTTCTTGATGATGTCGATCTTGTCTTGTGTCTCTTTGTCGATGACGTTGGACACGAAGCTCGAGAGCTTGATGGAGTCCTTTTGGTCCTCAAAGAGCTTCATTTCGAGCGCGCGGCGCAGCCGGTCGTTGGTCTCGTAGGTGAACTTCTTCCCTTCGAGCGCCAGGTGGCCGATGAAGTTCATGATTTCGCGCCGGAAGTCGTCTTTGCGCGCGTCGGTGATGTCGATCTTCTCTTCGATCGACCGCATGAGGCGCTCATCTGGCTCCTCGTCTTTGCCGGTGTACTTGTTCTTCACCTTCTGCTTCATGAGATAGGCGCGAATGTTGTCGATGTAGTTCGCGCAGAGCCGACCAATTGCATCTTCGTCAGCGCTGATCGCCCGTTGCACTTCGTTCTTGACCATCTCGTCGTACTCGGCCTTCACCACGCTGATCAGCTCTCCGTATCGCTTGCGCTGCTCTTCGCCAACGGTGAGGGATGCGGCCAACCCCTTCTCGAGCTCGTTGAGCACCATGAACGGGTTGATGTAACCCTCGTTGCCCTCACGTACGAGCGAGTTGCTGATTTTGTCCTGCACGTATCGGGGTGACATCCCATCGAGGCCCTCGCGGTTCGCTTCCTTGCGGAGCTCCTTCACGTTGTCCTGCGTGTACCCAGGGAGGATCTTGCCGTCGTAGAGCTTCAGCTTTTGCAGCAGAGCGAGCTGATGCTTCTTTGGCTCTTCGAGCCTCGTCAACACCGCCCACATCGCAGCCACCTCGAGCGTGTGTGGAGCGACGTGCTTCCCTCGTAGCCGCTCCGCGCTGAAGTCTTTTTGATAGATCTTGATCTCTTCATTCATCTTGGTGATGTACGGAATGTCGATTTTGATGGTGCGGTCGCGCAGTGCCTCCATGAACTCGTTGTTTATCAGCTTCTTGTACTCGGCTTCGTTGGTATGGCCGATGATCACCTCGTCGATGTCGGTCTGAGCAAACTTCTTGGGCTTGATCTTGTGCTCTTGTGTGGCCCCGAGGAGGTCGTACAAGAACGCCACGTCCAGCTTTAATACCTCGACGAACTCCACAATCCCCCGGTTGGCGATATTGAACTCACCATCGAAGTTGAATGCCCGCGGGTCGGAGTCAGAACCGTACTCGGCGATTTTGCGGTAGTTGATGTCGCCGGTGAGCTCGGTCGAATCTTGGTTCTTTTCGTCTTTGGGTTGGAAGGTGCCGATGCCAATGCGGTCTTGCTCGCTCAAGATGAGACGCTTCACATTGATGTGGTTGCTCATCACTTTCGACCAGTCGCCGTCGTAGCGCTCGAGCAGGTTGCGGAAGATGAAGCGGCATGCGGGGTTGAGCTCGCCGCGCACGTTCACACGCCTGCGATCATCGCCGAGTCGAAGCTCTTGAATTGCGTGGTCGCGCCACTCGGGAGGAATCAACCGAAGCGGTTCGTCATGCATCGGACAGGGAAACGTATCGTCGCCGCCTGCCAAACCCGTGGCGTGAAGATTGGTCCATTCGTACGTGTACAGCGCCCCCTCGGGTGTCTTCGAGTAGCGTTCCAGTCCCTTCTTCAGGAGTCGTGCGATGGTGCTCTTCGAGGAGCCGACGGGGCCGTGCAGGAGGATGATTCGCTTTTCGGGCCCGTACCCTTGGGCGGCGGCATGAAGCACGTGCACCAGCCGCATCAACGGAATGTCCAACCCGTAAATCGCGTCTTTGCCGTTCTCGATCGGATCTTTGAAGAACGGGTAGCGAATCAGCTTCTTCTTGTTGTCTATGTATTCTTCTTCACCGTAAGAGGTGACCATGTCGTAGAGCCGTTGGAACGCGTTGCGCGTCACCTGCGGGCGCTCTCTCACGATTTGAAGGTATTCTTCGAACGAGCCCTCCCAGTGGAGATCTTGGTATCGTTCGTAGTCTTGCAGGGCAGCAATCTGCTTGACCATTTCCCCCATGAGCGACCCTCCTTGTCTATAAGAGTATCATCAACGCTGATCCTTGTAAGCTTTCTGTTCAGTGTGGTGAAGGTCACACCCTCAACCCATTAAGTGTAGAGCCCTTCTCAGCGAAGCCAAGCCGCGATGCAGGTGCCGACCACACATAGGAAGACGACCCAACGAAGTGCAGGGACAGGCACCTTCAGCATCATTCTTACACCGAGCCTTGCACCCAGGATCGACGCGACCGCGAGGACGACAGCGGGGGTCCAAGACACCTGGCCCGCCCACACGAAAATGCCGAACGCGGCCGTGCCAAAGGCCAGCGTAACGACGAGCTTGATCGCGTTGGCACTGACGAAGTCATGGCGCAAGGTCCCGGCCAGCACGCCGAGCAGCACAAAGCCAACGCCAGCTTGAATGAAGCCCCCATAGAACCCCGCGAAGAAGAGGCCTAAATAGGCGCGAGGTGCCTCCGGCGGCGACAGCGGGGGCCCTTCGGGGGCGATGAGAGTTCGCCTCCGCAACGCGATCAGAGCAGCCATCACGATCATCGTGACCAACATGATGGGTTTCAGGAGCTCGCGTGGGATTTGGGTAGCGACCACCGCACCCACCACCGCACCTACGACAGTAGGCATCATGATCGGGATCAGCCGCAGGGTTTCGAGCTTGCCATGTCGGTGTAGCGCCGTTGATCCTACGACGCTTTGCGTGACGACGCCCAAGCGATAGGTTCCATTCGCGACGTCGGCTGGAAGTCCGAGCGCCATCAGCGCAGGCAACACGATCATGCCACCGCCCCCAGCGACCACGTTGATTGCCGTCGCGAGCACTCCTGCAGCCGCGAGGATCGCGAGACCTTGGTAGCTCAGCTCCTCCATTGATCGTCGCGCGGACTATAACTGGTTTTCGTTTCTCAGTACGCGACACGCCAAAGCATGCTACCGTCGCCTCGAAGTGAAGAAGACCTACGTCTTGGACACCAACGTGGTTCTTCACGACCCGTTAGCTGTCTACAAATTCGAGGATAATACGGTCGTCCTCCCAATCTTCGTCATCGAAGAGGTTGATCAGTTCAAAAAAGAACTAAGCGAGCTCGGACAGAACGCTCGGCATGTGGCGCGCATCCTCGACGAGCTCCGCAACCAAAACGGCCGCACACTCGATCAAGGTGTTCCGCTTAGAGGCAATGGCGGCGACCTGAGAGTAGCGGTTCCAGCCGACTCGATGCCTCGACGCGGCCACGGTCCGGGGGAGATGGACCGCGCCATCCTCCAAATGGCACTGAAGCTTCGTGACGACGAGCCCGAAAAGCCCCTGGTCTTCGTCACGATGGATACCAACCTCCGAATCCGCGCCGACGCGCTCGGATTGCGGGCCCAGACGTACGAAGGCGGAAGGGTCTCGATCGACGAGCTCTACTCCGGCGTCTGCTCGATCGATGTCGACGGCAACGTCGTCGACCGATTGGCGAAACGCGAACTGGTCGACGCGGGCACGCTCAATGCCACGCTCTACCCGAACGCGGGAGTGGTACTGCGTGAGCACGAGCGCCCACGGCACACTGCGCTCGGTCGGTACGACCCCAAAAGCGGGATGGTGGTGCCGCTGCGTGTCGGTCGCGAGGGCGTATGGCGGGTGAGGCCCCGCAACTTGGAACAGTACTTCGCTCTCGACATGCTTCTCGCATCAGATGTGCATCTGCTGACTCTTGTCGGGAAGGCGGGCACCGGAAAGACCTTGCTCGCGATTGCGGCGGGTCTTCAGTCGGTCGTTCAAGACGAAACTTACGGCCGCATGCTGGTATCCAGGCCGATCTTTCCGATGGGTCGCGACGTCGGATACCTACCGGGCACCGTCGAAGAAAAGCTCAACCCCTGGATGCAGCCGATCTTCGACAACCTCGAATACATCTTCAGTAGTGGCCGCGGACGGGTGTCCGACCACCGCAGCTACGAAGAATTGGTAGCCTCGGGGGTCATCCAGGTTGAGCCCCTCACCTACATTCGCGGTCGTTCGTTGCCGAATCAGTTTTTGGTCGTCGATGAGGCCCAAAACCTCACCCCACACCAGGTGAAAACGGTCATCACCCGATGTGGCGCAGACACGAAAATCGTTCTGACCGGCGACCCCTATCAAATCGACAACCCCTATGTCGACTCGGCTAGCAACGGTCTTACCGTGGTGGCGCAGCGTTTTCAGGATGAAGATATCGGGGCGCACGTTACACTGCTGAAGGGTGAACGGAGTGAGTTGGCTGAGCGCGCAACGCAGCTTCTATGACCGGACGGAGCTGCGTCTGCAGGCCGAGCTCGACGTCGCCGTGAGGCGCCTCCACTCCAAGGCCCGCCTGCTGATCGGTGCGACCACGCACAGCGATCCAGCGGAACGTGATCGACTTGCAGCTTCGGTCTCTCGGGGTGAGCATGCCAAGCCACTTTGGGTCTGGCGACCTGTGCCCATTGAAACGAAGGTGTGGCGTATGCTCGATCAGACCCGGCATCTGGCCGAACGCTCTGCCGTGTCCGCGCTCTATCTACCCCGCCTCGAGGAGCTGGAGACCGAGCTGTTGCTTTTGGAGTCTCTCGGGCAGAGCAAGCGGGTTCGACCCATGGCGGCGCGGCTCTTCGGAACGGGGAACGAGCGGGTATTCGAGGACGACCCGATGACAGTGCTTGATGCCGCACACGAGATCTTGTCGCAGACCGAGGTCGACCTGGAGCCTAAAACGATTCCAGCGTCTTCTACCGATGGCGCAAGTCTGCGCGACCTGATGCTCTCGCACGCCAAGCAGGTCGGCCTTCACATCGCCGTCCGTGTCGATCCGAGCCTCATCGCCAACGCAGCCGTCGGAGAGCGGACCGTATTCATCGCAGACCGGCTCTTTGGTATTCGTGAGGCTAAGCGGCTTGCCGTTCACGAAGTGTTCGGTCACCTGGTTTCGGCGTTCAACGGGCGTACTCAGTTGCTCGGGCTTCTCGCCATCGGAACCGCGCGCTCCTACGGCGATCAGGAGGGCGTATCGATCTACCTCGAGGAGCTTGCGGGGCTGCTCGACGCTTCGCGGCGAAGGACGTTGGCGGGGCGCCTACTAGCGACCCACGCGATGCACGCGGGGGTTTCCTTCGGGGATGCAGCCAGGGCTCTCGTGCTCGAGCAAGGCTTTTCGTCGTTGGAGGCCGTGACCCTGTGCGAGCGCTCGTTCCGCGGCGGGGGAGTGGCACGCGACGCCGTCTACTTGGGAAGTTGGCTCCGGGTTCGGTACGCGGTGGCACGCCGACAGACGAGCCTCGGGGAGCTCCAACTGGGCAAGGTCTCGCTCTCGGCGCTACCCGAGCTACGACGGCTCATGGCTGAAGAGCTCGTTCGGCAACCGACTTATTTGTCGAACTTGGCGAGGAGCCTCGGCGCCACGGGCGCGGGCACCAGGTCCGAAACGTTTCCTCCGAGCCTGGCCACCTCTTTGACGAGGTTCGAGGCAACGTAGAAGTAGGCGTCGTTCGCCATTATGAAGACTGTTTCGATCTCGGGGTTGAGGTGGCGGTTCATGTTTGCCATCTGAAGCTCGTACTCGAAGTCGGCCACGGCGCGGAGGCCTCGGAGGATCACCCGAGCCTGTCGGCTTTTGGCGTATTCGACTAGCAATCCGTCGAAGCTGTCGACCTGGATGCGGTCCGGGTCGGCGCCCATGTCGACGACTGACTCGCGGATGAGATCCATCCGCTCGGCCACGCTAAACAGAGGCTTTTTCGCCTCGTTGCTCAAGACGGCGACGATGATCTTCTCGAATGCCACCAGCCCGCTTTTCAGAATGGCGGTGTGACCCTTGGTGATGGGGTCGAACGACCCGGGATAGACCGCGATGCTTCTCACTATGTGCCTTTCGCCTCGCAGAGACCGAGACTAATTCGAGTCTGACCATAGCGGTAGTCCGCATCCGAGGCGAGCCCCTTCGGCCAGACCCACCGATGGGAAATCGGATGCTCGATGACGATTTGGGCGCCTGGGGCAAGCTTGCCCGCTCCTAGCAGCGCTTTGAGAAGCGGGGCGACCGACTCGATTTCGGCATACGGTGCATCCGCAAAGACGAGATCAAAGCCCTCCGAAGGAGCCGCCACCTTGCGAATGACGCTACGCGGGTCGCCCCCAAGGTCGATCCTGAGTGTCCGCGCGCGGTCGTCGATCCCGAGTGCCCGCGCGCTCTCCTTGATTTGCTGGATCGCTCGAACGTCGTCGTCCACCAAGAGAGCCTCAGCGGCACCGCGAGAAAGCGCCTCGAAGCTCAAGGCGCCCGTGCCAGCGAACAGGTCCAGCACATGCGCCCCGTCAAAGGCGTCTCGTGATTCGAGCGCCGATGCGAGGGCCTCGCGGACGCGGTCCGAAGTTGGTCGCGTTCCTCTTCCGCTCGGGGCACCGAATTGGCGGCCCGAAAGGCGACCACCGACTATCCGCATTTTGTTAGAACTCGAAACGCGCCGAGACCCCCCCAAGCTTCTTGCCAGCTACGGGAGTGAGCTCCATTCGAGGGCGTTCCGCCGCTCTCCTGCTCTTGATCGACTTGACCAACAGCCAGGTTCCAACACCTGCCGAGGCGAGACCCATTCCTAGAAACACCCATTGTAACGTTTCATGAGTATTGGCCTTCGAGCACAAGCCGTCGAGTCCCTCCACCCCAAAGTTCGTCTCGCTAGTGCACACGTCATTTTCTTCGGGGCCTGCGAGCTCGCGAGCCCTCTTGAAGGAGGGATCCTGCTCGACGTTCTTGATCGCGGCCCAGCTCCATGCGGTAAGCCCCAGGAACAGGGCGGCTCCGGTGTAGCTGGCCGCCGCCGGCCAGGCGGGGAAGACCTCTCCACCGTCGGCTCCAGGACTCCTCTGTCGAGCGGATCGCACGCCGTCGCGTGAGAGCTGGAGCTCGATGGCTTGCTCCTGCCCTGGCTCGTCGAATGGCGCCCCCGCAAAGGTTGTGACCTCTTGCTGCGCTAGAACTGCGAGTTCGTCCGGAGTGGCCTTTTCAAGTTGGATCTGGAAGCTCGACGCCTTTTCGATGCGTCCGGCCTCGGCGTTGAAGAGGAACAACGTGGCCTGGAAGTCGTGCTGGCTCTCGGCTTCCTCCGTCTCGACGCGGCGAAGTGAGCCCGAGATGAGCCGATTCGCTTCCAGAGTCGCCGCGATGCGCGAAAGGCAATCCTCGCTCGAGCTTTCGCAGTCGTGTACGAGCATGAGCTGCTCAAGCGAGATGGTGGAGGTGTGAAGGCGCCATCCTTCAACCGCGGAAGTGGCGGCGCGAAGCCATCCCGTGAGCTCGTGGGCGATGTCGTCGTCCCCGTCAAGCGCTCGAAGACCCGGAACCGCGACGGCGAGCTCCTCGTCGGTGACCATCCGTTGTGCCGGCTGCACGGGTTCGGGCCCATCCTGCGCTTTGGCCCCACCGGACCATAGCCCCATGACCGCGACGAACGCGAGTCCCATTCCCGTGCACCACTTCATCCGCGATTCCCCAACTGCTTCTAAAAGGATAAGCAAATGTGAATCGCCGGGCCAAACCGCACGTCCCAGCTCTGAATTGTGCGCAATGCCACCAAGTGCTAACGCGTTTGTGCGTTCGAGGACATTGACCGACATGCGGAAGATCTGCCTTCGGTGCGGTTCCAAGTTCGGAAATCAGGCCGACTACTGCCCCCACGACGGGAGCCGCCTCATCACCGACGAAGAGGTGCCCGATTTGCTGATCGGCACGGTGCTTCTCGAGCAGTTTCGGATCGACGCCCTGATTGGGACCGGCGGGATGGGAACCGTATATCGCGCGCGGCAGACGACCGTCGGGCGGGACGTCGCGGTCAAGGTGCTCCGACTGGAGCTCGTCCGGGACGAGACTGCCGTTCTTCGGTTCGAGCGTGAGGCCCAGCTCGCGATCTCGCTCGATCACCCCAATCTCGTCCAGGTCTTCTTGTCGGGACGACTGAGCGACGGTCGGATCTATATCGTGATGGAGCTTCTCGAAGGGCGTTCGCTCGCGAACGAGCTCGATGAAAAAGGAATTCCGTCGCTAGAGCGAGCTCTGGTGATGATCATGAAGCTTTGCGCAGGGCTCGGTGCGGTTCATGCGAAGGGAATCGTGCATCGAGACATCAAGCCGGAGAACATCTACCTCGTTCGGCGGGGCAGTGACGAGGATTTCGTGAAGCTGGTCGACTTCGGCATTTCCAGGACGCTCGATACGGAGACCATCAACAGAGAGTCTCAGCGCGACCGGGTGTTTGGCACGGCTGCGTACATTTCGCCGGAGGCCGCGACAGGCGATCCGACCGATCGGCGAAGCGACATCTATTCCGTCGGAGTCTTGACCTACCAATTGCTCACGGGCGAGCTTCCTTTTGAAGGCAAGACGGCGGGTGCGATGTTGATGCAGCACGTGCACGAGGAGCCCCCGCCGCTGCACACCAAGGGATGTGGAGAGGGCGTTCCACGAGGCATCGCTCGCGTCGTCATGCAGGCGTTGGCCAAAGACCCTGCCGCGCGATTTCAAACCGTTGCCGAGTTCGTCGATGCGTTGGCAGAGGCGGCGGTCGACGCTGGCCTTTTGACCGACGCACGCGCGTTGTTGCTCGGTACGGTCTGGGGAGACGAACTCGCGGCTCCCGGCTCCTTTCTGGCCGATCTCCTCGGCGCCAGCAGCTTGCCTGGCACGGAGGCCACCTTACCGCTGGCGGTTGACCGCGATCCGGCAGAGGAAGCGCTCCTTGCCTCGGCACCGAAACCGTTCGGCACGACTTCGGTCGAGATGGCCCCAGTGGCCAGACGACCCAGACGCCGATCAGGATGGTTGTGGGCTTCTCTCGGTGTTGTCACGGCCGTGTTCGTCGGCATCATCGTCGGGACGTGGTGGCTGGAGCGGGTGCCACGAGCGACCGCGGGCGATCGACCCGTTGCGGCGAGCGAAGAAGTTGCGACCGAATCGCCCGGTCCAAGCGAGCCGATTGCCGATGTGGCGACCGATCAGCCCGTGATGGTCTTGGAGACGACGATCGAGGAAACACCCGAGGCCGACGACACGCCGGAGCCCGAGTTGGCGCCCGAGCCAGCTACCGAGGAGGTCGAGCCACAGGTGGAGGCATCCACGCAAGGCGCTGCTCTGCGTCGTCCGCGTGGTCGCCGCAGCGCCACGAGGACGAAGGCCGCCGAGCCAACGCCAGCAAAGGTGCCAGCGCCGAAAGCCGAGCCTTCCGAGGCCATCGAGGAGGATGGCATCGACTGGACGGTGCCGGGCTTTTCCGAGGACGAGGGCTCGGGCGATGACGGCAGCTCCTCAGAGCCCTTGGCACCGGTCGAGCCGCCTCCACCGACCGGGACTCCCGATGTACCTCCGCGCAATCCGGTCGTCATCGATGAAGTGCCGGTAGACGGCCCGCCTTGAGGCGAGAGAGCGAGCCCGACGACGCACAAAGCCGAAGAAGCCTCCGCGATTGCGAAGGCTCCTCCGGCTCGTTTCGGTATCGGTCTGGCGCGTCAGAGATCGAGGTTGCAGCTCGTCTCCGCCCAGCGACCTACGAAATGGCCTCCAGTTTCTGGACCGGGAATGCCTTCTCTATAAACGCCGCCGAGCACGCCGTGCTCGCCTGAACGATGGAGCCAACGGCCTCGGAAGTGCCCTTCGCCATAGTGACCACCGAAGATTCCTTTGAACTGGCCTTGGAGGTTTATGAACTTGCCGAAGAACACCTGCTCTCCGTTCTCGCGTCGTCCGTAGATGCCTCGGATGTGACCGGCGGGCTCACCGTCCTCGTGCATGACACGGCCGATGAAGCGTCCACGGCCGTCCTCGACCTTGTGCCAGTGACCCGCGAGAAAGCCTCGTTCGCAGACGTCGAGCGGTCGGGCCATCGCCGCGGCCACCATCCGGTTTCCGGCATCGTCGATCAAGAGCTCGACGCGGCCATCGACGAGGTCGCGCACGGGCACCCGGACGATGGTCTCGGGGTGGATCGGCGCGGTGTGGTTCTGGTCCACAGCAGCTTGGTCGCTCGACGGATCGATATCACGCGGGAGCGGGCTCACATAGGAGAAGATCAGTGGCTCGTCGCTCTCGGGCTCCGGGTCGATGATGGTCAAAATCATCCCGTCGTAATGCGGTAGGGTGATCGACGTGAAAGGGACGTGCTGCCGGTCGGGACGCGGAAGAAGGCGATCGGTGCGCTCTTCGAACTTGATGACGCGTCGCACGATCATGGCGCCGCGATTCACGTGAAAGACGCCGCTCCAGTTTCGAGGCGTTTCGTTTTCGGGATTGCCTGGAATCTGTCCCCACTCGACGATGAGATTGACCTGCACCGCGTCGGGTCGCTCGCGCATGCTTGCAACCTCGGGGTCCTGGTCGACTTCGTCTTCGACGGCCTCGTACTCGGCGATGTCCCTGAAGGTCTCGGGCTCGCCAAAGGCGGGGGCCTCATCCTCCATCGTCAGGCCGCCGTTTTCCAGCTCGAGAGCTTCGGCGATTTCGGCGCCTTCGCTGGTCGTGGCGGTATCTCCGCAACCCAACGAGAGCAGTAGGCTTGCGGCTAAGAAAGTCTTGATGTGCTTGGTCATGTAGGAACCTCCTGCCCTCAAGGCGAAGCACGAGCTGTGCCAGGTTCACGGAGCCGCGAAACGCGCGCGTTTCGACTCTGCCGCTGCGGTGCTGAGTACGGGTGGTCTCGTCGGTAAGCGGCTGCTGAGTACGCCCGGTCTCACCTTCGTGGTCAGCGGTACTTCTTGAGGAGCCGTTTGAAGTACATGCGATCGATGCCCGAGGCCGCTGCCGCCCGCGAAAAATTGCCCCCGTGCCGCGCGAGCTGCCCCTCCAAGTATGCCCGCTCGAATCCTGCGATCGCCTCGGCTTTCTGTTCGCTGAAGGGGCGGTCGAGGTCCACCTCGGGGCCGGTCGAAGAAAGGGCTGAGCCAGACACCTCCGAGCCGGGCAGGTCGAACGCGACCGATGACCGGTCGCTCAAGGCGAGCGTCCGCTCGATCACGTTTCGAAGCTGCCGAACATTGCCGGGCCACGGGTGCGTTTCGAGTCGTTTCCAATTCTCTTCATCGATGCCCGCCAACACCTCCGCGGCTCGTTGAGAGTCCCCCTTGAGTGCCTTCCGCACGAAGTACTCAGCAAGCCCTCGGATGTCCTCTCTTCGCTCGCGCAAGGGGGGCAAGGTCAGATAGACGACGGCAAGCCGATAGAAGAGATCCTCGCGAAACGCGCCTCGGTTCACTTCGACAGCGAGGTCGCGGTTCGTCGCTGCAACGATTCGAATGTCGAGCGAGATCGTGTCTCGACCACCGAGGCGACGAATCTCGCGCTGTTCGAGCGCACGCAACAGCTTGGGTTGAAGCTCGATGGGAAGCTCGCCAACCTCGTCGATGAAAAGCGTGCCACGATTGGCTTCTTCGAGCAGACCCACGTGTCGTGCGTTGGCGCCCGTGAACGCACCCTTCTCGTGTCCGAAGACCTCGCTTTCGAGAAGGTTGGCGGGGACCGCACCGCAATCGAGCACGACGAAGGGGCCCTGCGCGCGGGGACTGTGCTCGTGAAGTGCGCGCGCAACGAGCTCTTTTCCTGTACCGGTCTCTCCTTGAACCAGAACGGTCACATCGGTGGGCGCAGCGCGATCCACGATCGCGTAAAGCTCCCGCATGGGAAGGCTCGAGCCGACGAGCGGCCCGTAACCGTCAGAAGCCGTAGCTGGGATGTCCACCTCGTCCTCCAGCAACGAGAACCGGAGCTCGCTGTCGCCCGCCCGAATCGTGCAACCGGACCGCAGGTACATCTCGATTACGCGATAGCCATCGACCCAAGTCCCGTTGCGGCTATCGAGGTCGCGAACTCGAAATCCAACGTCGTCGGCCTTGATCTCGAAGTGGATTCGACTCACGGCGTTGTCCTCCAACATCAAGTCGTTGCCCGGCCGAGAGCCCACGCGAACCAGCTTCGATTGAAACTCGTGCGGTCGGCCACCGGCCGATTGAAGACAGTACCGACGCATCTTGCGTCGAGGCTTGTCGCCAACCATGAGCGTTCGCGTCGCAGGCGTAGTCATGGGTTTCCTCGAAGGTCGATGCTGAGGCGTTTGCTCTCGCCGGGTTCAACCTCGATCTCAAACCGTCGTTCGAGCCCGGCGTCGGGATTTCGAAGAACGATCTGATGGCGTCCGGGGGTTATTCGATAGCTCCGGAGCGGGGTGGCTCTGATTTGCTTGCCGTCGATCACGACGTACGACCAGGGATCGGAGTTGACCGAGACGAACGCGGACTCCGTCGCGACCGGCGTCACCCTGGCCTCCGCGCGCCTCTTGGCCTTCCTGCGAGCCTCTTTGGCGACTGGCTCAGCAACGACCCGCTCGATCGGGACGGGCTCGATCGGGACAGGCTCGATCGGCGCTGGCTCGATCGGTTCGACGATTTCGTCGACCGGAACGCTCGCAGTCCGGGATGCCTCGATCTCGGGGGCATCGGGCCGCGCCTCCGGCTCTCTTATTTCAGTAGGCGCGCTCGCTTCGCTCGTCGGCTCTTCGGTGCCTCGAAGCGCGAACACCGCTACGGCGGCCACGAAAGCGACCAACGCGAGAGCCCACCCCAAGCGCCGGTCCTTTCGGACCGGCAGATCACCGGTCGATCCGGGTTGAGCTGGCTCGAAAACCCCGGAGACCTCGTCGGTCGTGAACACGCTGTACGTGTCTGCGGTGTCGACTTTTCGGAGCTGAGCGCCGAGCAAGTCGTTGAAGGGACGCGCGTCGTTTCCGGCTTGCAAGTCTCGGTGCGGTGTCTCGATCGCTGGCGGCAGTGCCATTGCTCGGCCTTCGTGGGGGCCCGATGAGACCTCGGCGAGGAAATCGGCGAGGTCGGCGGATGACAGCAAGTACCCTTCGGTCAGCGCATACCGCTCGAGCTCTTGGCGCATTGCGGGGGCGGTTGGGTAACGGCCTCCTGGCTCGGTGCTTAGCGCTCTCAGCACGATCGCTTCGAGGGCCCATGGGACTTCGCGGATGAGCTCTCGTGGCCTGGCGAAGCGCCCTTGAAGGACGTCTTGAATCGCTTTCTCGGTATCGTTTGGGTCGACCAACCATTGACCGGTGAGCGCCTCGTACATGACCGCGCCCAAGCTGTAGAGGTCCGTCCGACGGTCCACCCCGGATTCGCGCAACTGTTCAGGGGCGATATACGGAAGCTTTCCTTTCACCCGTCCGGCGGTCGTTCTCCTCGACCGAAGCGCGCTCTTGGCGATTCCGAAGTCGGCAACCTTCACCTCGCCTTCGCGCGAGATCAAAATGTTACCGGGCGACACGTCGCGATGCACGATGCCGAGTGAGCGATCGTCGGTGTCGACTCGGCGGTGCGCGTAGTCGAGACCTTTCAGAACCTCCACCGCAATGTAGATCAGATGGCGATGCGGGATCGGTTGCCCGAGATGACGCTCGCTTGCCTGAAGCAGATCGCCAAGGTGGAATCCGGAGACGTACTCCATGGCAAGGAACAACTGGTTGTCGATGCGTCCCGCGTCGAAAGACTGCACGATGTTGGCGTGCGAGAGCCCCATCGCGAGGCGCGCTTCGTGGATGAATAGCGAAGCGAACTCATCGTTCTCGGCGAGGTCTTTTCGGACGACCTTGAGAGCGACCATCTTTTCGGCACCGCCGAGCGTCTCCATTTTCGCCTTATAGACCTCACCCATTCCACCTTCGGCGATGCGATCCAAGATTCGGTAGCGGGAGATGGTCTTGCCGCGGTCCACGGTTCTCCAAGGGTATCAGACGACCCTCGTCATCAGGGGTTTGGCCCGGCGATGATCAGTTGCGGCTCGGGCTGATCGCGTAGCCCAAAATACAAGCCGAGGGAGGCGGCGACCACTGCGGCTCCGATCGCCGTCCAAAACCACCACTCGCGGACCAGTGGCTTGGGCTGCGGTGCGTCTCTCAGCACGTCGACCAGCTCAGGCATGGCCAGATTGAGGTTCGAAGTCCCTGTTGTCGCACTCAGGCGGATCTCTCCATTGGCAGGGTTGAGCAATGCGGCTCTCCAGCCCGCACCATCGGCTCCGATGTGAACGGGAGTCGCGCCCCGTGCGACAGGCACCAGCCGAATGCGCGAGCCGTTATCGAGCGCCGCAAACGCCGCCCCATCGAGCTCGGCGAGCTGCCCTGCGATCTGTGCGGGGCTCAGAAGCTCGAGCTCGACGCGCAACTGTGCCGGCGACTCCCCGTCCACGTCGACGACCCGCGACTGCGCAATGCGGTCGGGCGCCCGGAACACGAAGTAGTGACGCCCGCGATGCAGCCGAAC
The DNA here is from genome assembly GCA_041581895.1 of Polyangiales bacterium. Taxonomy (GTDB): domain Bacteria; phylum Myxococcota_A; class Polyangia; order Polyangiales; family Houyiibacteriaceae; genus SG8-38. Next base: position 5,252 of record JBFICQ010000015.1, on the reverse strand, counting down.
TCCGATGGGCGTCGTGCCGGCTTCGCGCCCATCGAGGGTGAGCTTGGCTCCCGGCGGCTCGCTTTCGGTGGCGAGTGCGAAGGGCGCTTCGGTTTCGAGGGCCTCGCGCACGGCCTCGTATTCGGCACGCACCTCCGGTGAAAACTCGGCCGGGTCGAGCGACGTTCTTTCGGGCCGAAGGATCGCGGCTTGTCTCAAGGCCTCACGCGCCTGGCCGGGATCGCCGAGGGCGAGCTGGTCGAGAGCACGGAGCAAGAACAGACGATCGAGCAACTCGTAGACCTCTTTCGAGCCTAGATGCGCCTCGAGCTCTTCCCGAGCTCGCGCGAGTTCGTTCAAAGACGCTCGGAAAGCGAGGTCCCGGTAGAGACGCCGGGCCCGGCCGAGCCGATCCTCGATGGCTTCGAGCGACGTCTTCTTCATGGGTGGTTCGGTCTCCATCCGGTGGGTGTTGGCGGGCAATCGGTCTGGGCCGGGCTCGTGACTCGGTAAAAGGAGCGCGTAAGGCTCGCTGTTTCGGTGCACTTGGGAGCTCGCGCAGCCGGAGGCCACGGCAAGGAAGGCTCCGAGCGCGACCGCAAACCGCGTCATGGAATCTCCGGAACGAAGAGCGCTGCCTCGCCGAGGGCCTCGTATCTCGGTCCCTGTTGGTCGTTGAAGATTCGGGCGCCGCCTACCAAGAGCACGCTCCCGTCCGCCAGTGGTGCCACTTGATGAAGCACCGCAGACCCCGTGAATGGAAGTGGGACGCGTTCGAGCACCTGCGGCGAGGGCTGGATGCACGCGCAAGGGTCGATCGGCACCAGGAGAGCGTCTTCCAGAAGGCTTTCGGTGAAGCTCATCGTTTGGCCGCCGCCGACGACCAGTAGCCGAGGTGAAGTCCCTCGGACGACGACCATTTCGTGGCGTGCGCGCGGCTCGGGCAGGGTTCCCGTTTGGACGATTCGCAGGTCTGCCAGGTTCTCCTCCTCGCGTATGCAGAGGATCTGGTCGAGAGCGCGGCCGCTGTCGCCGCCGCCGGTCAGGCCTCCGGTGATGTAGACGGTTCCCCCTCCCGTCGGACATTCCGCGTACACGGCCGCTGTCGACGTGAGCCCCCGTTGGTCGAGCCCGGGAGCCGGGATGGCGAACGTACAGGGGGCTCCTCCGGAGCATCCGTCTCCATAGTGGACGGCCTCGACGATCGGGCCTCCCGCCACTGGAGCAACGCCCCCGATGGCAAGCATCGTTTCGCCGTTGCCGAGCGCGACGAACCGAGGAGCCTGGCGATAGACTCGGCCCTCGATTTCGCTTTCGGTCTGGACCTCCGCTTCGACGTCATAGGCTTCGAAATCGGTGGTCCGCATCCCTGGCGTTTCGGCGCCCGCACCGACGACGATACGCCCAACGGCCGGAAGCAAGGCCACTTCCGCAAAGCAGCGGCGTTGGCTGAGCGAGCCCTTTGCAGTCGAAGCAGCGCCGACGATGAGCTCGATCGTACCCTCGCATGCAGGGATGCCTTCGAGCACGCCCCCAAAAACCGCAACACCCCCCTGCGGTAGCGCTTGGAGCGCTGGAAACGCCCGACCCGTGAGCATGGTGCCCGACGTGGTGAAGTCACCCGTCAACGGATCGTAGCGCTCGACGACATCTACGACGTCGACCACGACCGAGTTGGACTCCCGCAGCTCGACCCTCGGAACACCTCCCGCAAGCAGCACCGTCCCGTCGGCGGCTGTCTCGAGCCCTGCGGCCAACCGCCCGACACTGGGCTGAGACAGCGTGCGACCAAACTCATCGGCGCAACCGACCTGAATCGGGATCGCGTAGCCTCCGTGCTGGTGGACGAATGGAGTCGATAGGCCGACGGCCCGATCATCGGCGCATGTCCCAGCACCAAACAGCGCTTCGAGTGCGAGTATGTACTCCGCACCGTGGCGGAGCGCGCCGAGGCCCGCCAAAGGACCTTCGGCGGCATCCACCGTCTGCTCGACGATTCGTTCACCGGTTGCCCGCTCGAAGATCTGCACGCGTAGCGCCTGCGGCGGGGGAGCGCCCGAGATCGGCTCGGTGCTGACGATCACGAGCTCGATTTGATCGGCCGACAAACAGCCGCCGACGAAAATCGTTGCGCCGAGCCACGCGGTTGAGAGCCAAGAAAGCAAGCTAGTTCGCATACCAAACCTAGTTTGACTGGCTAACCGGGCGGTCGCCACAGGGGAAGAGCGACGATCGACACGACGGGGCCCACCTGGTTTGTGCTTGCGTTGTTGGGGGATTGGGTGCTCCCCTACCGCCATGAAGGTCATTCCCGTACCATGTTTGCGTGACAACTACGCCTATCTCGTCGTTCGGGACGGTTACGCTGCGGTCGTGGATCCATCCGAGGCCGAGCCGGTTCTCGTCGCCATCGAGAAGGCGGGTGTCGACCTCGTCGAGATCTGGCTGACGCATCACCACTGGGATCACGTCGGCGGTATCGAGAAGCTGGTCGACGAGTGTCGCGTCGATGCGGTGCGCGGGTCGAAATACGACCAGGAGCACGGTCGCATTCCCCGTCAAACGGTTGCGCTTTCCGATGGCGACGCTTTCGAGTTCGGCGGAGTCAACGTCGACATCCTCGAGATTCCGGGGCACACGCTCGGGGCCATCGCCTACGTGACCGAAGGAAACCTCTTCAGCGGCGATACGTTGTTCATTGCTGGCTGCGGTCGCGTGTTCGAAGGCACCATGGAAATGATGTCCAGGTCCCTTTCAAAGCTGCGCGGTCTGCCCTCGGCGACCCAAATTTGGTGTGGCCATGAGTACACCGTGAACAATCTCCGGTTCGCCAAGACGATCGAACCCGACAACCCCGAGATCGACCGCGCCCTACGAGAGGCGACCGCAGCAAGGGCCGAAGGCAAGTACACGGTTCCCGGGCGAATGGATCGCGAGCTCGGCACAAACCCGTTTCTCAGATTCGACGAACCGAACATCGCGGGCGGCCGCGACCCGGTGGCATCTTTCGCCGCGATCCGAGAAGCAAAGGACAGCTTCTAGTTTCGCCGTTCGTGCGCTAGCGGCTCTTCTTGGGCGCCTGCATACGTTCCAACGAGCCTCGCATGAGTGAAAGGGTCCAGCTGCGTGGGAGCAGGCGCGACATCAGGCCTGACGAGAGGCGATCTGCGAACGTGGGGATGACGACGGGCCGTCTACCGAGCGCACGGAGTGTGCCGCGCGCTACCACCTCCGGGTCGTTCATCGCAATGAAGAAAGGTACCGCCCGATCGAGCTCGAGCTCTTTGACGGGGACAGTATTAGTGAGCCCGGGACAGACGGCCAGGACGTCGACGCCGCTTCCGCGAAGCTCGCTCCACAGGCTTGCAGCGAGGTTGAGCCCGTAGCCTTTGGTCGCCGAGTAATGACTGAAATATGGCACCCCGCTCATCGCAGATGCCGACGACACGACGATGAGCGCGCCGCGACCTCGATCGGCCATCGTTCGTCCAATCGCATGGGTCAAGATGAGTGTCGCGCGGCAGTTGAGATCGAGGGCTAGAAGGTGGTCTTCGAGGGAAATGTCGAAGAACCGATCCATCGTTGAAATGCCTGCATTGTTGACGAGCAGGCCGATGTCGTGGCTCGTTGCCCATTCGCGCGCTACTTCTGCGAGGCCGTCGTCCGAGAGGTCACACGAGATCGCCTGGGCGTCGATCGCGTGGGCTGTGTGAAGCTCTCGTGCGAGTGCTTGCGTTTGATTCGCTTCGCGGTCGACCAAGAGAAGGTCGAAACCGTCCCTCGCGAGCTCTTCGGCAAAGGCTCTCCCGATACCACGCGCCGCTCCCGTGACGAGTGCGCAACCGCCGTAGCGTTCGTATAGGCCTAATCTCTCGTGGTTCGCCACGCGGTACTCCTCAACGCGTCGTCAGCCGGCCTTTGTCACGAGTGCGGTCATGGATCCAGAAGACGACCCAAACCGCGAAAAGACCGGCAACCCCCGACAACCCATAAAAAGGTCCGAGCCACCAGGGTGAATCGAATGTGAGATCGAGGGCTGCCGCGGTGAGGGCGAGAATCGTTCCTCGGGCAAGGGCGGTCGCGATTACAGACTCGCTTCGCACGCGCAGGTAGACCAGCACCCAGGACGCGACGACGCACCAGGGAAGCGCGAGCAAGACGCTGGTCATTCCGGGCACGCCGTAGAGGTTTCCGACGGCGACGGACGGCGCGAGCCACACCCACCACAAGACGCCGATTGCGGTCGAACGACTCCAAAAGTCACCGGGGATCTCCCGGAAGAAGTAGCCTCGAAATGCGACTTCGTCGCAGAAAGCGAGCAGCAGGTTGAACGTCAGGCCGGCTGGCATCCCTAAGACGATCAACATCAAGGGATGCGGCGGGCGGTTCTCCGCGAGGTACTCTTCGAACTCGTTCATGTGTTCGGGGGGAACCATCGAGCGCTTGTTTTCGATCAGCTGCTCTGTCGTCAGTACCGGTTCGTAGCCAGCCAGCCACGTAAGGAGCACTCCAACAACAAGGACTGCCACTGGCAGCAACCAGGCCACCAGCCACCACCAGCTCACGCCGAAACGAATCCCGAGCGGCTCGAGAATCGGCTGCTTGAGCACCGGCCCTTGCATGAACAACACGGCGATCAGCGCCGGAAACGCGTACCATACTGCTACTGCGCGGCCCGAGGCTCCAGCCCACTCGACGCCTTGCCACCACATGGCGAGAACCGGCAACCAGCTCCCAACGGCCATCAACGAAAAAGGGATCCCGATAAGCCGCGCTCTCGTGACGCGAAAGCTCACCGAAAACGTTTCCAGGCAGCAAGCTCGGCATCTTGAAAGGCCGCGTAGCGCTTCTGGAGACGAATCAGCTCCCCGTAGATACGCGGCATTTGCGAGGCGAGCGCGAGCAAGACCCTGCCGGTAGCTTCCGCATCGCCCGCGGCGCGGTGGGCTCTCTCGAGCGGAATTCCTAGGTGCGTCGTCACGTCTACGAGCTTGCGGCTCGAAAGCTCTTTGAGGATCTCCCGCGCCCATACCAAGGGGTCGACCCAGACGATGTCGTCGCGCGCAGCCGGCGGCATGTCTCCGGCGGTCATCCCTTCTAATGCTGCGCGTTCGAGCTCAGCCTTTAGAAACTGGCGATCGAAATCGGCATTGTACGCGACCGGGAGCTTCCCTTGCATGAGCTCCAAGATCTGCGGCAGGACAGCGGCAAAATCGGGGGCCCCTTGCAGCTCTTCGTTGGTAATCCCATGCACGGCACGGGCCTCTTCCGGG
>JBFICQ010000014.1:0-26151 GCA_041581895.1 Polyangiales bacterium | reverse complement strand
GCGGGCCTCGGGTTTTACTGGGATGATCAAACCGGAGCACAAAAAGACAAGTACATGCTGGACTTCGCGGGCGCGTTCTCGTTCAGCGGCGGTCGGATCGGCGATGAGTACATCGGGACTGAAGCCCCGGTTCCTGGCACCGCCGATGACACGCAGGTCCTCTGCAGCGAAGAGCAGGTCATTCGCACCGGCTGCCCGGGAGACCTCGGCGTCTTCACGTACTTTCTGACGCTTGGGTTTACCGTTCAGTACTGACGGGCTGCATAGAGAGCACGGGTGCGTAAAGCATCGACTCGCCGCGCCTCCACCAGTGCCCGCTTTCGCGACGCTCGTCGGGGGAGGTGAACTCGTACTCGTAGATCAGGGCCCGGATCTGTGTCGGGGGCGAGTCTTCAAAAGGATTTCCCTCGAGTAGCTCGACGATCGGCGGCTCGTTTTCGAGCAGGCCCCGCATGAAGCTCGCAAGCCAGAGGTTTCGACGAAAGTCGCCGAGAGCCGCGAACCACATCTGCCAGTCGAGACGTGGCTGATGGGGAGCGACCCAACTGGGGGCTTCGTCGAGCGGCCCTGGCTTGTAGCGGAAGCGGTAGGGCTCCCAATCCTCGCCGTCGCGGCTCCCCTCGATGATGATCTCGGGCCGGCTGGTCGTCATGACCGAGAACAAACCGTAGTTGTTTAAGGTGCTAAACGGATAGACCGGGCGAAGCCAACCAGGCATTCGTCGCTCTCCGAAGGTCCCTGTGTAAAAGATGATCGCGCTGAGGGCGATCACGAGGGCGGGCGCAACGGAAGCCTTCGTCCGCCAGGTCGGCTCCTCACGCGCGACGAGACACTCGAGAAGGCGCTTGGAAACAAAACGTTCGAGGAGCTGATCGTCGAGAAGCGTCACGCAGAGCAGCACGGTGAGGAGGTTGAAGAACCCGTAATTCCCCGTGAGCGCGATCAGTGCCATCAGGACGATGATCAGGGTCGCGCCCGCGCGCCGCGCCCAAGCGCGCGGAACCCAGAGGAGCAACGCCGCGCCGAACTCGATGATGAACATCAAGAGACAAGAAAGCTCGTGAAGCCACCGTGGCAGCTGATCTGCGTACCAAGCGAGCACGGTGGGCAGAGGTTGGGTCCAGTAGTGATAGGTCAGCGCGCTCAGATCAGCCCAGGTCGGGTCCTGGCTCGCCAGCTTCACCCAAGCCGAACGAAACATGAGCCGGGACAACAGAAACCAAAGCGCCCACCTCGCCACCTTGTTGGGCTCGCCGTGGGTGTGAAGCCTGTCCCAAGGACCCCATGAAACGAAGAACACTGCCGTGAAGCAGGTCTCGAGAAGAAGCGTGTCCCACTGAAAGGACATGAACGGCCAACCGACCGTGACGAACGACAGGTAGGTCAGCCAGCAAACCAGCGCCGCGAGCTTGGGCACCCACCCGATCAGGAGCGCGACCGACGCGATCACGCCGAGCACCCACACGGCCGTAATCATTGTGTCGCTTGCGCCGAACCACAGGAGGCTTGGATGATCGAAAAAGCGATGGTTGGCGCGATGGGCGGAGGCGACGAAGCTCGAAATCGGCGTCACCCCATGTTCACCAAAGAGCCCGTTCGCCTGCACTCCGAGGGAAACGAAAGCGATGAGGAGAACTGCCCCGAGGGCACGGGCAAAGACCCAACTGGATATTACGAACCTCGAACGGCCGTTCCCAAGAGCCACGGCGGCCTTGCTACCACAGTCTGGGGATGAGCGTCAGTGCCGTCGACTACAGCCAGGCATGGCGGTTGCGCCCGGCGAACTCCGAGAGGCTCGTTGCCGGACGCCCCAGCAACTGGGTGATCGACGGATCGACGGCTGCCTCGGACCCCGCTTTCGCGCTCCCGAACACGGCAAGGGCAGCCTCGACCAACCAAGGTGGGTTTGCTGCCTTCAGCATCGCATCGCGCACTTGGCTCTCATCGACGTCGATGAACATTACGGGCTTTCCGATCACGCGACCGATCTCGGCAGCGACCCCCTTCACGCCGTAGGCTCGCCCGCCGGTGAGCACGTAGATCTGACCATCGTGCCTCTTCGGATCCAGCAAGCACTCCGCTGCTGCCTGACCGATGTCCATCGCATCGATGTACGGAATCAGCCCGTCGCCTTGTGGAAGGATGATCGACGACATCTCGCGTATCGTCTTGGCCTGGTGCTTGATGAAGTTTTGAAAGAACGAACATGGACGCAGAATCACGGACGACATGCCCGAGCGTTGTACGCTCTCATCGATTGTACGGTGCCAAGTGCGAAGCTCTGATTTGTGATCCCAGGCAGCGGAACGAGAAGAGAGCCGCACGACGTGTGCTACCCCTGCGCTCTCAGCCACATCCAGCAGTCGCTGGGAGATGGCGACTTGATCCTCGATCAGCGGCGTCATGAAAAAGAACGCATCGACGTGATCGAATACGGAGGTGGAAGGAGGCGCGGTGAAGTCGAAAGAAACGACGTCGGTCACCTCGGGAAGCACCGATCGAACGTCGCTCGTCGTGCGTGCAGCAGCACGAACCTCTACACCACGTGCAAGGAGCGCGCGACAGACTTCACGACCGACGGTACCGGTCGGCCCGGTGACGAGGACCCTCACTAGTCGGAAACACCGAGATCGTCGCCTAGCTCCGGTGGGCCGGCGCGATCCCAGCAGTCCACGCAGAAAGCAACCCACTCACAACCAGGAACGGGGTGCACGTGCATGTGCGTACCGCAGGCTGCGCAGAAGAACAGCCCTTCTTCTTCGCCCGCGCGAAAGCCTGCTCGAAGGAGGTCACCCCGGGTGGCGATGCCCCATCCCGCATCGCCTCCGCGCACGATCAACGCGCCCACGCCGAGCTCACACATCCGCACGCTCGCTTGCTGGGCCGTTTCGTACGCGCCGATTGTGACTGGATGGGTCATGTAGAAGCTCACGGGGCGCATGGGGATCGCATCGGCCAAGTCGCACCGAACGCAGACAACGCCCACGGGCAATCGGCCTTCGGTAATGACCAGATGATGAACGCCGGACTCCGATGCAACTCGCCGGGCTTCGGACACCGGTGCGTCCGGCTTGATCGTCACTGGCCTGCTACTCATCACATCAGCAACACGCATCTGAGCCCCTCAACTCGGAAACCGCAAGCAAGCCAGACCGGAAAGTGGGTTAAGATTACCAAGGTGTCACCGACTTTCCAACCCCGCATTCGTAGGTAGAAGTCTTTACTGAGATCGAATTCGATCGTGCGCGATCTGTTGATAAATTGGGGGTTTAGCGTCGCCGAAGATTGACGCGGGCCGGCGATCGCACCAAGGGACTGGGCCACGATCTGCGATGACCGGTTCACCCAACGAGGCGCAACCCGCCGCGAACGACAAGCTCTTGACGAAGGAGTTTGCGTTGCTGCTCGCGATGATGGGTTGCTTCGGGATGTCGTGGTCGTTCTACCTGATCCTGCCGAAGTTCCTGGCCACCGAGCTGTCCCTCGACGCAGCGGGGATCGGCAAAGTCGTGGGCGTTCAAGGCATGACGGCCGTGCTCGTGACGCCATTGGTGGGGTGGCTGGTCGACCGGTATGGACGGCTTCCTTGGTTGGTCGCGGGCAACATCATGCTCATGCTTACGGGCATTGCGTTCGTGTTCGTCGACGAGGTCGGCCCGCTCCTTTACCTCGCGCAGATGGCGTGGGGAGCGGGGATGATCATGACCTTCAACTCCGCGGGCACGATGACAGCCGACATCGCGCCCCAGGGCCGGATGGCCGAAGCGATCGGTGTTTTTGGAGCTGCAAACCTTGCGATGAACGCCGTGTCACCCGCCCTTGGGGAAGTCCTCGAGAGCACGGTCGGCTGGGACTATGTATTCATCGCGAGCGCCACCGCAGGAGCTTGCGCCGCCGTCCTCGGCGCGTTCCTGAAAGAGCCGCGCACGCACGTCCCTCACGACCTGGAAGAACGCCGGCCGGTCCTGGGTATGCCGATGCTGCGCGTGTACGGTGCTACGCTCGCGATCACCGCTTCCTTCACCGCCCTCTTTACCCTTCACCAGCCTTATGCCTTGGATCAGGGTGTCACCGAGATCCGTTCGTTCTTCATCGGCTTTGCAATCCTCGCCCTGACGGTGCGACTCGGCGGCGGCCGGTTCATCGATCGATTCGGAGTGCTACGAGCTTCGATCGTGTCGGTTGCGGTGTATGCCGCCGTTCCACCGTTGCTGGGACTGGTGGGTCCAACCCACCTTTTCCTCGTAGGCACGGCGATGGGTTTGGCGCATGGTGTCGCCTACCCCGCGCTCACGGCGCTCGGAATCGCACAGGCTAGCCCAAGTTCTCGCGGAATGGTCGTGTCGATCGTGCACGGTGCCTTCAATGGAGGTCATGCATTCTTTGCTTACACCCTCGGCATGGTGGCAGCGTCCACCGGCTACCTCGCCGCCTTTTGGATCGCGGGAGCAATCACTTTTTCAGGCGCGCTCTTGCTCGCCGTCAAACGAGCGCCCGCACCGTCTTCACTAGGAGCGACCGGCGGCACGGCGACGAAGTAGCCACCAACCACACAGGAACAAAACCGAGAAGACCAAAGCGCCATCGGTCGACAATGTGCCCGGCGCGCGGCAATCGCATCCGCTCGAGCTGCCGCCCGGGCTAGGCCCGCCGTTTGCACCGGCGTCGGGAACACCCCCGTCAGGGGCATCATCCGCTTTGCGGAGCCAAACGTAACTGCTCAGACTGTGTCGTTCTGTGCCGATTGTGACCTCGTGCCGATACCGGTCCTCTCCGTCGGCCGCTGCTTCGACGTTGCTCTGGTGCTCAAAGGGATCGCCGGAAACCCGGACCGACTCGATGACCTCGCCATTCTTGATGATCTTGAGCGACATCCCGTCGGCACCGGTCACGACTGCGCTCAGGGTTGCGGTGTCCGCGAAAACGGTGTTGCCGACCCGCTGCCCGCTCAACTCCGTTTCGATCATGGGGCCGTCGGGGCCGAAGATCTTGACCACCGTGCGACCGCTCCGGACGCCTTCCAGGATCGCCTCGACGCTGAGCTCGTCTGCAAACACCACCGTCGTCGGCGTGCCGATTGGGGTGTCGAACGTACCTTGATCTTGGCCGGCTTTGTGATCGTCGCTGCCTGCGATGGCGGTAGCGTGCGACCCGTTGGCGCACAACTCTTCCCAGAAGTCCACGCCGCGCAAGACCGCGGTTAGCACCTCGACTCCATCGATGCTGCTCGGATCGACTTCGAGTGTCCAGGCGCACCCGCGGCAGTCTGGCAACGGATGGCTTGGATGGTTGATCGAAAAGATCGCCCCCTGGGCGTGAAACGCGTCGATCGCGTCTGCGATCGTGTAACCATCGGTGTCGATCGTGTAGCGCACGTTTTGGAGCGCTCCGAGCGCGTTTGCATGCCCACGGTAGGTGGTAAACTCCTGTCCGGGGAAGATCAACACATTGGGATGCCGGGCCTGCGCGTCTGCGTACAACGTGAAACCGCTATTGGTGTTGTGCTCGGAGAGCATCACAAAGTCGAGACCTTGCCCCTCTGCAAAGCCAAGCGCCTCGTCGATGGTGAGCGTTTGGCGGGCATCGCCGCTCTCCCTGGTGTGAACGTGAAAGTCTCCCGCGTACCAACGCGCTTGATCATTTAGCGCTCCCGGATCTTGGTAGGGTGAGCGCGGCTGCGGCTCCTGCGTGGCGATCGTTCGAAGGGTGACGTCCACCGAGTAGCCTGCGGGCTCGCCGGGTACGATCCGCGCTTTGCCGACGGTGACACGCCAGGTCCCCGCGAGCATGGGTCCAGGGACGTAGCCTCGGGAAGCGGCGTTGAGACCGACGATCGCGTTCTCTTCGTTGCTCCCTCCCCAGCCACGAGAGCCGTTCGGATCGTCGAGTCCCCAGTCGAGAACGTTGTTTGTCACGGTGGGAACGTGGGTGTGCGCAACTTCGATCTCGACGATCCCTTCGGGAACCTCGAACTCCAAGAAGAAAAAGGTGTTGGGCCCTTCGGGCACGTCGCCTTCGAAGTGGATCGTCTCTTGGGCGCGAGCGACATCGCACATCAGACCGACGCAGAGGACCAGAACGAAGCGCTCGAGCATTTAGGGATTGGACCGCATCTCGGTGCGCGATTCAGGCGCCGGTGATAGCGCCACGGCTCTTTAGTCCGCCAAGAGCCCCTTGCCGGGAACGAAGTTCACCTCGAGCCGGATCCCATCCGGGTCCTCGAAGAGGACGGAATAGTAGCCTGGAGCCCACATCGCCTCTTCGGGACCGTGCACGATCTCAGCCCCGATCTGCTTCAAAAACTCGAAAACTTCGTCAACGCTCTCTCGCGTGCGCGCCCGAAAGCACAGATGGTGAAGGCCCGAGCGTCCTTGGTCGAAGCCCTCCGCACGCTTGTCTTCTGGGGCCTCGCGAATTCCGACCGCCGTCCGACCGCCGACGCAGTAATAGGTTCCGGCGATGTCCATCACCGGCTTCATTCCAAGAAAGGGCAGTAGCTGGCCGTAGAACGCGCGGGCGCGATCGAAGTCGGCGACAGTCAAGAAGATGTGTGCAACTCCGTTGATCTCCATGTCAGCCCTCCGTCAGCGGAGCTCGGCGGACCGTTTGCCAAGCAGCCGCCTTGCGATGATCAGCAACTGAATCTGCTGCGTGCCCTCGAAGATATCGAGGATCTTCGAATCTCTCGCCCACTTCTCGAGGAGCTCGCGCTGGGAGTAACCCTCGCCGCCACAGAGCTCGACGCAGCGCAAAGTGATGTCGTTGGCAACCCGGGCCGCCTTGGCCTTCGACATGGATGCTTCCATCGAGTTGGGAATGCCGTTGTCCGCCATCCAGGACGCCTTCAACATCAACAGGCGCCCGGCCTCCCACTCGGCCTCCATGCGAATGAGCTCCGCCTCGACCGCGCTCTTGCTGTGGATCGAGCCACGATAGCGAATCTCGACACCTTCCTTCGAGAGAAGCTCGCGGGTGTGATCCAGCGCGGCGCGGGCGACTCCGACCGCCATTGCCGCCACGGTTGGGCGTGTGTTGTCGAAGGTTTGCATCACCCCACCAAACCCTTCTTTGGTATCGATCTCGTCGGTACCGAGGAGGTTCTCCTTGGGGATGCGGCAGTCGGTGAGCGTGATGCTGGCGGTGTCCGATGCGCGAATCCCGAGCTTCCGATCGAGCCGCACCACTTCCATGCCGGGCGTGCCGTGAGGCACGACGAACGACTTGATCGCCGCGCGCCCGAGATTGCGATCGAGCGTTGCCCAGACGACCACCGCATCGGCTCGACTGCCCGCAGTGACGTAGATCTTTTCGCCGTTGAGCACCCACTCATCACCGTCGAGACGAGCAGTGGTGCGAATGTTCGCCGAGTCCGAGCCGGCGCCGGGTTCGGTGATTGCCATCGCTGCCCAGAGCCGTTCGAACCGTTTCTTCTGCTCGGCGTTGGCCACTGCCGCGATTGCCGCGTTTCCAAGACCCTGGCGAGGGATCGAGAGCGCGAGCCCGACGTCGCCCCAACAGAGCTCGGTCAGCCCGACGCAGGTCGCCATGTTCGCCCCGTTGTTGACCTCATCGCCACTACGTTCCTGCTTGAGCGCAGAGACGCCGCCGCCATCGGGGCGGCCACCACCTGCGTCGAGGCCATCCAACAAAGCCGCGAGCATGTCGAGCTCTTTCGGGTATTCGTGCTCGGCTTCGTCGTATTTTTGCGAGATCGGACGAAAGACATTCTTGCCAATCTGGTGGGCTTGGCTGGCAAGCATGCGAAGATTCTTGGGCAACTCCAAATAGATCATACCGACCTACACCAAGAGATTCCCGTCCATCACGCCGATCGAGCGCAGCTGACGGTACCAAAGCTCGACCGGGTGGTCCTTGATGAAACCCGCACCGCCGAGAAGCTGGACACCGTTGGTCCCGATCTCCATCGCCTTTTCGGAGCACAACGTGCGCGCCAGATACGCTTCGCGAGCGCAGGGAAGCCCGGCGTCGACTCGACCTGCTGCCCGATAAACCAGCATGCGCATCGACTCGAGCTCGATTCCGATGTTGGCGATCATGAACGCGACCGCTTGCCGATGAGAAATCGGCTCTCCAAAAGCCACCCGCTCGTTGCAGTACGGAATCACATAGTCGAGGAGGGCTTGCGAGGTCCCGAGCGCCATGGCCCCCCACGCGATGCGACCACGGTTGATCGCGTCGTCGTAGGTCGCGAGAGCATCGGGTTGCAGGGCCGCTTCGCCACCGAGGAGCGCGTCGTTTCGAACCCGAACCTTGTTCAGTCGAAGCCTACCGAGCCCAGCGGACCCGAGGCCCATGGCTGTCTCATCCGAAACCTCGACACCTTCGGTCTCACGCTCGATCAAGATGAATCGCGGACCGAGCTTGGGTAGCTCTGCTGCGACCAGGAACCATTTCGCACGATGTGCGAGCGCCACCATCGACTTCTCGCCGCTCACCAAGAGCTCCGAGCCCTTCTGCTTGGCGGTCGTGCGCAGCGCAGCCGGATCGAAGAATGGATGCGGCTCCATGACCGCCACAGATGCGCTAATTGGACCTTCATCGACGAAAGATCGCAGCAGGGTTGCCTGCTGTCGTTCATCTCCCCAGTGCACCAGCGCGTTGACGAATGAAAGCGGCGAGAGCGCCGCGTAGGCCAGCCCCATGTCGCCTCGCGCCAAGTCTTCGGCGATCAGCATTTGCGACACCGCGGACGCGTGCTCGGCCGCACCCCCCAGCACTTCGGGGACCGCCATAGAGATCGCTCCAAGATCGGAGAAGGCTTCGAGGAGGCCGTCGGGGGGTCCTAAGCGGTCGTCGGCTTCTCGGGCCGCTGGCTGCATCACGTCGTCGGCAAAGCGACGCAGCGTGTCTCGCATGAGTTGCTGTTCTTCGGTCAGGCGCAGGTCGAACTTCTGCGAGCGTTTGGCGCCGGCGCCTCGGGGGTCTTTCGGAGCGAATCGTTTTGCAGTCTCGGCAGCACGCTTGGCGCCTTCGTAGACGAGTTGTCGGGCCCGGTCACGCAGACCAAAGCGCTCGACGAGGGGTGAGCCGGCCAACTTGTTGAGGGCGCGCAGCCCGCCCCCCATCACCTCATTGATGATCTTTTCGTTGTCCACCTCGTAGATCTGTGCTGTCGGCGCACCGCGGTCAACAGCTGGACAACAAACGACCGATTCGGCGGTACTTGCCCTCGAACATCTCGATCCACTCGTCGAGCTTGTCGAGCTCGTCTTGATCGAGGCCTTCGACGTTCTCGGTAAAGAGCTCCTCGTCGAAGGCCATCTTTGCGAGTGCACGCGTGCAGTCCTTGCCGGCAAACATACCGTAGGGCCCACCCGGACCGTAGAAGCTCCGCCCCCGAGTTACGTCGTAGACCTGTCCGCGAATCGCGATGAGGAGCGGCTTTTGGGGATCCGAGCCGTCGTACCCGGTGAGCTCCGCGAGGGTGTAGTCCCGCTCCTCCGCCTCAGGCAACGGCGGCGGCCCGGGCTTCTTTCCAAACAGGTTGGAGACCCAACGACGCAGACCCATCCTACTCCATGAGCGCCCCGGAGCCTCCCATGTGGTAGCCCTCTTCACCGTGCAGGTTGGTGTCGAGGCCTTCGCTCTCCTCGTCGTCGGTGACGCGCAGCCCGATCGTCACGTCGATCACTTTGAGGATGATGAACGTCACGCCGAAGGAGTACAGCGCAGCCGCCGCGACCCCCAGCAGGTTCTCCAGGAAGAGCTGGCTGTTGCCGTAAATCAGTCCGTTCGCTCCGCCCCAGGCTTCTGCCGCCAGGGCTCCCGTGAGAATCGCGCCGAGCGCGCCTCCGACGCCGTGAATCCCAAAGGCATCGAGCGCATCGTCATAGCCAAACTTGTTCTTGGCGAGCACGGCGCCGTAACAAATGAAGCCAGCAGCGAGGCCCATCACCACCGCCCAGCCGGGGCCCACGAAGCCTGCGGCGGGCGTGATGCAGACCAGCCCCGCGACGAGGCCGGAGGCGACGCCAAGGGCCGTCGGTTTGCTCTGTTTCCACCATTCGGCGATCGCCCAGGCGAAGGCTGCCGCACCCGCGGCCAAATGCGTGTTGACCAGTGCGAGGGCGGCGTTGTCATTGGAGGCCAAGGCACTGCCCGCGTTGAATCCAAACCAGCCGAACCAGAGAAGCCCCGCGCCGATCAGGGTAAGCGTGAGGTTGTGTGGAGGGCCGGGGCGATTGCGGCGCCCGATGACCAAGGCGCATACGAGCGCGGCTACTCCCGAAGACAGATGAACGACCGTGCCCCCGGCAAAGTCGAGTGCGCCACGTGCTCCAAGCCAACCGTCCGGTCCCCAAACCCAGTGGCAGATCGGATCGTAGACGAGGGTCGCCCACAGAACGATGAACAGAAGATACGCCGAGAACTTCATGCGCTCTGCAATCGCGCCCGAGATCAGCGCCGGCGTGATGATCGCGAACATCATCTGAAACGCCATGAACAGGATGTGCGGGATCGTGGATCCCTCCTGAGGCTCTAACCCCACCCCCTTCAGAAGGGCGAAGTCGAAACCACCGACGAGGCCTCCATAAGCATCGGGAGCAAACGCGAGCGAGTAGCCGATGACGACCCACTGCAGCGTGATGATCCCAAGCGCAATGAAGCTGTGCATCGTCGTCGACAGCACGTTCTTCTCGCTGACCATGCCGCCGTAGAACAACGCCAGGCCTGGCGTCATCAGCAAGACGAGCGCGCACGACACCATGAGCCATGCGGTGTCCGCTTGATTGATGGTTGCTGCGATCGCTTCTTCCATCCCCGGTTCCTCCTCGAATGGAGGCGAGCTTAGGCCGGCCCTGTTTCCGCTGGATGTGGCCAAGGTTTCCGGGTGGTTTCAAACGCGCGAAAAACGGTGGCGCGGGTCGTGGATTCGCCTACATTCCACAAGCTATGCGAATTGTTCACGACAAGGAGCTCTGCGTGAATCACGGCCAGTGCGTCGGAGCCGCCCCCGAGTTGTTCAAGTTCGCGGAGGACGGCTCGCTCATCGTGATCGACCCGAATCCGCCCGAGGAGCTCCGCGAGGCCGCCCAAGACGCGGTCGACATCTGTCCAGTGCAGGCCTTGGCGATCGTCGAGGACTGAATTCACTTCGTTTTTCGGCCTTTCAAGGGGGTGCAAGCCGCCGTGATTTCGGTTACAACTCCCCTTCGGCGAATTGTGCGGCTGAGCCGGTAAAAACCGCCGAGGACCTCACGGTCGAGACAACAAGAGAGGCAAGATTCATGGAATCCGTATCCGAGTTCTTCGAGAAGTTCGAAAATCGAGCATCCGCCAACCCCGACGCTGCCACGAGCCCCAACGCCGTCTACCAGTTCAACATCACAGGCGACGGCGGCGGCGACTGGGCGCTCGATCTCACCAAGGGCAAGACCGAGGGCTTTGTCATCCAGGGCAAGCACGACAGCCCGGGCGCAACCGTCACGGTTTCGTCCGAAGACTGGCTCGGCATGCTCAACGGCACCGTCAACCCCATGCAGGCGTTCATGTCCGGCAAGATCAAGATCGACGGGGACATGACGCTGGCAATGAGCCTTCAGCAAGTCATGAACCTGGCCCAGGACTGAGTCACCTGGACCGCTGAGTCGAGGGGGGTGGCTCGTTTGTCGCGAAGCCACCCTTTCCTTCTATGTCTTCCTCTACGATCAAGCCCGCCACCGATGCGCGCACCCGATTGAGTCCGGAGGACCGCCGGGAACAACTGCTTCGCGTGACGTCGGAGATCATCGCGGCGGACGGGGTCGACATGGTTCGCATTCCCTATGTCGCGGCGGCGGCGGGGATCACGCGGCCCGTGGTCTACAAGTTCTTCCCCAACCGACACGAGCTCATCAAGGGTGTGCTCGAAGACTTTCGGGAGGAGTTCGCCCGAAGGACGCCGGATATCTCGATCGACCGGAGCGGCGAAATCGGTTCGATCGCACGCGTGTTCATCGACGCTGCGTGCGACACGATCGAGGCCAAGGGCTCCGGCGGATGGCAGCTGATGCGCACCGTCGCTCCCGATGCCGAAATCGCCGCAATCAGCAGGGACTTCAGAAATCAACTCGTAGCTCCGTGGCTTGTCCCGCTCCGGGAGCTTACCGGCGTCGACGATTCCGAAGCACGCGCGCTGTCCGACATGTTCCTCAGTGGAGCGGGCGAAATCGTGCAGCGCTGGATCGACGGCGAATTCAGCCGTGAGCAGGTCGCGACCCTTCTCGGCCGGATCATCCTTGCCGTGCTGATCGAGTTCACCGAGTAGACCGCGATGGTTTCCGAGCTATTCGACCCATCGAAATGGACAGAGGTTCCGGGCTTTGACCTGCAGGACATCACGTACCATCGCGCAAACGACCAAGACACCGTCCGAGTCGCCTTTGATCGGCCCGAAGTTCGGAATGCCTTTCGACCGGGAACGGTCGATGAGCTTTATCGGGTTTTGGAGCACGCTCGGCAGACATCGGATGTCGGTTGTGTCCTGCTGACGGGCAATGGGCCTTCGCCCAAAGACGGTGGCTGGGCATTTTGTTCGGGCGGCGATCAACGCATCCGGGGCAAGGACGGCTACAAGTACGAAACTGATGCGGCCGGCGAGATCGACTCTGCGCGGCTCGGCCGCCTGCACATCTTGGAGGTTCAACGCTTGATTCGATTCATGCCGAAGATCGTCATCGCCGTGGTGCCGGGGTGGGCCGTGGGCGGTGGCCATAGCCTTCACGTGGTGTGCGATATGACGATCGCCAGCAAGGAGCATGCGTTGTTCAAACAGACCGATCCGGACGTTGCCAGCTTCGATAGCGGCTACGGCTCTGCGTTGCTCGCCCGTCAGATCGGTCAGAAGAAAGCGCGCGAGGTGTTCTTCGTGGGGCTCGACTACGATGCTCAACAGGCGGCCGACATGGGGATGGTGAACGCCGTCGTGCCGCATGCCGAGCTCGAAGACTTTGCCTTATCGTGGGGAGCGGCCATCAACTCCAAGAGCCCTACGGCTATGCGAATGCTGAAATTCGGCTTCAACATGGTCGACGATGGGCTCGTCGGACAGCAGATTTTCGCCGGCGAAGCCACGCGTTTGGCCTATGGCACCGAGGAAGCTCGAGAAGGGCGGGATGCGTTCCTCGAGAAACGACCACAGGACTACCGAAAGTTTCCGTGGCACTACTGATCGGGGGTGTCCCTGACTATTTGTCGAAACTAGGCTACCCTTACACACTTAGACGCATGAACGGCCCCGACACCAAGGGGCTAAAAGAAGAACGGAGCAAGTCATCTCAAGCAAGATATTCGTAGGCAACCTCGACTTTGGAACGACCGACCAAGAGCTACGCGAGCTCTTTGGAGAAATAGGCGAAGTCGTAGATGTTCACATCCCTAAAGATCGCGAAACCGGTAGGCCCCGAGGGTTCGCGTTCGTTCGATTCGCAGCCGAAGAGCACGCCGCCCAGGCCGTCGAGCAAATCCACGGACGAGAGGTCGCCGGCCGTGCGCTGCGCTTGGATATCGCCGAGGACCGTCCACGCCAACCGCGTCCGCGACGCGACTTCGGGCCGCCGAGAGACCCGGGTAGTCCCGACGCTCACGGCGGACACGACGATCGCGGGAGCTACAACCGGGACCGCTACGATGACCGCGGCAGCTACGATAAGCCCAAGCGCCCCAAGGGCAGCCGACGCGGTCTTCGCGGCAAGAAGCGCAGCCTTTAGCAACGACAACAGCTTAAAAAATCTCGGGCGAGGTGTGAACCCCGCCCGAGTGCCCGTTGTGTTGTACCCCCAAGGAGTGTGATCTCGATTTGCCCTGCGTCGGCGGGTCGCTGATCAGCCACCGACAGTTGTACGGTAAAGGTTCGGAACCACGGTTGTCAAGAAGTATTTTGCGTCACAAATGCACAGAAGTTACAAGTAGTTAAGCTGAGTGTGCTCACCTTGGATCACGGGTGTAGGCACGCTCGGTCTGGTATTCTTGGCAGCCAAGATGCAAGGGGGACCGTCGAGCTTGGGGGCTTTGAAATTGCACCGTGGCGAGGTCCTCGAGCTCGTGATTCGAGGCGCGTGCATGCCGTCACTATTGAATGGCGCGACCGTGCGTGTGAGGAGACGCCCAAGCTACCTCCCCGGAGATGTCGTCGTTGTGCGCCGAAACGACTACTGGGACGCACATCGTTTCCTTGGCTACGCACCGAGCGTACACGGGCTGGTCGCGCTCACACAGGCGGACAGCGCTTCGCACGCGGACGTGGCAAGCGCGGCGGCCGCCATCCTCGGCAGAGTCGAATGCAGGGAGACGCTCGTCGATCGCCGGAAAGCGCTCGCGCGCTACGTGAAGGCCACCGTGGAGCGGGTTTTCGGAGGTCGAAGATGAGCGCAGTCACCTTTGAGTTTGCTCAAAGCCGCTATCGGCTCACCGGCTTGTCGACTGAGCAGGAGAGACAGGTTCGGACCCGTTTTGGAGCGCTTGCCTCAATTGAAACGCGCGACCCGGACATTGAGGTCGAAGTGGTGCAAAACATCGGCCCCGACGAGTTCATGCCGAAGCTTGCCGGTCCCGTCGAATATCGGATCGCGATGAATTACGGCCCCTCCGCCATCGTCGTGGAGGGGATTGGGTTCTCGGCCACGATCGACCGGGCCTCGCTTCGAACGCAGATGCACACCTGCAATCGCGACGAATGGTTCGTCGATGGCTTCGAGAATCTTTTCCGCGTGCTCGTGAGCTATCGACTCTTCGCTGCAGGCGCCCTGGTCATGCATAGCGCGGGTTTCACCGACGGAGAGCGCGGTTTCCTGTTCTGCGGCCGATCGGGGGCCGGCAAAAGTACCCTATGCGGCCTTGCCGAAAGGCTCCGTCTCCAGATTCTAAGCGACGAGCTCAATGCCATCGTCGCCTCGAACATGGGATTCGCCGTTCAGGCCATGCCATTCGCCGGAGACTTCGGACGAGCCCCCACTTCAGCTGCACCCTTACCGTTGACTGGGTTATTCGGTTTGCGGCAAAGCGCCAGGCCGGGCCTCGAGGTCTGCTCGCAAACCGAGGCCGTGTCGCGTATCGTCGCCTCGTGCCCTTATGTGAACGCCGATCCGGTTCTGGTCGACGCGCTGACCGATCGGGCAGTGCACCTGGTCGAAAGAATCCCTTTGCGGATCCTTTCCTTTGCCAAAGATACCACCTTTTGGAAGGTGTTGGATCGTGAATACAGCAGAGCCCAGCCAGCATTATCGCGTTGATCCCCACGCACGGTTTCGTATCCTCAACGGCGAGGGGATCTTCATCTTGCAGAAGGCGGGCGAGGTGTTGGTCATCAACCCGATGGGGGCATTCATCGTCGAGCAGCTCGAGGCCCACCAAACCATCGACCAAGTGGTAACCGCGATCACCGAGCGTTACGCAGTAGACCGGGCGCAGGCGCGGGCTGACGCCGACTCGCTCATCAATGCGTTGCTCGAGGCCGGGGCGATTGAGGCGTCATGAGCTTTTCCGACACCATCAAGCGAAGCTGGAATGAAAACCACCTGATGTCGGTGCTGCTGGAGCTGACCTACGCTTGCAATCTCGACTGCGCTTTCTGTTACAACGACCTTGCGCTCGAAGGGAAACGGCTGAGCCTTGCGCAATATCGGGAGCTGCTCGAAGATTTGGCCTCGCTTTCGGCGCTCAACGTGACCTTGACCGGTGGGGAGCCGCTGGCCCATCCCCAGTTCTACGAAATCGGTGGATACGCGCGCGAGCTCGGGTTCGTGGTGCGTCTCAAGAGCAACGGACACGCGCTCAACGAAAAGGTCGCGCGCCGGATTCGCGATGAGATCGACCCGTTCATCGTCGAAGTGAGCCTTCATGGAGCGCAACCCGCGACCCACGACCGCCAAACCCGGGTGCCTGGCAGTTTCGCGCGCCTCGTCGAAAACATCCGGGCAATGAAAGCCATCGGTCTTCGCGTAAAGGTCAACAGCGTGCTCACGACGTGGAATGAGAGCGAAGTCGAAGCGATGCTGGCGCTGTGCGAGGCGCTCGGAGCTCCGCTTCAAATCGACCCTGAGGTGAAGCCACGAGACGATGGGGACACGAGCCCGCTTCGGATCGCAGCAAGCTCGGCCGGCTTGGCACGCTACAAACGGGCGCTCGCTCGCCAGCACCAGAGCGAAGCCGGGCACACGGAGGAGCGAGACTCGGTCGATTCGATCGTGGCCTCGGCCCGGCGCGAAACCACGAACGGGACCGACAAGCACTGTGGCGCGGGCTCCAACAACCTGACAGTCGACCCTTACGGCAATGTGCTGCCTTGTGTGCAGTGGCGAGTCCCGGTGGGGAACCTGCACCAAAGCCGGGTCACGGAGATCTGGTCTAGCTCGGTCGCCCTTGCCGAGGTGCGACAGACCACGAAAGCGGCCAAGCGAATGCTCGAACGTTTCGGCGAGGCGGGCTTCGTCGCGAATTTTTGCCCGGGGGCGGCGCATACGTACTCGGGGGATCCGCTGGCCATGTATCCGGCGGCTCAGCAACGAATCGAGTCGGTTCGCGCGAGGGTGCGACTTCCTGTATGGTAGCTTCGAGGGGCGAAGTGGAGCGCAAAGACAAAGCCGAGAAAGCCGAATCAGGGGCCCGTAGGCCGTACGAGCCACCGCGCATCGTTTACCGCGAGCCTCTCGAGGCCGTGGCAACCGCATGCACGGCCTCTACCTCCAAGGGCAACCCGGGAGCGTGCCCCATCGGGCCCATTTCGTCCTGAGCTGCTTCAGCGAGATCTCGCGACGAGTGCTCTGGCGCCTGAGCGCAGACCGCGCAAGAGCGATTCGTTCAAGAGATGCGCCATGACGGCGCCGACCCGCGAGTACGGTCGGGCACTGGCCAAAACAGGCTGGGCGATCGCCACGACCGCTTCGCCGATCGGGTCGCGGGGCAGGTGCGCAAGCACCTCGGCCGCGAACGGGTCTCCGGACATCTCGCTCACCAGCGGGAGCACGTAGCGGGCGACGCGCCGCATGCCACAGTCGACCAGATGACACGCCACGACCTCGGGGGCCGCGTCGATCCGCGTTTGCATGCGCGCGATCTCATCGAGGCGTTCGGTGGATCCCTTATTTAGATGGTCGCTCCCGAACTTGCCGATCAGGTGCGCGTAGACATCGAGCGGAGACGGAAGGCGGACAGGAGCGCCGAACAACGCTCGGTCGGGTGAGCTTCGCGCAAACACATCCTCGGTAGGAAGATCGTACCGCGCTCGATCGAAAAGCTGGGTATGCAGATCGAGCGCCAACTCAAACGGGGTTCTCATGACGAACGCTCCAATGCTGCTGTGATCCATCGTTTCGTATCCCTCTCGTTCGAGCACGCGGCGAGCCTCGTGAGCTTGATGAGGGCGAATCAGCACGTCGACGTCGGTCATAGCGCGTTCGGTCGGGTCATCGTGAAGCCAGTGCTGAAGGAGCGCGCCTTTGATCGGCATGATGTCGATTCCATGGCCCTCAAGCCGTTGGGCCACGTCGCGAACCAGCTCCGACGCCAGGATCGAGGTCGCGGCGCGGCGACGCATTTGCTGCCTATCTGGGCCGGTTGGTGGCACTTCGGCGATCTCCCGGGAGCGTATATAAAACACGTCCATTCGGTGGTATAGACCGCCGATGGCAATCGACCAAAAGCTCGGGGAGTTGGCCGATGCGCTCGAAGCGCGCGGGGCCGACGAGCTCCGCGTTCAAGTCGTTCGGCGTGCCCGTGAGTTCAAGCGTTCGTGGGTCATGATGGCCGAGGCGCTCGTCGAGGTTCGAAACCGCGAGGCGTACGTGCAGTGGGGTTACGACGACTTCTACAGTTACTGCAGTCTCGAGCTGCACATCAAACGAGCCACGGCCGACAAGCTCACTGGGTCATACATCGCCCTCAAGCGGCACGCGCCCGCCATCCTGAAGCGAGATGGTCTTACAGAGCGGATCCCGACCTACGATGCGGTCGACTTTTTCGCAAAGGCGCTCGAGCGGGGCGACCGCGATGCAGCCATCGAGCAACGCGCGGTCGCTGAAGAAGTGGTAGACGAGCTTCGACATGCCGTTTTCGAAGAAGGTGCCCCGGTGACCGAGCTGCGCCGGCGCTTCAATCCGGTTTTTCACCCGAAACCCGAGGGTGCCGAGCAGATCGAAGAGATTCGGCGAGCGCTGACGACCACGAGAAAACTCGAAAGACAGATCGAAGAGATCGACGGCCTAGGCAGGCCCACCGTGCGCTCAGCGTTGGACAGCCTCGAAGCCTTGCGCGAGGACCTCATCGAGCTTCTCGAACGCACCAAAGCGACCTACGCGAGGACCGGATGAAAGCGCATGCCCCAGCGGTCGATGGCCTCTTCACGATGGACCCAGTCGGACCGCGATTGCTCGGAACCAAGTGCCGTGCCTGCGGGACCTATTTCTTTCCCGCAGAAAGAACCTTCTGTCGCAACCCCGACTGCGACCGAGCCGAGCTCGAAGAAGTGCAGCTGAGCCGGACCGGCACGCTCTGGTCGTACACGAGCGCAAACTACAAGCCTCCGGCACCTTTCGTGGCGAAAGATCCCTTCGAGCCTTTTGCGATCGCGGCCGTGGAGCTCGAGGCCGAGGGGATCACGATCCTTGGCCAGGTGGCCAACGGCATCGGCGTCGAGGCGCTCGTGACTGGCATGACGATGGAGCTGGTGCTTCACGAGCTCTACCAAGACGACGAGCACGTGTACTTCACCTGGAGCTGGAAGCCGACGGGCGAAGTCGGAGGCCGAGCGTGAGCAAGGAAGTCGCGGTTCTCGGCGTGGGCATGCACCCCTGGGGCAAGTGGGGACAGAGCTTCGTGGGCTACGGAGTGAAGGCTGCGCAAGATGCCTTGCGTGACGCAGGGCTGCGATGGCGTGATATCCAATTCGTTGCGGGGGGCGACACGATTCGCAATGGTTACCCGGGATTCGTCGCGGGCGCGACCTTTGCGCAGGCGCTCGGGTGGTCGGGCGCGAAGGTCTCGAGCTCCTACGGCGCATGCGCGACTGGTGCGCAGGCGATCAGCGTGGCGCGCGCGCACATTTTGGCAGGGCTTTGCGAGGTTGCGTTGGTCGTCGGCGCCGATTCAGCACCAAAGGGCTTCTTTGCGCCGACCGGCGGAAGGCGGCCCGACGACCCGGATTGGCTTCGCTTCCACGTTCAGGGCATCACCAACCCGACCTATTTCGGCCTTTACGCCCGGCGGCGCATGGCGGTCTACGGGGCCACCGAGCGGGACTTTGCCGCGGTCAAAGTCAAGAACGCCAAGCACGGGTTGCAGAACCCCAATGCGCGATACCGCAAAGAGGTCACCCTCGAAGAAGTGCTGAGCTCGGCCGTGGTGGCAGACCCGCTGCATCTGCTGGACATCTGCGCGACCAGCGATGGAGCGGCCGCGCTCGTGCTTTCGAGCATGAGCTTTGCGCGCAAGCACACCACCGATCCCGTCAAGATAGCCGCCGTGTCGACCGTGACCCCCGTTTACCCGAATACGATCATCGAGATGCCCAACCTTGCCACCGACTCCAAAGCAGGCGTGCAGCTCCCCGAGCTCGGTTTCAAAGAGTCGATCGCGCATGCCGCCTACGAAGAGGCGGGGCTTGGGCCTGAAGACATGAGCCTTGCCGAGGTCTACGACCTCTCGACCGCGCTCGAGCTCGATTGGTATGAACAGATCGGTCTTTGCCCCCCCGGTGACGCTGAGAAGTTGTTGCAGGACGGCGAGACCACCCTCGGCGGACGCATCCCGGTGAATCCAAGCGGAGGTCTGGCTTCTTTTGGCGAAGCGGTGCCCGCGCAGGCGATCGCCCAAGTCTGCGAGCTCACCTGGCAGCTTCGAGGCCAAGCCGAAGGCCGCCAAGTCGAAGGGGCCAAGGCAGGGGTGACGGTGAACCAGGGGCTGTTCGGGCACGGTTCGTCGGTGATCTGCACCGCGTGATTGGCTGAGAGTGACAGCCGCCCTGCCAGCGTGCCTTTCCGTTACGTCTCTGGGATGCCTTCACGGCGAACGCCATCGTATTCGGCGACGACCGTGCCAGTGGCGCTCGTGGGCATGCCGCTTCCCGGGATGGCGATGCGGACCTGAACGTCCGCGACGAGGGAGCCCTCGTGGCAGCCGGTCACTTGGAGATCGGCGGTCCAGGTGAGGTCAAGACCATCGACCGTGGCGGTCTCGGTGCCATTGAGGAACGAGCAGCCGTCGGTAGAGTAGTCGACGTACTCGATTTGAATGTCGACTCGGGCGGCGAGGGGGGTCAGGTCCAGGTCAAAGGCAACGATGTCGGCACCACCTGAGGCCGGGCCGGGCAGCATGCCCATCGTGTTTTCAACGGGCGTAAGCGCCTCGGATAAAGGAGCTGCCCAGGTCGGCTCGGGGCTAGAAACCACGGGCAAGGGGGTGGCGGGCGCGCGCGAGGTGAAGGTGGCCAACTTCATACGGGCCGTCCCCAAGGCCCGCGCGTCCTCCTCGACGAACACGAACTCGGTGCCGTCTTCGCTCCAGCGGCCCTGTCCACGGGTATTGAAATTGAGGTCGTTGGGCTCGTCGGTGTTCTTGATCTGTTGCGCGATCTCGGTGTCTTCATCTGCCCGACCAAAGGGCAAAAGCCAGAGGTCGAAGAAGCGACGTTCGTTTTGATTGCGCAGCAAGGCGAGGGGACCTCGAAGCGCTGCATCGACGATTGGGGGGCGAGGGACCAACGAGAAGACGCTCATGCGTTCGTGGTTGCGAAAGCTTGCCGTGACGACCCACTGCCCATCTGGAGAGATGTCGACGTCTTCATCGTACTCCGGATCGGACGTGAGTCGGGTGATCGCGCCCGTCGCGAGGTCAAGCTTGACGCTGTCGTAGTTGAGCGAATCGATGGTGGTGTAATAACGGACGCTCGCGCCACCATCGGCGAATCCCTTGGCCTCCCCCCAGTTGCCCTCGGCGATCTCGAGCGCAGTCGGTGGTCCGGAAAACGTTGGGCGAAAGCCCGCAAGAACTCGCGGATCTGTGACGGTGTAGCGGTCGGTCTCGCGTACGAGCCCACCGAACACCGGAATGATCAGCCCATCCAATCGGACTTGGGAGAACAACACGTGCTCGCCGTCTGGGGCGATGCGCAACTGCGCATTCCTCAAGTGCGCCGCTCCGATTGGAATCTCCACGGGGATCAGCGCAGCGGTCTGACAGTCGAGGACACTCGGTGTGCATTCGATGATCGCGTGACGCTGCTCTTCGCTGCCACTCCGGACCACGAACCGCCGACCGTCGGTTGCCATCTGGGGTTGGCGTAGATCTAGGTCCGGGGAGGCGAGATCGGCGCACGTCAGGCATCGAAAATCGGTTCCGTCCCGGGCAAGTGTCGCCACGTGGCGGCCCTCGACACCGTCGACCATCACGGTGGCGAAGATGCGGCTTCCGTCGACGGTGAAGCCCGTGCTGTTCTGCTGGGAGGGGATAGTCACGCCTTGTGGAAGCGGAACCTCCACGACCTCGATCGGCTCACCGGATGGGGCTTGGCTGTCCTCTGGGCATCCGGTGGCAAACAGCGCAACCACGAGCAATTGCAACTTCGCGAGACGAAACATCATGGTGCCTCCGCGTCGATACTACGCACTAGGCAGAACAGACTTCAAGCGGGCAACGACACTCCCGCTGCCACGGTCGCTCCTAAACCAGAATCCCAGCCACCGCGGCCGTCATCAGCGACGCCAGCAGACCTCCGAACATCGCGCGGAGCCCCAACCTCGCCAAATCGTGCCGGCGCTTTGGGGCTATCCCGCCGATGCCCCCGAGCTGAATGCCAATCGACCCGAAGTTGGCAAACCCGCAAAGGGCGTAGCTCACGATCACCAGGGTGCGCGGCGAGAGGTCGGCGACGCCAGCAGACAGCTGCTCGGAAAGGTGCAGGTAGGCGATGAACTCGGTGAGAACGATTTTCTCGCCGAGCAAGGTTGCGACCGCCGTGCACTCGGCAACGGGGACCCCGACTAGAAAGGCGAGCGGCCAGAAGAGCCAGCCGAGAATGTCCTGGATCGTCAATGGCTCGAACGCGTCGCCCCCTTCGAGGCCAGCCCACCCGTTGTAGAGATCAACAGGTAGGCCGAGGAGCGCGTTGGCGAGCGCGATCAGCGCGATGAACACGACCAACATCGCGCCCACGTTCAGCGCGAGCTTGAGGCCCTCCGAGGCTCCGCGCGCAGCCGCATCAATCACGTTGACGTCACTATGTTCGACGACTGGAACCGCATCGTCCGATGCGCCCGGCTTCTCGGTCTCGGGCCACATCACCTTGGCAACGACGAGCGCAGCGGGCGCGCTCATCACGCTCGCCGCGATCAAGTGACCGGCGATGTTCGGCACGACATCTTTGAGCATCCCGACATAGGCCGCGAGGACACCGCCCGCGACCGTGGCAAAGCCTCCCGTCATTACAGCCGTGAGCTCGGACATGGTCATCGCCCCGATGAACGGAGCCACCATCAGCGGCGCCTCCGTCATCCCGACGAACGAGTTGGCGGCGACCGAAAGGGTTTCCGGTCCCGAAGTGCGCATCGTCCGACGCATGATCCACGCGAAACCACTCACCATCTTCTGCATGACGCCGAGGTAGTAGAGGATGGTCATCAACGAGGAAAAGAACACGATCGTCGGAAGAACGTTGAGCGCGATCGTGAACTTCTCCGATACATAGTCGCCGAAGACGAACTCGGTGCCCCTTGCCGTGAAGTCCAGGAGAGCGATCACGGCGTCGTTGAGGACACTGAACACCCACAGCCCGGCGCGCGTTTTCATCACTAGGACGCCGAACGACAGCTGCAACCCCAGCCCCCAACCGATGACACGCCACGGAACCAAGCGCCGATGCCTGGACAGCAGCCAGGCGATTCCGACCATCGCAAACAAGCCGACCAACGACACAAGGCGCTGCCAAACCGTCACTTCCATCGCGCGGATACCATCCTTATTCGTAGGGGACCTCGAAACGCGCGCGATATCGAGCGACTCGCGATTCGACATCGTCTCGGCTCATGCCGAAGTCCTCGAGCGCGTACTTGTGGCGGCCGTATTTGTGCTGCTTGTTGACCTTCCGTGAGGCGTCCATTGCCGCATGCGCCTCCGACGTGAGGTCCATCCCCGCTCGCGCGTAAATCCGCTCGACCTCACCAATCGGGTCTTGGACGAGATCGTAGTACGATACGTCGACGAACCCTTGGTCGCGAACCCGGTCCCGCGTGTCCATCGCCCGTTCGATCATGATCTCGATTTTGCGGAGCCAGTGGCTCGCGACCCGGTGCGGGTCTACGTGGTCGCTGAAGATACGTTGAAGGTGGGTGAGCATGCTGAAGAGTGAGGGGCTGGTCTTGAGCGGGTCACGATGGGTGTGCACGATGATCGCGTCGGGAAACACCTCGAAGAGCGGGTCGAAGTATTCCTGGTGATGCGGTGTCTTGAGGACCCAGCGTGTCGGGTGCCCTATCCCCGGCCTCTGCCAGTGGAGGTACTGCATCATGCGTTTGAGCGCCTCGTAGGCTGGCACATGATCTTGCTTCTCGAGCCACTTGGAATAAGTCGGCACGCGCATCATCGCTTCGGGCGTGGTCGTCAGAAAAGACTGCTCGAGAAGGATCACGTCCTCCTCCGGGGCATCCGGCTCGGCGGGATGGATCGCGAAGAACCCGGGCGACATGTACTTCAATCCTCTCGCGGCCAGCGCAGCTTGCGCGAACCGTGGGTCGGTCTTGCCCCAGCTTCTCGTTTTCGGCGGAGCGGGGCTGATCGCTTCCCAGGATGCGAGCGAACGGATGCGCGGGTCCCGCGCGATGAGCCGATGGAGCATCGTCGTGCCGGTCCGCGCCAGGCCCGCGATGATGATCGGCGCCTCCACCGGAATGTCGAGGATCTCCGGGTGCTTCGTGATCGTATTCTGGGCGATGAGCTTGTTCACCAAAACCCCGGAGATTCGCCCTTGAATGATCTGGCGTCCGACCGGATGGAGCTCCGCCTCGGCATTGATCGAGTCGACCAGCACCCCGAGGGGCTCGAGGAATCGTTGGTCACCGAAATCGCTCAGTCTGGTCTTGCGAATCGCGCTCGCGAGCACGCCCTCCACAGTGATCGGCCCGCCACCGATTCCTATCGCGGAGAGGGCCCTTCCCAAGCGGTTGGCGATCGCGATTGCGGTCGGTTGGTAGGGGGTCGAGAGGTCGCTCGAGCTGGTCACCTTCGAAGACATCGCCGCTCCCACCACTAGAGCTCGGACAATTTCACGACACGCGTCTCGGGCTCCGGGTTTTCGTTGGCACGTACCCACCGCCAACACATCGTGCCCTCGGTGTGGCCGACCGTATCGATCCAGTTGTCGAAGCCCTTGTTCTCGGCGGCGACCACCACTTGGACGGAGCCATCGGAACGGTAATTGGCGGTGTGCTTGTTCACGTGCACGGGGTAATAGCGATAGTCGAGTGACTCCATCCAGTAGTTGTTGAGCTGGAAGTTCCAATGATCGCATTCGGGCGGCATCGCCTCGATGACGAGCGCTTCGTCCGGCTCGAGCTTCCAGTAGCTGTGGTAGTACGCGATGTCTGGAACGCCCCCTGCCTGGTTGGACTTCTCCTGATCGAAGCGCGGGAGCTTGTTGGTGTGCGCCTTGAACCCTTCTGCCCAATTGGCAAAGAGCATCGCCGCTCCAGCAACGAGGCTCGCCGACATCTGCATGCCGTCGGCGCAGCGCACGGGATCGAAGGGGGTCGGCCTTCCATCGCCGCCGATACGCTCGATTTCGAGCTCGGCGAGCTGCTCCGTCTCGCGGTCCAAGAAGGTCTGCCGGACGATCAGCGTGCCGGTCTCTTTCTTCATCGGCAGCCAGTTTCCCGGCTTCTTCTCGGTGCTCACGAAAATCTCGAAGTTCCCATCGGCATCGACTTCGAGAGACGACGCCTCCAGGTATCCGGATGGCGGCATTCCGCGGCCCTGTCCGTAGTTGCCGATCTGCGTGAAGAAGCCGAGGTAGTGTACCGTGCCGCGATTGCCTCGGATGCGGTACTCGTGCTCGCCGCTGATCGCCGCGTTTTGGTAGTAGTTGTCCGGGTGATCGGCCCCCATCTTGGCCGTCTCGTGAACGACCCGCATCAGGACGGGAGCTAGCGGATCGTTGTGCTCCACGAACGCCTTCAGAGCGGCGCCGGTGATGCGGCTCAGGTAGCGGAACCCCTCCATGCGATTGAGCGGGTCAGACGGCGCGTTGGGGCTCATCACGACGTTCCCCGCCATCTTGAGCGTGTCGCAGAATTGGTTCCAAACCGTGCCGTCTACGATTTCTCGTTCTCGTTTGCTGAGCTCGTCGGTCATGGCGTTCCTTCACAGCACGCCATGCGTGCGCAACAGCTCTTCACTCTTGCTCCACAGGAGCGCGCCTTTTTTCGGGTCCATCGAAGCCTCGGAAGGTTCTTTCAATTGCATCATGTGCATGTACACGCCTGTCTTTCGGCCCATCTCATCCGACACGACGAGATAGTCTACCGGAAGCGAGGCCTTCTCGGGGCTTTGGAAAAACAACGCCATCACGGGCTTGAGAATCGGCTTCAACCAAATCGGTGCCTCACGCGCCATGTTCGAGTTGACCGCGCCTGGGCACAGGGCATGCACGCACACGTCGGGGCTCCCGCCATCCTGGTTGAGCCGACGGCAAAGCTCCCGAAAGTATGTGGTGAGGTGCAGCTTGCTCAGTCCGTAGTACTTCACGCCATCAGCGACCCCGTACTCGACGGGCTCACCGAAATGATCGAAGTCGATCGGGATCGAGGAGCGGTGCGCCTCCGACGACACGAAGATCACGCGAGGCGGATCGTCCGCGCGCGAGTTCTTGCCGTAGACCGCATTCGGAATCACCCCATCGCGAAGCAGCCGATCAAGCAGCACGAACTTCGCAAGAAAGTTCACGGCGAACATGAGCTCGAGCCCGTGCTTGTTCGTGCGGGAGGTCACGGGAATGACTCCAGCGTTGAACACTGCGGCATCGAGTGTAACGTTCCGGTTACGCAACTCATCGCAAAAGCGGCCGATCGAGTCGAAGTCGCTCAGGTCGACGTGCATCATTTCGACGTCGTCGCTCCCGCTTTCACGCTTGACGTCTTCGCCGGCCTCGGGGATTCCGCTTCGGCACGCCAT
>JBFICQ010000013.1:0-26589 GCA_041581895.1 Polyangiales bacterium | reverse complement strand
TCGAAGTGCATCGAAGACGCCGGCCACTTCCTTCTTGGTCAGGCCGCTCTTGTCGGCCAGCTCGCTCATGATCTGGGCCTTCGTCATTCGCTTGCCCGCTACCATAATTCCCTCCTAACTCCGCTGCCTGTCCGTCGGTGCAAAAAAGCCCCCAAAAAGAGCCTTAGACAGTCACGGCGCCATCTATGCCTAAGGTTTTCCGCGCTGACAAGGGGTTTGTGAGCTTTCTCAAAGAAAATTTCGGGGGTTAATCGCCGCTCGTCGCGGACGATCGTGGCTCCCCGGAGACGTCGATCGCGGCGGGGTCCCCGGTTTCCCACAAGCGCTCCACAGGTTCCCCGCCAACCAGGTGCGGGTTCGTTAACGGTTTGTAGCTTCGACCGGAGCAAAACAAATCAAACCGGTTTTCAGGGGGTTACGTACTTAAACCTCGACGAAGTCTCTAGTTTTCAAATTCGACGCCAGCGGGCGCGGCGGGGTTTATCCACAGGTCTCCCGGGGCGTGGAGCGGCCCTCACGGCCTGCATCAGCGCATCGGTGCGCGCACTCATTTCGCGCTCCTCCGCCGCAGTGCGGTGGTCGTATCCGAGGAGGTGAAGCAGGCCGTGGGCGAGCAAAAAGGTCACCTCCTCGACGATGGGGCGATCGTGCCGACGGGCCTGACGGCTGGCGGTGGCAAGGGCGATCACCACATCGCCAAGGAGCCCAGGCCCAGGCGGGGTCGGCGGCCCCTCGCCCATCGGGAAGGCAAGAACGTCGGTGACTTTGTCGACATCGCGATAACGACGGTTGAGCCTCCTGATCGTCGCGTCGTCGCACAAAAGGATCGAAAGCTCCGCGTCCTCGAGACCAAGGGCTTTCAGCATGGCTTCAGCACGCCATGCGAGGTCCGCGTGACGCACGGACCGCCGCTCGAGGCGACACGACCTGAGCCGGATCGGCATGGCTTGCTACTGCGGCCGCCCCGAGTTTCGGTCAAGTCGGCCCGGGATGACGCGATCGTCGCGATTGCTATGCTCGCCCCGTGTTCGAAACGGTTCTCATCCTTCGGCGTGGCGAAGCCGCCACCCGTGTCGCGCGCTCTTGCCGACGCATGGGCATCACGTCGGTCGTGCTGGCCTCGAAAGACGAACCCGCTAGCCGACACGTCGGGGCCGCGGATCGATCGATTGAGGTGGAGCTCGATGCGACGGGGTCCATCTCGACCGAGGGGCTCGCAGGGATCTTCGAGGCAGCGGGTGCCGACGCAGTCCATCTCGGCTACCAAGGGCAGCCCCAAATGTGGGAGCTTGCAAGTGCGGCAGAGAAGGCCGACCTGGCAGTGGTAGGAACGGATTTGGACGTGCTCGGTGCGTTGACGGATCCGACCACCGTACGGTCGGCAGCTGAGCGTGCGCATGTGCGGACCGTGGGCGACTCGGAGCCTCTATACCGTCCGCGAGACGTCGGCGTGCTAGTCGCAGCTGACTCGCACGGTGAAACGATCGCGATCGCCGAGTGCGACCGCAGCCTCTCGACGAGTGAGCACGTCTTGATCCATGAGAGCCCTTCACCGGAGCTCTTCTTTCGATCGGATGGGGAGGCCTTTCGAATGGCCGTGTTCGACAGCGCGCGCCGCCTTGCGGCGGAGCTTCGCTACGCGGGTTTGCTCGAGGTTCGCTTTCAGATGGACCCGGCCGGACGGGCCTGGGCCTCGGCTGTGACGATCGGGCTACCGCGACACCACACGCTGATCGAAATGGTGACCGGGGTGGACCTCGTCGGGTTGCAGCTACGTATTGCCTCCGGCGAGAGACTCCCCGAGGAGCTACACACACTCGAATCCCGAGGCCATGCGCTCGGGGCATCGATCATTGCGCTCGATCAAACCGACGCCGTCGTCTCGTCTTTTTCCGTAGCGCCTGCGCCACAGGGTCGGGTCCAGGCGACCGCGTCGGCCACCGTCGGTCTGCCGCTGCCCGCAGACGACCGCCCCCTCATCGCCAAGCTCACCACGTACGATCCCATCCGGCACCGCGCTCTTCTCACCATGGACCGCATGCTCGCCGAAATGCGGGCTGAGCCGTTCACCACCAACGTGCCGGACCTGCGCCGGATCTTGGCCGACTATGCCTTCCGCGCGGGCCAATACGACATGCAATCCACCCAGCGCTTCGTCTAGGCTAGGCCGCAAACGTGGACCTGCCCGCGTACGCGGCGCCGTCACCCAGTTGCTCCTCGATTCGAAGGAGCTGATTGTACTTCGCGATGCGCTCCGACCGCGACGCCGAGCCCGTCTTGATTTGCCCCACTCCGGTCGCCACGGCGAGGTCGGCGATGAAGGTATCCTCGGTCTCCCCGCTTCGATGGGAGATGATCGAAGCGTACCCGTGGAGCACGCCCAATCGGATGGTGCTCAAGGTCTCGGTCACCGTACCGATTTGGTTCACTTTGATCAAAATCGCGTTTGCGACGCCCCGGTCGATGCCCATTTGGACGCGGCTCGTATTCGTGACGAACAGATCGTCCCCGACGAGCTGAACTTTGTCCCCGAGACGTTCGGTTTGTATTTTCCATCCGTCCCAGTCGTTCTCGTCCATCCCGTCTTCGATGCTGATGATCGGATATCGCGAGCAGTAGTCCGCGTAGATGTCGACCAGTCCTGCAGCGTCGACCGGCTTCTTGTCGAACGTGTACCGGGCCTTGCCTTTGTCGTAGAACTCGCTCGCGGCGCAATCGAGTGCGATCGCAACCTGCTCTCCCGGACGGTAACCCGCTGCCTCGATCGCACGAGCCACGAATGACAAGGCTTCCTCGTTGGTCGAAAGGTGCGGCGCGAACCCCCCCTCATCGCCGACTCCGATCGCATGGCCCGCTTCCTTGAGGAGCCTCTTGAGGTTGTGAAATGTCTCGGCTCCCGCGCGAAGGGCCTCCGAGAAACTGTCGAAACCCACGGGCACGACCATGAACTCTTGGATCTCGAGCCCGCTGTCGGCATGGGCGCCACCGTTGACGATGTTCATCAACGGCGTCGGAAGGACATGCGCTTGCGCACCACCGAGGTAACGCCAGAGCGGCAGGCCAACGGCATCCGCACCGGCGCGGGCCACGGCCATCGAGACTCCGAGGATCGCATTGGCCCCGAGCTTCGACTTGGACTCGGTTCCGTCGCAATCGATCAAGACCCGGTCGACGACAGCCTGGTCGAGGGCATCGAGGCCCACCATCTCCGGTGCGATCTCGTTTACGACGTTGTCGACCGCTCGCAAGACGCCTTTGCCGAGATAGCGGCTCTTGTCCCCATCGCGAAGCTCGACCGCCTCGTGCTCGCCCGTCGATGCACCCGACGGCACCGCGGCGCGGCCGGTCGCACCACCCATGAGCTCGACATCCACCTCGATGGTCGGATTGCCGCGCGAGTCGAGGATCTCACGCGCTCCCACTGCGATGATCTCGGTCATGATTTCACCTCGGGCTCGCCTTAGCGGTTGTCTGGGAGCCACGCAAGGACGTCGATGCTAGGCTCGGGCGCGATGAACGCCCCGCTCTTCATTCCTTGGTTTCGCTTGCAAGCTTGGGACATCCCGCTTCCTTTTTCTCTTCCCGTCTTGGGAGACACCCTTTCGATCCAACCGTTTGGCGTCCTGGTTGCCCTGGGAGTTCTCCTCGGTGCCTGGGTCGCGGGTCGCTTCGCGGAGCGCAACGGGCTCGACGTCTCCGCGACGGGGGATCTCGTCACCTACGCAGTCGTGGTGGGTTTCATCTCTGGGTATTTCTTGAACGGGTTGTTCTACGAGCGAGAGTCGCTCATCCGCGTGCTCCAAAACCCCTCTGAGCTCTTCACGACGTGGCTCGGCTTGTCGAGCTACGGGGGCTTCTTCGGCGGCATTCTAGGGTGCTTCCTCTGGCGTTGGCGGACGAAACGTCCTTTGCTGCCCTACGCGAACGCGGTTTGCTTTGGTTTGCCGTTCGGATGGCTTCTCGGCCGGACGGGATGCTTCGTCGTCCACGATCACGCCGGGAAGGTGACCGATTTCCCGCTTGCCGTGGCCAACTATCAGTTCGGCCCACCACCGTACCAGCCACGGCACGACCTCGGGCTCTACGAGATGATCTACTCGGTTCTCATCATCGCGCTCTTCGTCTCGCTGGAGCGAAAGCATCGCCGGACCACGGGTTTCTATTGCGCGTTGCTGCCGGTCGTCTACGCGCCGGTGCGTTTCTTCTTGGACTTCCTTCGCGCCCCGCCAATCGAAGGGGGGGACATCCGCTACGCAGGGCTCACTCCTGCCCAGTGGTCCTCCGTTCTAATGCTACTGGTCGGGCTGGCGGTCTGGCGACACATCGCTCGGAACGAGCCTGAGACGGACCAGCTCCAAGAGGCCAATCGCTGAGCGCTACTTGAGCAACACGACGGTCACCTGGGGCCCACCCTCCCCCTGCGTGGCCGCCCGGAACCCTTCGACGTACGTGTTGTCGCGCGAAAGGTGCTCATGGATCGCATCGCGAAGCGCTCCGCTCCCCACCCCGTGCAAAATGAACGCGCACGGCTCGGCCGCTCCGTACATCCTGTCGAGAAACGCCTCGGCCATCGCCACCGCATCCTCCGCCCGAAGCCCGCGGACATCGAGTGTGTTGTCCCCGGTTCGAATAGCCCTCTTTGCAGCAGGCCGTTGGCCCGAGACGGCGGTCTCCGACAGCGGGGCCTTCGCGACCGGGGCGTGTTTGATCCCACGAAGATCGGAGATGTCGACCCACAGCTTCATCATGCCGGCCGAAACCCGAACCCTACCGCGTGTCGCGGGTTCCACGACTTCTGCGACGCTACGCAAGCGCTGCACCCACACTCGATCTCCAATCTTCAGCGCCTCAGGGTCGAGCTCTGACGTTTCGATCGGCTGAGGCTCGAGGGCGAGGCGATGGGCATCGAGCTTTCCGAGCAGCTCGCCACCTTCACGCACCGCGGCTTGGGCGGGGGTCAACCCCTCGACGGACGCGCTTTCGCGCAGCGCTTTCTTGGCTGCATCGAGCCTGCGTTGCACCTGTCGCACCTCGTCGACTAGGCGCACGGCCTCTTGGCTGAGTCCGCGGGCTTCGCGCGCCTTGAGCGCGTCGCGGCGTAGATCGAGCTTGGCTTTCGCTTCGCGGAGCTCTGCGCGTTCCTGGTCGAGGGCCTGCTGCTCGTGGAGTGCCGCTTGAGTGGCGCTCTCGAGCTTGGCCACGAGTGCCTCGAAGCTTTGCGAGTGCTCGGGCAGGATGCGACGCGCTTCTTCGATGACATGGCGAGGGATTCCGTAACGTCGAGCGACTTCGAGCGCGTTCGAGCCGCCAGGAACGCCCATGCTCATCTTAAACGTCGGCTCCATGTTTTCGAAGTCGAAGCCGACGGCGGCGTTTTGCATGTCATCGCGCTCTGCTGCCACGGCCTTCAGAGCCTCGTAGTGCGTCGTCACAGCAACTGCGGCGCCAGTTCCCACCAAGGTTTTCGCGATTGCACAAGCTAGAGCTGCGCCCGCCTCGGGTTCTGTTGCTCCTGCCAGCTCGTCGAGCAGAACCAAGACGCGCTCACCCGCCCGCTCGAGGATGCCGCTCAACGTGACCAGGTGCGCAGAGAACGTCGAAAGGCTTCGCGCAAGGCTTTGTTCGTCGCCGACTGCCGCAAGTACAGGCGAAAAGAAGCCACAGACGCTTCCCTCGCTAGCTGGAAACGGGAGACCGGCGCGGGTCATCAGCGCAGCAAGTCCGAGCATCTTGAGCGCCACTGTCTTGCCGCCCGCGTTGGGACCGGAAATCACCAGTCCCTCGCCTCCAGCTAGGTCGACGTCGTTCGGAACGACGGCGACCCCGCGGAGCACCAACAATGGATGGCGCGCTTGACGTAGCGAGATCTTGGGTGCCTCCGAAAGCTCCATGAAGTGTGCGCCAAGATCGACAGCCAGCCTCGCACTGGCAGCCCGAAGGTCTGCATGATCGAGCGCTTGGGCTGCGGCTCGAAGCTGCGGAACGTACTGCCGCACGAGCTCCGAAACCGCTGCGAGAATCCGTAGCTCCTCACGGTCGAGCTCGGCCTGCGCCATCTTGAGCCGATTCCCCCGCTCCACGAGCTCGCGCGGCTCGACGAAAATCGTGGCGCCGCTTGCGCTCGACCCGTGGACGATGCCGTGAAAGCGCTCGTGTGCATCCGCCCGAACCGGCAAGACGTAGCGCCCCTCTCGGGTGGTGTAGAACGAGTCTTGGAGAATCGCGCTGCGCTTCTGTATGAGCTCTTCCAGCTTGCGGACGATCCGACCGCGTAGGTTTCCCACCTCTTCACGTAGATGCGCCAGCTCGACGCTCGCCGAGTCCAGAACGGATCCGTCGTCACCGATGGACATCCCGATCTCGTCTTCGAGCCCGTCGAGGGTCGGATCGATGCTGCAGGCGCGATCGAGAAAGGGCGCCAGCGCCTTTCGTTGGCCGAGGAACCGTCGAAGCGCAGCCGCTGCCCTAAGCGAGCTTCGGATGTCGCGGAGTGCCATCCCGTCTAGAGCTCCCTCCCTTTCGAGGTGCTGAAGCGACGGCTCGATGTGACTGATCCCGTCCAGGGGGAGCGACTCGCCCCGGTCGAGAAGCTGCCAGGCCTCCCTCGATTCGGCGAGCGCGCGTTCGGTGTCCTCAAAAGTCTCACCGAGCTCCAACGCGAGTCGGTCTCGAAGCGGACCCTGACAGCGCTCAGCGACCGCCTGCTCCACCAGTTCCCACTCGAGATCGGCTAGGGTCTTCTTCTCGGGCTCACTCACCGAGCCCACTCTGGAACTTTGAGGTCCGACGCACGGGTTGGAGTCTTGGTTTCGCGGGGCGGGGTCGGTGTGTCGACGCGCTTGCGTGCTCTTCGCACGACTCGCTTGGGCGCCTTGAGCTCGATGAGCACCGTGTCCTCTCGATTGGGTGTGATCCGGGTCGACCCACTGCGCCTGCCCAGCTTTGCATGCAATACAAGCGGGCTCCCGCTGACCACCTCGAGCACGCAGGGCGTCGAGGCACATGCCTGAGAGCCATCGGCGTGGAGGATTTGAGCGCCCATTGGCGCGGTCGCCAAGTGAAGATTGACCAGGGCGGGTGTTTCTTCGACCGGCTCGGGCTGTCCCGGGGCCTGAGCTTCGATCACCGAAGTCGTGTCCTCGACCGGCACGGCGCTGGCGGTCTCGATCTCCGTAGGCGTCACGCTCGCTTCCGCATCAGGCCCAACGCCGTCGCCGATCCACGCCCAAAGCACCAAGGCGAACGTCGCCGCGATCGCCGGCCACACCCAGCGCGGGCGCCGACGACGTGGCACCGGGTCGGTATCGTGCACCGGGATCATCCGACCGGTCGGCGGCGTCATCGCAGTCGCGCGGCTCACGCGACCATCGAGCGCGCATTCGATCGCGTCGGCGAGCTCCGCGGTGTCTTGGTAGCGATCGCTCGGAGACTTGGCCAAGGCCTTGGCGATCACCAGCTCGAGCTCGGCGCTGACCTGCGCCTTGGGATTCATCTCGTGGATTGGAGGAGGCTCGGAAAACAAATGCTGCGTGAGAACACCCATGAAGGTGTCCCCGACGAAGGGGACGCGCCCAGCCAGGCACTCGTAGAGGATGATGCCGAGGGCGTACACGTCGACCCGATGGTCCAGCTCCTTACCGGCAGCCTGCTCAGGGGACATGTACTCGGGGGTACCGAAAATCATGCCGGTCTTGGTGAGCTTCCTGCCGGGTTGTCCTTCGGTTTCGATGTCGCCCATCTTCGCGATTCCGAAGTCGACGATCTTCACGAAGTCCTTCACGCCATCGCGCTCGACCAGAAAGATGTTCTCCGGCTTGATGTCCCGATGGACGATACGCTTCGCATGCGCCGCCGCGAGCGCCCGGCAAGACTGGAGCACGATCCCACAAGCCCGGTGAGCATCGATCGTGACTTCGCGGCCCAGGACGTTCGCCAGATCCTCCCCCTCGAGAAACTCCATCACGAAGTAGCTCGAGCCGAATCGCGTCTCGCCGAAATCGGAGACGTCGACGATGTTCTCGTGGCCGATCCGCGACGCGCTCTTGGCTTCTTGTCGAAACCGGGCAACGACGTCGGGGCGGCGCGACAGATCGTTTCGGAGCACCTTGATTGCGACAGGCTTGTCGATGTCACGATGCTTGCCCTCGTAGACCAGGCCCATCCCTCCTTCGCCAATGCGCCGCTTCACTTCGTAGCGGCCAGCGAGCACCATCCCGATGAGGGGGTCTTCGGGGTCGATCGGCTGTGCGCCCATCTGTGAGGTCGTCACTAGACGCGTGGCATCGACCGGACAGAAAACCTCTCCGCCACCGTACTCAAACCTGCAGGTGGGACATACCCTATTCACGTCAATTTCGAGCTCCCCCGCTCTGTTTCACGGTAGCATCACGGCTTTGGGAGGGTCAACGAAGCCGCCCTGCCCAGGGGCCCGGTTCCCGAGCAAAAACGAGGCTCTCGTTGCCAATCCAAACGAGCTTTGATACGCGCACGCGGTGGGTGCGACGGTTCGCTTGCTGGACGAGACGCTGGTCGATCAGATCGCCGCAGGCGAGGTAATCGAGCGGCCGGCGAACCTGGTTAAAGAGTTGCTCGAGAACGCCATCGACGCGGGGGCCAGCACCATTACGGTCTCGGTGCAGGACGGCGGTCGCGCGCTGGTCCGGGTGAGCGACGACGGCGTCGGAATGTCCGCCGAGGATGCCGCGCTTTGCGTCGAGCGACACGCGACGAGCAAGATCGCGTCCTTCGACGACCTCGTAAAGGTTCGAACCCTCGGCTTTCGCGGGGAGGCCCTCCCCTCGATCGGCGCGGTCTCCCGGATGTCGATCGCGACGCGACGCCCGGCGGATGTCGAGGGCACTCGAGTTCGAGTCGAGGGCGGGGTGCTCACCGAGATCGCGCCACACGGCTGCCCGCCCGGGACCACCGTCGAGGTCGAAGACCTCTTCTACAACGTCCCGGCGCGAAAGAAGTTCCTGCGCGCTCGGCAGACCGAAACCTCGAAGATTTTCGAGATTTGTCAGAAAATCGCCCTGATTCGCCCGGAGCTTCGACTCGTGGTGTCGTCCGAGGGACGCACGGCTCGCCAGTACCTTCCCGCGCTGAGCCTGGCCGAGCGGGTCTACGCGGTGTTCGGCGACGTGCCCCTCGAGGAGATCCATGCGCAGCGCGAAGAGGTCACCCTCGAAGCGGTGCTCGCCCCGATCACCTCGGCCCGCCCGGGCCCTCGGCATTTGTTCCTTTATGTGAATGAGCGCCCCATCGTCGATCGACGCCTTGCTCGGGCCGTGGCCTTTGCCTACGGAGACCGGCTGCCGCCGGGTCACTATCCGCGCGGAATCGTCTCGCTCCGCCTCCCATCAGAGGATGTCGACGTCAACGCCCACCCCCAGAAGACCGAGGTGCGCTTCAAACGCGCGGCTCACCTCGTCGACCTGGTGACCCGCATGCTCGCGGGCAAGCTCGGCGCGACTCCAAGCGGCGAGGGCTACTGGCAGGAACGTCTCCGCTCGACGGCTGGAGGCCCCGTTGCGGCTTCCCGCGACCCGAGCCTCGAGGACCCACCCCGAGTCGCCGAGATCCCAAGCGACTATCCCACGGCCGCGCCTGAGGGTCTTCGGCTGATCGCACAGCTCCGGAACCGATACATGTTGTGCGAGGCGGAGGACCGGGTCTACTTGCTGGATCGTTCGCGCGCCGACGAGGTTTTGCGCTTGGCACGCCTCGAGGAAGCTGCGGCAAGCGGCTCACTCACGCCGCAGGCCCTCCTCTTTCCAGATCGGCTCGAGCTAGGCGCTGCTGCTCGCACAACCTTGGCGACTCACGAGACGCTCTTGGCCGCGCTTGGCTTCGAGTGGTCGACGCTTGGGGAGGACTCGTACGTGATCCGAGCGATCCCTGCCCACGTCGGAACGACCTCCGCGCGGAAGGTGTTCGCGGCTGCCATCGACGCGCTTCGCGATGGTGAAGGCGATCCGATGAAAGCGGTCCTCGAAGCGCTTGCGCGTGCGTCTGCGATAGCCCCCGGCCAGCCCATGGATCGCCTGCGGGCGCTCGAAATCGTCGCCGGCCTGTCTCTCGAACGGAGTGCCGACAGGCAAAGCATCATCGACGAGTTTGCGCTTCCCGACGAGACGCGACAGGACCCTCCATGAAGTCTGCTCCACTTCTGGTGATCGCCGGACCGACTGCGACCGGCAAGACTGCTGCCGCGATCGCGCTCGCGGAGAAGCTCGGCGGTGAGTTGGTCGGAGCCGACAGCGTACAGGTGTACCGCGGCTTCGACATCGGCTCAGCCAAACCCACCGCCACCGAGCTAGGCGCCATCGATCATCACCTGATCGACGTGATCGACCCTGACCGGGAGATCGACGCCGCCGCCTACGCCAATCTTGCCGATGTTGCGATCGAAGACATCCACGCACGTGGTCGCCTTCCAATCGTCGTCGGCGGGACTGGGCTTTGGATCCGCGCCTTGGTACGCGGGCTAGTCGATGCCCCACCGGTAGATCCCGCCCTCAGGAAACGACTCGAGGCAGAAGCTGAAGCACAGGGGACGTCGGCTTTGCACGCCCGCCTCGCGGCAGTCGATCCGTTGACTGCGGAGGCTGTTCATCCGAACGACTTGCTGAGGATCGTGCGGGCCCTCGAAGTGTACGAGCAGACCGGGGTCGCTTTTGGTGAGCTTCGAGTCGAGCACGCGCTCGGTGAGCCCAGATACCGCACGGCGTTTGTCGTGCTCGACATGGATCGAGAGCAACACGACGCAGTCGTCGCCTCGAGGGTTCAAGCCATGCTCGACGCAGGCTGGATCGACGAGGTCCGTGCCCTTCGAGAACGCTGGGGCGACGAGGTTCGGCCTTTCGGAAGCGTCGGCTATCGGGAGGTACTAGCTCACGTTCGGGACGGGGTACCCCTCGAGGAAACCCAGCGCGCGATTCGCAAATCCACCCGCACGTACGCACGACGGCAACGAACCTGGTTCAGAGGGGAAGCCGGTGTAAGCTGGTTTAGCGAAGGCGCTCATCTCGTCGTGCGGGAGGGGCG
This sequence comes from Polyangiales bacterium, assembly GCA_041581895.1. Classification (GTDB taxonomy): domain Bacteria; phylum Myxococcota_A; class Polyangia; order Polyangiales; family Houyiibacteriaceae; genus SG8-38. Next base: position 15,543 of record JBFICQ010000013.1, on the reverse strand, counting down.
CGAGCGGATCGCGACGGAGCTCGGGCTTTGAACTTCTTTGGACATGCTGTGGTCGCTGGATGGATGGATGCAAGAGCCGGCGCCGTCCTTGGAAGCATGCTGCCGGACTTCGAGACCATGTTGAAGGTGCGGGTGGTCGGCTTGCGCGACGAGGAGATCGAGCGGGGCGTCGAGCTTCACCACCGAACCGACGATGCGTTCCACGTCGCCCCAGCATTCCTAATGCTGTGCACTGAGGCTTTGAGGGCGCTTCTAGCTCGCGGAGTTCGCAGGGGCACCGCACGCGCCGTCGCGCACGTTGGGAGCGAATTGTTCCTCGATGGCTGGCTCGCACAGGACGATGCTCACGCGCGGCCGTACTTGAGGGCGCTCTACTCCGATCTCACTGAGCGGCTCGAGTGGGAAGACCGTGGGCAAGCATTCGCCAAGCTTCACCAAAGGCTCACCGCGTGGGGGCCGCCACGCGACTACAGCAATCCGGCGTTCGTGCTCACGAGGCTCAACGACGTCCTTCGGTCGAGACCACGCCTTGCCATCGTCAATGCCGAACGAGCGCAGATCGCGGAGTTTCTTCCGACGTTGCGGTCCAGTGTCGAGCGCCGCGCCCCGGAACTGCTCAACGAGCTCCAAGACGCGTTAGGCTTGGACCACTGAAATGACGGAACAGGGGGGACCACGCAGCGCCGCTGGTGAGAAGCGGAAGCGCTTTCTTCGATGGGGGCGCATTGCGATCACCCTGGCCGCGGTCGGCTACTTGGCGAGCCGCGTCGATCCCGGTGAGGTCGTAGCCGCATGGCGACGGCTTTCGGTGAGCGCTGCGCTTGCCGCTTTGAGCGTCGTGTTTCTCGGTCTCGGAATTGGCATCGTGCGATGGAGGCTCCTGTTACGGGCCTACGGCGCGATCAGCGTCCCTTCTTGGGCGCGCTTGCTGCATCTCTATTTCGTCGGTCACTTTTACAACACCTATGCGCCCGGCGGGGTTGGTGGCGATGTCCTGCGGGGCGTCGCGAGCCGAAAGGCGTTTGGTGATGTGAGCTGGGCAAGTGCCACCACAGGCGTTTCCGTAGTGTTCATAGAACGCGTGCTCGGCGTCTCTGCCCTCCTGGCGCTCGCCGCCGCCGCCTATCTCTATCGACCCCTACCTGAGCTCGAAGCCGTGAGGACGTGGGCGGGGCTCGGGCTCGCAGCAGGGGTGGTTGCGATCGGGGGCATCGCGCTCGCACCGAGGCTGACGCCATGGCTGCCGAAGAAGCTCGCCGAGCCGATCCGCGCACTACCTCGTCTCTACACTTGGTGGCCGTTCCTCGGCGCCATCGTAGCCTCATTGATCATCCACTCGCTCAATATCGTCGCCGGACACGCGATCATGCACTCGCTCGATCCGTCGGTGAAAGCTGCGGACTCTGCGGTCGCGATTCCCTTCGCGAGCGCTTCGGCTTTCTTTCCGTTCACCGTGGGCGGTGCGGGGGTTCGCGAGGCCGCATTCGCCGTACTGTACGGAACGGTCGGTGTGCCCGAGGCCACCGCTTACGCGGGCTCTCTGAGTTTCTGGGCGACGCAGCTGATCTCCGCCGGCTTTGGCGGTCTCGTTAACCTGTGGATACCAATCTCCGGTGGGCCCGATGACCGATGAGACGGATCAGCTTCTGGCGCTCCCCGTGCCTTCGCGCCGGCACACCGCCTTCTCGGCGGCTCTGCTGTTCGTCTTCTACCTAACGACGATGTCCCGCAGTCTGTCGCTTTACGACAGTCCGGAGCTCGCACTGGTCGCCGAGCAGCTCGGCCTTGGTCACCCTCTCGGACAACCACTTCACACCCTGCTCGGGGCTCTCGTCGCTCGGCTCCCCGGAATCGATCCGCTGATCTCGCTGAACGGGCTCTCCGCGCTCGCTGGTGCGCTCACCGTCATCCCGGCAACCAGCCTCGCCGGAACTCTGTTGCGAGCCAGCGCTGGCGCGCGCGAAGGCGACTGGAGACTCCTCGCGCCCGTCGTTGCCATCATTGGAGCGCTTCCCGTGCTTTGGGAACCCTCCACACGGATCGAGGTGTATCCGATTGCCGCCTTCTTCGGGCTGTGGGGTGCCGCCCGGTTGGCGAGCTCTTGGGCGCATGGCCACCGAGGCGCCATCGCATACCTCAGCGCGGGGTTGGCGCTTGGGCTTTCCGCCAGCGCCAATGTCGTTTGCGCTTTTGGAGTCGCCCTGGCGCTGCTCCCGAGCATCGTGGCCCTTTCGATCCGGCGCGTCACATCGTCTCGCCAGCTCGGCGCGCTGATCGGCGGAGGCATTGCCGGGCTCACACCGTATGGCTACGTATTTGCGGTAGCGCGACGCGAGGACGTCGTCGTTTGGGGCGCGCCCACCGATGCCGCGTCGATTAGGCACTACTTCACCGCCGCCGATTTCACCCCGAAACAGGTCGGCTCATTCTCGGAGTGGTGGGCTCACGTGGGCGATCTCTTCTCGTGGTCCCTTCACAATGCTCTCTTCGCGCTCATGCTCACCGGCCTGGTGGGCTTCTTCGTGTTTCGACGACCGGTGTTTCTCGGGGTCTCGCTTCTCGGAATCACGTCGGCGTTCTTTTCAGCCTTCGTTGCGCGCAACGGCGTGTTCGCCACCGACGTTCTCGACTATCTCGGTTACCTGGCGATCCCCGCATGGATCGCAGCGTCGGGGGTGGGGCTGTTCGTCGCGCACCTTGCCGCGCGACGGCTGGTTTTCGGATTCGGCGCGATCGGCCTGATCGTGCTGCTGGTCATGACGACCGAGCCGGGGCCTCTGGAGCGCACGCGCCATCTCGATAACTACACCGAGGCGCTTGCCTACCAGACGCTCCGAGCCGCCCCACGAGATGCGATCCTCATCCTCGAGCAAGACCATTGGATCGGCCCGATGTGGTACCTCCAAGAGCGGCTCGACGTGCGACGGGATGTGGTGCTCGTCGCCTACGGCCTATCGGCATCCGAGTGGTATTGGAGATACCTCTACCGACGACATCCGACGCTTCGCGAGTTCGAGCTCCGTGCCAAGGGCGGGAGGACCGCCCGTGTCCAGCGCTTCCTGCAAGCCAACGCCAACCGCCCGGTCCAGATCGAAAGGCTCGCGCTCGCCCGAAGACTCGGTCTTTCGACCTGCCCGAACGATTGGTTGCTCGACTCGTCACAGACCTGCGAGCCCACCGCTGCGGCGCAGTCGCTCGCGACCTACTCGGCGGCTGCGCTCGATCGACTCGGTCGGGGGTCACCGGGAACCGATGGGCTCATCGCGTTGGTCACGCTCGATCGAGGATACGATCTATGGGCTCATGGGTTCCCGCGCGCGGCCGTCGAGGCCCTGCTTGCCGGCGTACCCACAATCGACGAACTCAAAGAGCTGGATCTGTCCCCTCTTCCGCCCCGAGTCGATCCACAGACCGTTCCGTTGCCCGCGTACGAACCCCACGTCGCGCTCGGGCATCCCGCCCGCAACCTGCACTATGCGTCCGTCATTGCGCGTGCCAGCCGCGCACCGCAGCTCGCCGACTACCTCGAGCGCCTATCCGATGCGCTCGGGCCCGTCGAGCCGAAGTTTGCGAGCTTGACGCGCTCTCCTGCTAACCTCTGAGGCATGCGCCACCGAAGCCACGGGGACGGCACGTTTCGCATAGAGCAATTCGCACGGTGCGGGGACGACTGCGTTTTTGAGGCAGGTGTGCTCGTGTTCCATCCCGAGAACATCGAGCTCGGCACCAACGTCTACGTTGGCCACAATGCCATTCTGAAGGGGTACTACAAGAACACGATGCGAATCGGTGACGAGACCTGGATCGGCCAGCAAGCATTTCTCCACGGCGCTGGCGGCCTCGACATTGGAGCGCGCGTCGGCATTGGCCCTGGCGTCCGCATCATCACCTCGTTTCACGCCGAGGCAGGCCGGACGACGCCCATCCTCAGCTCGCCAATCGAGCTGGCCCCCGTCGTCATCGAGGATGATTGCGACCTCGGCGTCGGGGCGGTCGTTCTTCCCGGTGTGCGAATCGGAAAAGGGGCCCAAATCGGTGCTGGGGCAGTCGTGGTGGAAGACGTGCCGGCGTACGCGGTCGCGGTCGGGGTGCCGGCCAAAGTGGTGAGAGAGCGTCCGTGATGAGCGCGCCCGACCTCAGCGTCATCGTCTTTGCATTCAACGAGGAAGACAACATCCAACCCGTGTTGACCGAGCTGCGACGATGGCTCGCCGACCACGAGCCCTCCAGCGAGATCATCTTCGTCGATGACGGCTCATCCGATGGCACCGCCGATGCCGCCGCCGTGGCCTTGGAGGGCATGCCGCACCGGATCTCAAGGCATGCAACGAACCGAGGAATCGGCGCTGCTCTCAAGACGGGCGTCCGCTTGGCCCGCGGTGCGTGGGTGACCTTTCTTCCGGCTGACGGTCAGATCGCACCCGATGCCATCGGTCAGCTCCGAAGAGAAGCGCAGGCACTCGGCACCGATGTCGTCTTTAGCGTATACGAATCGCGCGACGACGGTCTCCACCGAAAAGTCTTTTCCGCCGGCGTGCGAAGCCTCATCTTTTTGGTCCATGGCGTTCGGATGCGAAGCGACGGACCCTACCTCTTCCGGCGCACCTTGTTCGACCCCGATCGGCTCGCCCCCGACACCTTCTTTTTGAATTTCGAGTTTCCGATCCGGGTGCTCGGGGCAGGGACGTCCTCAGGCCTCGTTACAATCGAATGCAGGCCGCGTCTCTCAGGACAGTCGAAGTCGACGGGGCTGCGGCGGATTCTGGGGGTGGCGCGCGACCTCGTCGACCTTCGACTGAGGCTCATCAAAGAGGCGGTTGGGGCGCGCCGTCGGGCGACGAGGCGTCCCTGAGGCGGTCGCGAAGCGTCGAACGCGGGATTCCGAGAGCTCTTGCGGCCGCCGACAAATTGCCACCGTGCCTCTCGATGGCGCGTCGCAGCGTATCGATGCTTGGACGCGCGGCGGGGTCGGCGAGCTGCCTGAGCACGCACCCAATCGAGTCCGCCTCGACCACCGAGCTATCCGAGTTGACTGCAGCGAGCTCGAGCGCGTTGCGGAGCTCCCGAACGTTCCCGGGCCACGAATAGGCGCGAAGCCTCCAGATCGCCTCGGAGGATAGCCGCTTGGGGCCGACCTCCGCAGCCATCGAGGAGAGAAAGTGCTCGGCCAACGCCCCAATGTCATCGGTGCGGTGACGGAGTGGTGGAACGTCGATGACGAGACGATGAATTCGATAGTAGAGGTCCGCACGAAAGCTCCCTTCCTGGACCATGCGCCGAAGGTCACGATGGGTTGCGCAGACGAGCCTCACGTCGACGTGTCTTGCCAATTCGCTCCCAACGCGACGCACGTGCCACGTTTCGAGCACCCGGAGGAGACGTGTCTGGAGGTCGGATGGGAGCTCGGCGACCTCGTCGAGAAACAGCGTTCCTCCGTGCGCCTGCTCGAATGCGCCGCGGTGCGACTGAATCGCCCCCGTGAACGCCCCGCGCTCGTGGCCGAACAGCTCGCTTTCGATCAAGTCCCTCGGCAACCCTCCTCCGTTGAGCGCGACGAAGGGCCCTGCTCGCCGCGGGGAACGCTCGTGCAAAGCTCGCGCAACGAGCTCTTTTCCCACGCCCGTCTCGCCGCAAACCAACGCGGGCCATGGAAGGCGCGCAAATCGATCGACATCCGCCATGACCGCAAACATCGCGCTGGAAGCGACGACCGGCGTTGCACAGGAGCCCGTTTCTGCACGGCCTCCGCCTGCGATGCGCAACTCGGTTCGGCCGACCCGGAGGATCCCGCCCGGTCGAAGCTCCAATCTTTGAACGCGGACGCCATCGACCCAGGTCCCATTCGTGCTCCCGAGATCGCGAACGAGGACCGCCTGCGCAGAGGGCTCGATGCGGCAGTGGAACCGACTCACCGCGCGGTCGGAGAGAGTGATCGCGTTGCCCGAGGCGGCGCCGATGGAGAGCGGCCGGTCCGAGATTTGAAAGGCCTGCGCCTCACGCCCTCTTCCCTGAACCAGGGCGATCGGACGTGGAGTGGTCGGAGGCCGATCGAGAAGCTCGGTGCGCACCGGGGTCGATGCTTCGACCGCGGCTTTGCAGCGCCTGATCGAATAGCCGTCCCCGATCGCGATGGAATGATCGATCGGCATGACCGTGCAATCGCCGAGCCCCGGAGACGAAACCAGATCGTAGACGTAGACGGTGCCGCCAGCTGGAAGGACCAGAAACGCGCGGCTGCAAACACCGCTCGCGTGCACGGCGATATCGCAGTCGGGATGGGAGCCCACCTCGAGCGGATCGGTGCCGAGCACAAAGGTGCGAAGGCGCTCATCGCCTCGCGATAGGCAAAGCACCTCGGAAAGAGCCACAGTCAGATATCGACCACATCCGCGCCGTGTTGCGTCACGACGCGGAAGGCAGCGATCGCGCTCGAATCGAGTTGACCGGCGGCGGGCCATCCCTAAGCTCCCCCGCACCGTGACCGAGCCCTTGCGTGAAACCGCCCTCGTCGAAGAACATCGAGCTCTCGGAGCACGGCTGGTGCCCTTTGCCGGATGGCGCATGCCGGTGCAATACAAAGGCATCAAGGCCGAGCATGAGGCAGTCCGCACCCGCGCGGGGCTGTTCGACGTTTCCCACATGGGAGAGCTTGTGGTCGAAGGCCCCGAGGCCGCCCTGGCAGTGAACACGCTCGTCACCAACGACGTGTCTAAGCTCGAGGTCGGACAGGCTCTCTATACCGTCTGCTGCAACGAGGCAGGCGGCATCCTCGACGACTTGATCGTCTATCGATTGGAAGACGACAAGGTCTTGGTGGTCTGCAATGCCTCGAATCGGGAGAAGATCGTCCAGCACTTCGCGACGAAGCTCCCCGACGGTGTTTCCTTCCGTGACGTCTCGGATCGGTGGGCGCTCTTGGCGCTTCAAGGGCCAAGCGCTGCTGCGATCATTCGCGACGTCGGAGCCCCGACCACGGTCACCGACCTCGCGCCGTTCCGGGTCTCCAGAGCCGAATTGGCGGGGGTCGAGGCTTGGGTCGCGAGAACCGGGTACACCGGCGAGGACGGGTTCGAGCTCTTCTGCGCGAACGAGGACGCCGTCGCCCTTTGGCGCGCCCTGCTCTCGGCCGGCAAGCCCCACGGCCTCGAGCCCGTGGGCCTCGGCGCCCGCGATACCTTGCGACTCGAAGCGCGGCTGGCGCTCTATGGAAACGACATCGACGAGAGCACGAACCCCTTCGAGGCGGGACTCGGATGGGTGGTCAAGCTCGACGGGCAAGACTTTTTGGGGCGCGCCGCGCTGCGGGCCATCAAGGAAGCCGGCGTCGATCGCCGCCTGGTGGGATTTGAAATGACCGGGCGAGGAATCGCGCGCCATGGCTACCCGATCGTGGTCGATGGAAAGCCGGTAGGAACGGTGACCAGCGGGTCTCCAGGACCAACGGTTGGAAAGAACATCGGTCTCGGCTATGTGCCCAAGGCGCTCAGCCGGGTAGGTACCACTTTGGGAATTGAGATCCGTGGCAAGGTGGTCGACGCCGTGATAGTGAGGACCCCGTTTTACAAGAGGTGAGGATGGCCACGTTTCCAAGGGATCTGCAGTACACGCGCGAGCACGAATGGGCGCGCGTCGAAGGCGATTTGATTCGCGTGGGCATCACCGCGTATGCGGTCGAGCAATTGGGGGACGTCACTTTGGTAGACATGCCGGCTCCGGGCGAAGACGTGCAGGCGCACGAGCGGTTTGGCGACATCGAGTCCGTCAAGACCGTCAGCGAGCTTTTTGCACCGGTCAGCGGGGAGGTTGTCGACGTCAATGCCGCGCTCGAGTCGAGCCCGGAGCTCGTGAACGAAGGCCCCTATGAAGAAGGTTGGCTCATCACCATCCGCCCCTCGGACCAGAGCGAGCTGGCGGGCCTGATGGACGCGGCCAAATATGAAGAATACCTGGGTACCCTAGACGGCTGACGACATCGTTCATCGTGAGATACCTACCCCATACCGACCAAGAGATCCGCGCGATGCTCGAGCGCGTGGGGGTCAAAGACATCGACGCGCTGTTTTCTGGAATACCGAGCGCGCACCTGCTCCAAGAGGAGCTCGATCTCGAGCCCGCGTTGGATGAGCCACGGCTGATGGAGCACCTGACGGCCCTCTCCCACCGCAACGCAGGGGCTCGCATGCTCTCGTTTCTCGGTGGTGGGATGTACCGACATCACGTCCCACCAGCAGTCGATCAGCTTCTTCAAAGGAGCGAGTTCTACACGGCCTATACGCCCTACCAGGCCGAGCTCTCGCAAGGAACGCTACAAGCGATTTTCGAGTTTCAGACCGTCGTATGCGAGCTCTTTGGCGTCGGTGTCGCCAACGCGTCGATGTACGACGGCGCGAGCAGCGTAGCCGAGGCGGTTCTGATGGCGCGCCGAATCAAGAAAGGCCGCAGTCACGTGGTGGTCAGCGATGGGCTGCATCCCGAGTACCTCGACGCTGTCCGCACCTACATTCGGGGTCTCGATGCCGGCGACTGCATTGCGGTGGTACCGCTGGGTTCTGATGGCCGCACGGATTGGGAGGCAGCAGCCAAGTTGATCACCGATCAGACCGCAGCTGTGGTGGTCGGTTATCCGAACTTCCTCGGATGCGTGGAGGAGCTGCGCCTGGCCAAACGCGTTGCAGAGAGCCAAGGGTCGCTCCTGATCACGGCGACCGCCGAGCCGTACGCCCTATCCATGTTGGAAGCTCCCGGGGTTTGCGGCGCCGATATCTGCGTGGGCGAGGGGCAAGCGCTGGCGGTTCCCCCCCAGTACGGAGGCCCCGGGGTCGGCTTGTTCGGAGCCTCGCAGACCTTCGTCCGCCAGATGCCAGGTCGCTTGGTCGGCCGAACGGTCGATGCCGACGGGGAGCCCGGCTATGTGCTCACCCTTTCGACGCGCGAGCAGCACATCCGGCGCGAGAAGGCCACCTCGAACATCTGCACCAACCATGGCCTCATCGCACTCGCCATGGGGATTCGGACCGCCATGCTCGGCAAGCAGGGCTTCATTCAGGCCGGCGAGCGCTGCATGAGCGCCTCGCACTATCTTCGAGCGGGTCTCGAAAAGCTCGGCGGCATCGAGCTCCCTTACTCGGCTCCGGTCTTCAACGAGCTGGTCGCCCGCTTCGAGCGGGTCACCGCAAGCGAAGTGGTCGCCCGCCTCGCCGAACGCGACATCCTGGCCGGGATCGACCTCGGTCGTTTCCGGGACGAGTGGAGGCACGACCTGCTGATCGCGGTGACGGAGCTCCACACCCGAGAGGACCTCGACCGATTGCTGAGCGCGCTCGGCGGTTGAACGGTATCCACCCCGACGCGGTCGGAGTGCAAAGATCCGGCCAAGCTTGAACAGATCTCGGGAATTTGCGGGTTAATATCGGTGGTAAGCATCGGTGATCACTGCGCTTCTACCTTTCAGCCTTGACCCCCGACGCGGCCATGCCCAACCCTTAAATCAGCTTGCACGGAGCCAAAACGCGATGGAGACTCGGCCCGCTTCGTCGGATTTGTGCCGGGCACGAGCCGAATCTGCGGAGGCTTGACCATGACCGAACCACGTAGAACCTCTTCAGTCACTCTTCGAGACGGGGAAGCCCCCGACCCGATGGCCTGGGAAGATATCTGCCGCGAAGCGACGTGGCAGGGCCGTTGGATTGCGCTCGACGATTGCGCCTACAACGAGGCTGGCGAAGCGACCGCCGGCCTAGTGGTCGATTACGACGACGACCTCGCCGACCTCTGCGCGCGCCTCAGCGCCGATCGCCGAAAGCGCTGCTCGATCGTCTTCTGCCCGCCCGCCGAATCCGCGGCTTAGGAGGCGGTTCGGCTGCAGGCGTTGGACTGGACCGACTGAAGGCGGTCCAGGCGTCCCTCTTTAGTCCTCCACATCCCACGGATGCGGGGCTTCCTCGACGGCCAGCGCCTCGTCCTCGCCTATGCAGCGGTCTGGCTCCCCGCGCCGCATCTTGACCGCGTTCCACGGGCCGCCGCCGGCGTAGTCCTCCTCGAGACCCCACTCCCCCTTGAGATACTGGTCGCCATCTTCTCCGATCTCGATCCGGAAGTAGCCGTGGCCGCGCCGGACTTTCGGGTGCCCTGCGATGAGCTCACGCCGGTCCTCCCACTGAAAAGTCAGCAGATCTCCTTCGATCGAGCCTTGAATCCGACCCGAGCGCTCGTGCTTGGCATAGTCGCCAATGACTTGATTGCCGCTCTGGCAGATGTGCATGTTGCCGTATTGCGGCGACTGCCAGACCCCGTAAAAGGCCGCCCCCTGAGGCATGGAGCCTGGCTTCGGCTTCTGCGAGCCCCCGCAACCGAGCACGATTCCCAAGACCAGAGTCACCGCCATGTGCTTCGCGGACATCGAGTTCCTCCCCTGCCTCACGATAAACGACCCGCGCCCGAAAGCGTAATTTCGGCGGCTCATCGAACTCGGGGCACCGAAATCATGTGGTAGAGAACCCCGCTCCCCTCCGAGAGCAGAAGGCCGAGGTCCCGAAGCGTCCCGAGCATCGACTCGTCGAGCCAGGCCTGAGCGGCCGGGGGCGGCGGCTCCAGTTGGTAGCTGGCGATCACCATCGGCTCCAGGCGCTCGCGGACGCGGGCCGGGACGTCGATTCGCTCCTTCAGAAGATCGAGCGCGGCATCCATCCCGCCGAGCTCGTCGACCAACCCAAGTCGGTGGGCGTCGGCGGCAAGCCAGACGCGTCCCCGTGCAATGGGCTCGATCTCTTCGATTGGCCGGCCGCGTCCATCGGCCACCAGGCCGACGAAGGAGTCGTAAAAAGCGTCGAGCTCTCGGTTCATGAGCGCACGCTCCTCCTCGGTGAGCGCTCGATGGGGCGAGAACAGGTCGGCGTGTGGGCCGGTCCGAAGAACTTCGGTTCGGATCCCCACCCTATCGAGGAGCTCCTGGGCAAGCAATCGCGCCGAGACCACCCCGATCGAGCCCGTGATGCTCAACGGCTGGGCGACGATCGAGTCGGCGTGGGTGGCCACGTAATAACCTCCGCTTGCGGCCACCTCACCAAAATAGGCCACCACCGGTTTCTTCTCTTTGACGCGAACCACTTCGCGATGGATGAGGTCCGAAGCCTCCGCCGAGCCTCCGGGGGAGTTGACCCAGAGCAGCACGCCGAGCGCCCGACGATCACGACGCGCGCGGCGAAGCGCCCCGACGATCGACGCTCTTCGGCCTGTTGGCGCTCCAGACTCCGAAATGGCGCCCTTGATCGCGACGACCGCCATGTAAGGAGTGCGACGAAGCGGCCGAAACAAACGCCGGTCTTTGAATGCGAAGTAGCGGTTGGCTTCCATCAATGGATGCTTCTTGTCGCACCCGAGGAGCTCGTCGAGCTCGTCTTCGTAGGCCAGCTTGTCGACCAGGCCGGCGGTGATCGCCTCTTCTCCGCGAAACACGCCCGTCTCGAAAAGCGTGCGCGCAGCCTCCGGGCTGGTGCCGGTGCGATCGGCAAGGGCGGCCAGCAGGCTTTCGGTATAACCGTCGATCACCGCTTGCAGCTGTTCGCGCTGGGGCTCGCTCATCGACTCGCGGGTCACGCGCTCTGCCGCGGTCTTGAATTCCTTCCGCGCAAATGGTTCGACCTCCAAGCCGACCCTATCGAGGAGAGGCTTCACGTAGTGCGACGATGCCGAGAGACCGAGCAAGGTGATGGTCGCGCGGGGCGCCATATAGACCCGCTCGGCTGCGGACGCGACGAAGAGCTCCTTGTGACCGCCACCTCGTTGCAGCATGACCACAGTCGCCTTGCCATGCCGTCGAAGGCGCTGGATCTGGTCTCGAAAGCCGACGCAGACCGACCAGCCGGCGGTCATCGAGGGCAGGACGAATGCTACGCCCTTCACGCCTCGGTCGCTGATCACGTAGTCAGCCAGGCGGCGGATCGCGGCCAGAGAGCTCGTGCGACGGATCGTTCCTGTATCCAAAAGCCGGCGGAGCCAAGGCACGGGGTGCCGAGCCTCGACCAGCCGTGGTTTCAGCCGAACGACGACCCAGGGGCCTCTTGGGCGCCCAAACCAGCGGGCGATCGCCCAGAAAGGCGCGAGCGGCACACACAGGATGTTGCGAATCAAACGAGCGACCGATCGAAGCACTGTTTTCCCCTATAGAGACGGCTTGTTATGCTGGAAGTGGTGGGGCCGCAAATCTTTACCAGGGGTGGCCCCTCTGCTAGGAACACTTAGCACCGACACGAGGTGAAGGAGCACGGCTCAGGGAACGATGGCCAGCCCCCAGATGGTGATGTACGAGGAGGAGTTCGCCCAGGTCCAGGCCGTGACCGACAGGCTCGTCCAGGATGCGAACGCCCGCGTGGTCTTCGTCGTGGACAAAAACGGCCAGTTGATCAGCGCTTCAGGCGACACCGGAGACCTCGACACGACCTCCCTCGCCTCGCTGGCTGCAGGCAACATCGCCGCCACCGGGGGCATCGCACAGCTGCTCCGAGAGCAGGAATTCGCGACCCAGTACCACGAAGGGGTCCGGCAGAACGTGCATATCCAGGTGGTCAGTAGTCGCGTGATTCTTGTCGTGATCTTTGATAATCGGACAAGCTTAGGCCTGGTGCGCCTGCGGGTGAAACGAGCCAACGAGCAATTGACTCGAATCTTCGAAATGGTGATGGCCAAAGCGCAGGACCCGTTTCAAAACTCTCCGTTCGCCGAAATCACCGATGATGACATCGACAACTTGTTTAATGATTGACTGAGAGAGGCCTGGGGGGATGTCGTTCATCAACTACTTGTCGCGCGAAATCAACTGCAAGATCGTGTACTACGGTCCGGGGTTGTGCGGGAAGACGACCAACCTGCAATTCATCTACAACCGCACCAACCCCGATGCGAAGGGCAAGATGATCTCGCTCGCGACCGAGACTGAGCGAACTCTGTTTTTCGACTTTCTGCCACTCGAGATTGGCGAGATCCGCGGCTTCAAAACACGCTTTCACCTTTACACCGTTCCCGGCCAGGTGTTCTACGACGCGAGTCGTAAGTTGATTTTGAAGGGCGTGGACGGTGTCGTGTTCGTCGCCGATTCGCAGATGCTTCGAGCCGAGGCCAACATCGAGTCGATGGATAACTTGCGGACCAACCTGGCGGAGCAGGGCTACAATCTGGATACACTTCCCTATGTCATTCAGTACAACAAGCGAGACATGCCGAACATTTCGTCGATTGAAGAGCTCAGCCGCATGCTCAACCCGCAGCGCGTCCCCGAGTTCACCGCCGTTGCCACGACCGGCGAGGGTGTCTTCGAAACCTTGAAGTCCGTCGCCAAGCTCGTCCTGACCGAGCTCAAACGCGGCGCCGCCTAGACCGGTTTCAGCTCGAGGGCTTGCCAACAGTTCGGCCGCCCGGCCGAGAACGCGAGACCCCCGTTGTGGCTCACGACCGACGGCTCTAGACTCGTGTCGTCAAAAACCCGATTGGAGGTGGGCTATGACCGTATCGATCGCCTCCCTAAACGGAGACACGAGGAGCCTGTCTGACGAGGCCGTCGCGAAGCTGGAAGCATCGCTGCGAGGGAGCCTGCTCAGGCCTGGATCCGAGGGCTACGAAGAAGCCCGCACCCTATGGAATGCCATGATCGACCGGCGACCCGCGCTGGTCGCGCGATGCACTGGCGCAGCGGATGTGGTTCGCTCGGTTCGCTTTGCCGCCGAGCATGACCTCTTGCTTGCGGTTCGCGGCGCCGGGCACAACATCGCAGGCAAAGCCATAGAGGACGATGCCTTTTTGATCGACCTCTCCCAGCTACGCTCAGTCCATGTCGACTCCAAACGCAAGATCGCATGGGTCGAGCCTGGCGCTACTCTCGGCGACCTGGATGACGAGACCCAGACGTTTGGTCTCGCGACGCCGGTGGGGATCAACTCGACCACCGGCATCGCCGGTCTGACGCTCGGCGGCGGCTTTGGATGGCTGAGCCGCAAATACGGGCTCGCCGTCGACAACCTTCGCTCCGTGGATATCGTCAATGCCAAAGGTGAGGTAGTCCATGCGAGTGAAGGCGAAAATGCAGATCTCTTTTGGGCAATTCGCGGCGGCGGCGGCAACTTTGGCGTCGTCACGCTATTTGAGTTCGACCTGCACGAAGTGAACACCGAGATCCTGTCCGGACCGGTCATCTATCCACTTTCGGCTGGGAAAGAGGTCCTGCAGCACTACCGGGAGTTCGCTGAGGACATGCCCGAGGACCTCAACGTGTGGGCCGTTTTGCGCAAGGCCCCACCGTTCCCTTTCCTTCCGGAAAGCGCCCACGGCCAAGAAGTCGTCATCCTCGCGTCGGCTTGGTTCGGCGACATGGGCAGGGGCGAACGAGCGCTGAAACCGCTCCATGACTTCGGTCCTGTGCTCGGCAGCGGCGTCTCGCCGCACGCGTTCGTGGCTTGGCAGGCGGCGTTCGATCCGCTGCTCACACCCGGGTCACGGAACTACTGGAAGTCGCACAACTTCGTCGACATCCCGGACGGCTTGATCGACGCTGCCCTCGACTACACCCGGCGGCTCCCTTCAGACCAGACCGAGATCTTTTTCGGTCGGCTTGGCGGGGCGGTCAACCGAGTTCCTTCCGACGCCATGGCATACCCGCATCGCGACGCCGAGTACGTCATGAATGTGCACGCACGCTGGGAGGAACCCAGCGAGGACAGGAAATGCGTCGAGTGGGCGCGCAAGTACTTCGATGCGACCGCTCCGTATGCCACGGGCGGGGTCTACGTGAACTTCGTCCCCGAGGGGGAAGACCCCATCGACTCCGCGTACGGCCCAAACCAAGACCGGCTTGTGCAACTGAAGCGCAAGTACGATCCGAGCAATCTGTTTCGTGTGAATCAGAACATTCGTCCGTAACGGCAACGTGACGGCATCACCATCGCGACCTTTGAGAAGGTCACACGATCAAATTTAGGATCTTATTCGGGACCCAGATGGTCTTCCGAAGGGTCTTGTCCTCTAGCTGCGCGGCGATGGTGGAGACCTCGCGGGCAGCTGCAAGCGCCTGGTCTTCGGTGGCGTCTTTTGGAAGGGTAATGCGGCCTCGGACTCTACCGTTGATTTGGACGGGGACTTCGACCTCGTCTTCCTCGCAAAGGGCAGGGTCGAAGGTAGGCCAAGGCTCCGCTTGAATGCTCGGGGCGTGACCGAGCATCTGCCAGACCTCTTCGCCGAGGTGGGGCGCGAAAGGGTGTAGGAGCTTGGCGAGCACCTCGACTGCCTGAGCAGGAACCGACTCGAGCTTCGTAAGCTCGTTCGAGAGCACCATCATCGCGCTGATCGCCGTATTGAAGCGCATGGCCTCGATGTCTTCGGTGACTTTGCGGATGGTCCGATGCGACAGGCGTGTGAGGGTGTCATCGGGCCGGGTCTTCGCATCGGCCCGGACGGTAATCGCGAAGACCCGATCGAGAAACCGACGCACCCCGGCGATCGAGCTCGTGCTCCACGGCTTGGTCGCCTCGAGCGGCCCCATGAACATTTCGTACACGC
>JBFICQ010000012.1:0-27663 GCA_041581895.1 Polyangiales bacterium | reverse complement strand
ACCGTCAGACTCAGAACGACGTAGAGCCACATGCGGCCGTTGCCTTGGGCGATCGTCGGCCAGGCGAGGTGCACACCGAGCAGTAGAAACACCAAGAGCACCAGCAGCTGACCCTCGGCCTCGAGGAACTGGTAGAGATACTCGCACTGGCCTCGTTGGCTGTTGCCGAGGGTCATGCCCGCCACGAACGCCGCAATGAAGCCGTTGCCGCCGATCTGCTCGGCGCCTGCGAATGCGAGTAGGGCGAGGGCGATGCCGGCAAGCCGCCCGAAGCTCCCGCTCATCCACTCCCGGCTCTCCGACCAGTTGATCAACCGGCCGCCGACCCACGCAACCGCCACACCGGCCAACGGCCCGAGTGTCACCTGCTGCGCCGCAAACCAGACCCAATCGGACGCCGTGCGAGCTTCGACTCCGCCCATGCTCGCAAGCGCGGCGAAGACCAACACGACCGGCAATGCGATGCCGTCGTTCAATCCGCTTTCCACATTGAGAGCTTGCCGAATGCGCAGCGGCACCGAAGGGGTGCTGACCACGGCTTGACCGAGCGCGGCGTCGGTCGGCGCGAGGATGGCACCGAGGGCCGCGGCTTCGAGCCACGTCACTTGGGGGAACACCATCTTGCCGGCCACCGCACCCAAGATGATCGTCAGCGGCATTCCAATCCCGAGGAGCCGCGCCGGTAGCCCGAGCTCGTTCCGCAAAACGCGAAGGTCGATGCGCGCCGCGTCGCCAAACAGCACGAGCACGAGGGTCAGCTCGGCAAGCACGTGAATCACTCCTTGGTCGATATGCATGCTGAGCGCGGCCAAGCTTCCGCTACCGAAGAGCAGCCCGAGCGTCACGAACACCATCGGAGGCGTGACGACCGTCCGTTCGAGCCGCTTGGATACCAGCCCGTAGCCCAGCACGAAAAGCGCGATCCACATGAAGGTCGTCGAGTCCATAAGCGGGGGTAGTATCCGATCAATCCGTCGTTACGCCGGCACTTTCCCCACCTTGGCGCGTATGAGAGCTTTCGGGACCCAATCCCCAGATCAGACGTGTTATGTCGGCCTTCGTGCGTCTGATCGATCGAAGCCCGGTCCACCGGCTGCTCATCGAGGCTATGGGTTGTTTGCTTCTCACCTCGTCAATGGCGAGTAGCGCCCATGCCGCTCCACCCAACATCGTGCTCATCCTCGCCGACGACCTCGGCTTCACCGATACGGAGCCTTACGGTGGCGAAATCCCGACTCCGTCGATCCGCGCCTTGGCAGAGGAGGGCGTCATGTTCACCAACTACCACACGGCCGCGAGCTGTGCGCCGACACGTGGAATGTTGTTGACGGGCGTCGACAGTCATCTCAACGGGGTGCCAAACATCCCCGAAGCGATTCCTCCCGTCCAAGCCGAGCAATCTTCGAGCTACCGGGGAACGCTCGGTGAAAACGTGGTCACGATCGCGACGCTCCTCAAAGATGCGGGCTACCACACCTATATGTCCGGCAAGTGGCATCTCGGGAAGACCCCGGAGCTCCTCCCGAGTCGCCGTGGCTTCGAGCGCACCATTGCCATGGCCGACACAGGCGCAGACAACTGGGAGAAGAAGCCGTACCTGCCGATGTACAAGAAGGCGAACTGGTTCGGGGACGGCGAGGAGATCGACTTGCCGGAGGACTTCTATTCGTCGAAGTTCTTGGTCGACAAGATGATCGAGTTCATCGAGTCGAACCGAGAGGGCGGGAAGCCCTTCTTTTCGTATCTCCCGTTTCAAGCCGTGCACATGCCGGTGCAAGCGCCTCAGGAATACACCGACAAATACATGGGCAAGTACGACGAAGGGTGGGCTTCGCTCCGAGAGCGCCGCCTCGAAAGCGCCAAAGCCCTCGGTGTAGTGCCGGCCAACACCAAGCTCGCGCCGGTATCTAGCACGGCGGACTGGGAGTCACTGACCGACGAAGAAAAGAAATACAAGTCCAAGGAGATGGCCGTGTACGCGGGCATGATCGATGCGATGGACCACCACCTCGGTCGGCTCCTCCAGTACCTCAAGGACACGGACCAATACGACAATACCGTGTTCATTTTCACATCCGACAACGGTCCCGAGGGAACCGAGGTGCTGACTGGCGCACGGGCGCTCTACCTCCGGCTGTGGTTCGCGACCCACGGCTACAACATGGACTACGAGACTCTCGGCACTCGCGGGAGCTTCGTCGACATCGGCCCGAGCTTTGGCAACGCCGCCGCAGCGCCATTGGCCTATTACAAGTTCTTCGCCCACGAAGGGGGCATGCGGGTCCCCATGATCATCGCCGGGAGCATGGTCGCGCAAACGGGAAGCCTTTCGAACGCATTCACCTACGTGACCGACCTTGCGCCTACGATTCTGGAGATTGCAAACGTGGAGCCGCCCGCCGGAAGCTACGAAGGCCGGCAGGTCGAGAACATCAGCGGAAAAAGCTTGCTACCACTGTTGACGGGACAAGCCGACCGAGTTCACGAGCCGGACGAAACTATCGGATACGAGCTCGCCGGCAACGCCGCCTTGTTCAAGGGCGACTACAAAATCGTCATCGATCGAGGTCCGGTGGGCGATGGCGAATGGCATCTCTTCAACTTCGTGAACGACCCCGGGGAGGCCACGGACCTCAAAGAGGAGATGCCCGAGTTGTTCGCGGAAATGATGGAGGAGTACCGAACCTACACGCGCGACTACCGGGTGCTGCCGGTCCCCGATGGCTACGACCAGCGCAAAGAGGTCTTTCGCTACGTGCTTCGAAACAACCCCGAC
Organism: Polyangiales bacterium; assembly: GCA_041581895.1. GTDB lineage: Bacteria > Myxococcota_A > Polyangia > Polyangiales > Houyiibacteriaceae > SG8-38. Next base: position 24,887 of record JBFICQ010000012.1, on the reverse strand, counting down.
CCACTTCTCCTCGCGATCGTGGCCGGTTTGGGGTTGTTGATTGTGTTTCTCGCGTGGCGCGGAATCCGGGCGATTCGAAGGCGCCTGGCGGCCTAAGTCTTAGGGGTCGATGCCTGGGCCAATTTCGCAGAAGATATATTATGTAAACTTTTTATTCTGGGGCCGGGAAAACCAGCGCTGAAACGCAGTTGTTTGACGCCCTCTCGCGCTTGGGCGGAGACTCGGCGCGTGCCGCGCGGAGTCGTGTCTGGGAGTGCGTGGGCGTCGGCACTGGCCTTCTTCCTGATGGGACTCTTTCCCTTCTTCAACGCCGATGGGTACGGCCACCTCGCCCAGGGTCGGCAGATCGCGGAGCTAGGCCGGGTCCCAACCGTGGACCCGTTCTCGTTCTGGAAGCCCGCACCGCAGCCCTGGACGAACTACGAGTGGGGATACGACCTCTTTACTTGGCTGGTCTACGAGGCCCTCGGCGCCGACGGACTGATTCTCCTCAAGTGCGTCGCGCTCGGCGTACTCGGCTACGGCTTGGTGTGGCTGGGCTACCGCTTGGCTGCCGGCACGACGGTGGCGGCCCCCGCAACGCTTGCCGCGCTTCTCCTCGTGCTTCCGATCGCCCGATTCCGTTTCACGGTGAGACCACAGATCCTGGCATTGCTCTTCCCGGCGCTCCTGCTCCTTGGCGTGCGCACCTTCTACTCGGAGCAAAGCTCTCATCGAAAGAAGGCATGGGTCCTCACTGGCCTCGGCTTGATGCACGTCGTGTGGGTCAACGCGCACGGCTCTCATCTCTTTGGCGCGCTGATCGCGCTGATCTTTTTGGGGTTCGCTTGGCGCACGCCGGCTTTTCGGTGGATGGCGGCGTTGTTGGCGCTTCAAGTCATCGCCACCGGTTGCACGCCGTTTGGATTCTCGATCGTGACCGACGCGGTGTCCCACCTGGCTCGCTCGGAGTTCCGCGAGGTCGTCGTCGAATGGGCCCCGTGGTCCCCCAAGGACCCACTTCGCCTTTTGATTGGACCCGTGGTGACGTCCCTCTTCGTGCTGATCGCGCTGAGGCCCGTGGTGCGGACGGGTCGCTTCGGCCTTGCCTATGCGACGTTTTGCGTCTTGCTCTGCCTGATGGCGTTTCGCTCGACCCGATTCGTCGCGCATCAGGTGTTGTTCACCGCACCCTTCATCGCCGCAGGCCTGTCGATGCTGTCCCCGGTTCGCAGCATGGGGAAAAGCATGGCCGTCGTCCTCGGCCTCGCGATTCTCGCGAGCGCGGCCTGGACCTCGCGGCTGGTGCCCGCCTTTGGGTTTGGCCTCGGCGAAGCCCGCCGGGACTACCCATGGGCGTCGGCCGAAATCATCGATCGCGAAGTCGACGATCCGCGCGTCGTCGCGACCATTCAGGACAGCTGGGCGATGATGTTTGCAGTCCCAAAGGCGCGTTTTCTCGTCGACGGACGAGTGCCCTTCTACGGCCCCGAATTCGTCGCGAAAGTCACCAACAGCTTTGCCGATCCCGTCGCCTTTGCCCACCAGCTCGCGGACCTCGATGTGAACACGGTCGTGGTCGACCACACCCGCGTCGATCACATCCCCGCGACCGAGCTTCTGAACCAGAGCCCCGCTTGGAAGCTCGCCTTCGTCGAGGACGGGCACTCGCTGTTCGTTCGAGAGGATGCCGCCCCTGCCCTAGCGCCTCTTCGGATCGTGGGCCCCGGCTACCGAACCGGACACCTGCTGGAGCCCCGCTATTCCGATCCCGAGGTCGCCGAGGAGCTCGCGCGACTCGCCACACGCTCGACCGGCGGCCCGATGCACGGATGGATGCACGGGCTTCAAAGCCTGCGGCCGCTCGCTCGGGACGGCGACCGTGCTGGGATTCGAAAAAGCTCCGATGCGAGCGAACAAGCACGGGCGCGCGAGGCCTATGCCCTTCTCACCGAAGCTGCGAACGTCTATCCCGGCTTCACCTCGATCGAGCTCTTTCGCGCGATGGCGGCCCTTTCCGCCTGCGACATCGAAGACGCCCGCGAAGCTCTCGGCCGAGCGCGCCTGGCGAGCGAGACCCGAGGCACCAGCCTCGTGGCCCTCGAGCTGGCGTTCCGTGCAGGCGACGATGCGGAACGCGAAGCAGCCAGGCGACACCTCGAGCGATTGCGCGCACAGCCACAGACCAAGAACGACCCTTGGGTCGCGGCAATCGCCGCCGAGACCGACGTCCGATGCTTGTGATCGCCGGCGTCAGTCCTGAAGCGCGAACACGAACGGGAACGTGAAGCGCATGCTCTTTCCGGTTCGTCGTCGTGGAAATCGCAGCGTACTGACGACCCGCGCCACGCAGCGTTCGACCGAGGCATTGCCGGTCGTGTTCTCGATCACGCGGACGCCCTTCACGTAACCCGTCCGGATGACGGCAAAGCGCACGGAGACCTTGCCCTCGAGCGCTGGCTCGTGCCGTAACGCAGACTCGTAGCACCGATTGATCTTCGGGAGGTCTTTGTGGATTCTGTCGCGGACTACGAAGGCATCGATGGCCCTGGGGTAGGCGCCTGCCCCCGCCCGTCCCACGTCGATGGCGCAAAGCCAGAGCAGGCTGGTCACGAGCACCACGCCAATCGTCCGAAAGGAGGGAGGGGTCATCCTCGATTGGATACGATCGGCGGCGGACCGATCGCAACAAAACGGCCAGAATCGGCCTCATGTCAGGAAGCGGCGCGGACTGGTCACCCATGATACATATGCTCAGGTATGGGCTGGAGCCGTCGAAAGTTTTCCTGGATCCACCGCGCCAGACGCCGTCTTCGCGACAGAGCCCATTCTCTCATCGCCCGCGGCTTTTTCGGCGGCCTTTCGAGGATTGGACGTCTTCACCCGCGCGCCAAACCCGAAGCGCACGGCGTGGAGGTCATGCACGACATCGAGTACCTGCGCACCGGGAACCCTAGGCATCGCCTCGACGTCTACCGTCCGATCGACCGAAAGGGTCCGCTGCCGATCGTGATGTACGTGCACGGTGGTGGATTTCACCTTCTGTCCAAGAACACCCATTGGCTGATGGGTTTGGCCTTCGCCCGTGCTGGATACCTCGTATTCAACGTCGACTACCGCCTCGCGCCTCAGAATCCCTTCCCTGCGGCGGTCTCCGACGTTTGCGCCGCCCTCGAATGGATCTCGGAGCATGGCGAGGCTTATGGCGGCGACTTGAGTCGTCTGGTGTTTGCCGGAGAGTCGGCGGGCGGAAACCTCGCGACCGCTCTCACGATCTGTTGCTGCTACCGCCGCGCGGAGCCGTTTGCACAGCGTGCGTTTGCAACGGGGCTCGTTCCGACCGTGGTCGCTCCGGCTTGTGCACCGCTTCAGGTCACCAACCCCGGTCGCCTGAATCGTCGCCGCAAGCTCCCGCGCTGGGTGAACCAGATCCTCGAGAGCATGCGCGACTCCTATCTACTCGGTCTTCGAGAGCCGAGCCCAGGCGAGCTCGAGCTCGCAGACCCCTTGCACGTATTCGAGCGCAAGGAGCGACCCGATCGTCCCCTCCCCGGCTTCTTCGTTCCGATCGGCACGCGCGATCCCCTGCTCGACGACACCCGTCGGCTCGACCGCGCGCTTCGCGCAATGGGGGTCGAGTGCGAGGCCCGATACTACGAAGGCGAGCTTCACGCGTTTCACGCGCTGGTGTGGCGGCGACAAGCGAGGCGCTGTTGGCGGGAGCAACTCGCGTTCATCGCGCGTGCCCTTCAGCAGCCGCGGGAGCCCTACCAAGACTTCGTTGCCAGCGCGTAGGGCTCTACAACCCGAACGCGTCTTGCACCGGTGCGTCTTCGCTTCGCGCGACTCCTTCGGCCGACAGCACGAATCGATCGAAGTATTGCTCCTGCGTGAGAAGGGTGGCCCCGGCAGCGTTGGTGGCCTCGGTGACCGCATCGGAAGGCCTGAACGAAGTCATGACCCCGGCTTCGATATCGGGTGTGAGGCCATCCCAGTGCTGAGCCAGGACGAAGCGTGGTCGAACGCGGGAATAGTACGCGCCGAGCTCGGAGGCATCGGAAAGGAATCCCACCGGAGCAAGCCACAACGTCGTCTCGTCGAGATCGCCGAGCACGTTATCGAGGTTTGCTGAGTAGTTCTCGGACGAGCCATCATCACCGTCCAGAGGCCCCAGCGAGTTTTGATAGAGCATCGAGAAGGGCACGTCGCCCTCGAACGTGAACAGAAAGCTGACCACTCCGCCCACGGGCACGTCCCACACGTCGGTCGGCTGTTCATCGAGGTCCGCAAAGCGCCCAATACCCTGCGGGCTAAAATGGATGGTCCGGATCGCCTGCACGGAGACGCCCTCGACCTCGACCACGTCACCATTGCCTACGACCGTACAACGTTCGGCCGGCAGACCTTCGGCTTGCGCAACTAGGCAGGTCGTCTGAGTGCCGACGACCTGCGCCCCAGTGCGCATGGCAACCGCTCCACAATCGACCGCGTGATCGAAGTGACTGTGACCCACGAAGATGAAGTCGATCGAATCGACCCCCGCCGCATTGAGCACACGTTGCATGAGGTCGAGCCCCTCTTCGGTCGGTTGGGTGATGCCGGGGGCCGGGCGGCTGAAGTACGCGTCGAGCAGGATTGTCGTGTCCCCGTGTTGGACGAGCCATTGGGTCACCCCGAGCCAGGTGAGCTTGACCTCGAGGTCCTGCGGCGCCGCGTTGTCGGAGCCGGAACAAGCCGTGGCGAACGCAAGTAGCGCCAGGATGACGAGACGACTACGCATCGGCTCGAGTCGCCTTGGGCGCCGGAAGCGCGGCCTTCGGCTGCTGAAACGTACGTCGACGAGCGACCGCGACCTCGCCGTTGGTGTGGGCGAAGAGCGCGCGCCAGGTTCCGAGCGAGAAGTCCGGCTCCCGTGCTTCGCTGAGCGCGATGATCTGCCTGTAGAACCATGCGACCTCGGCTTGGGAATTGAGCGTCCGGAGGCTCCGAATCGGGCTAGTGGGGCCGAAGATGCCCGGGCCCAGCCGGCGCTCGGTTTCCGGGGTTGGAAGCTCGGTCAGCGTCCCCTGCTCGATCCGATTCGGCAGATCCGGCACGACGCAAAACGGCCGTGCCATCCCGACGACGTCGACCTCGCCCGATTCGACGACTTCGCGCATCAGTGAGACGCTGCGGAACCCCCCGGTGACCATGAGCGGGACGTCCCTGGCAGCCTCCCGGATGTTGCGCGCGTACTCGAGGAAGTACGCCTCGCGGCGGCGCGTGCTCTCGGCCTTCTTTTCTGCCTCGTCACCGAGTCGGCCGAAAAGCGCCATTTGTTCGTAGGTTCCGCCGGAAATCTCGAGAAGATCGAGGCCCGCATCGCATAGCCAGCGCGCCACCTGGGCCGACTCCTCGTTGCTGAACCCGCCTTTTTGGAAGTCGGAGGAGTTGAGCTTCACGGCGACCGGGAAGTCGGCCCCGACCGCCGTGCGGACTGCGTTGTAGGTTTCGCGAAGGAAGCGCGCCCGGTTCTCGAGCGACCCGCCCCACTCGTCCGTACGCCGGTTGGTGTACGGAGAGAGGAACTGGCTCGAGAGGTAACCATGGGCGGAGTGGATTTGAACGCCGGTGAAGCCTGCCTCCTTGGCTATCGTGGCCACCCGCGCGAACCGCCCGATGATATCCGAGATCTCGTCGACCTCGAGCGCCCGTGGCGCGGCCATCAACCCCATCATTCCCCGCATCTTCACCGAGGAGGCAGAGACGGGATGGTTGCTGGACAACCGCGTGCATTGTCGCCCCGGATGGCTGATCTGCATCCAGCAATGATTGCCGTTGCGCGTTGCCGAACGCGCCATCGCTGTAAGGGCGTCCAAACCCCCATTGCCGTCGACCACGACGTTGCCCGGTCGCTCGAGGTAACGTCGATCCACCATGACGTTGCCGGTCAAGACGAGCCCGGCCCCGCCGTCAGACCACCGTCCGTATAACGTGGCAAGGCGTTCCGAAGCACAGTCATCGGGGTCTGCGAGCCCCTCGGTCATCGCTGCTTTGCAGAGTCGGTTCTTCAGGGTCGCCCCGCAAGGGAGCGCGAGCCGGCACATCAAGGGATCCATTCGGGCCTCCGGTTACGGTTTCTCGTTCCCGCCGAGCAACACTTTCATCAGGGGTGTGCCGTCGACTTTGGCATTTTTGACTAGGGCGTCCAGTAGCTGCTTCCCAATCTGCGCCAGGTCGAGCAGCTCTCGAATGCGTTGCCGCTGGAACTCCGCCCGCGACCGGTCTTTTTCCGTCTCCGCCCTCTCATTCACGAACTGCAGGGCGTCTCGCATCGCATCGATGGCGTCGAGGATTTCCACCCGCTCGCGCTCGTTGAATACGCGCGAGATCATCTTCCAAAAGTTTCCCTCAGCCTCGAAGTGATCGCGCCGTTCGCCTTGAAGCCACACCTTTTTTATGACGCCCCAACGCATGAGCTCGTTGAGCGTCATCGACACCGCTCCGCTGCTCAGACGGAGCCGCGCCTGAAGCGCGGGAGCGCTGAGTGGCCTGTCCGACAGGTAGAGGACTGCCCACAACCGACCCATGTTCCGCTTGAAGCCCCAAAACTCGATCAACCTTCCGATGGAATCGCTGACCAGGATCTCGCTTTCCCACAGTTCTTCCTCGTCGGTTGCCACCGTAGCGCCCTACCCCGAAGACCCACCCTTGACCAGCGGTCGACCCGCGTCAAAGCTCCGCCGCATGGAACGTTCAACGCTCGAGGCAATGCTCGAGGCCGCTGCTGGCATCCAGCGGAACGGCGACAGGTACGATGTTGCGGAAGGCTATCGGCTCTCGCTCTATGTCGGCGACCCCGGCCAAGCGATGGAGGTCTCCGAAGTCCTATCCATGCAGCTCAACGAGTCCTTTTGCGAGGCGACTTCGGGCGAGCACAACGCAGTCTACTACCTGGAGTACAGTAGCCTACACGGACTGCAGGTACGCCGCCCGAGCGGTGGCGGGGCGCGGCGCGCCGGCTTCAGCTGAGCCCCGTAACTCTCGTGGCCGCCACCACGATATGACGTAGGATGTAGGCGGGGTCCAAACAATGCGAGCGCGCATTCTTGTCTGTGACGACGAAGCCGGCCTTCGTGAGATGCTGCAGATTCTGCTGCGTCGCGAGGGTTACCAGGTGGACGTCGTCGATGGCCTGCACGCCGCCCGCGATAGGCTCGCGAGCGCCGATCCCTACGACGCTGTCATCACGGACCTCGCCATGCCCGACGGGAGCGGCATGCAAGTACTCGATGCCGTTCGATCTCGAGCCGCAGACACCCAGATTCTGATGATCACGGCCTATGCGACCACCGAGCAGGCCGTCGAGGCGATGCGCAAAGGCGCCTACGACTACGTGCAAAAGCCGTTCAAGAATCACGAGCTTCTTGCCACCCTCGAAAAAGCGCTCGAGAAACGCGCAATCGTCGCCGAAAACGAGTCCCTTCGAGCGCAGGTGAAGTCCCGTTGGACCGAGGGCCAGCTGATCGGCAAGAGCGCCACCATGCACGATCTCCGAGAGCTCGTGAAGCGCGTTGCAGGCTCGACGACGAGCGTGCTCATTACGGGCGAAAGCGGCACCGGCAAGGAGATGGTGGCTCGAGCGCTGCACTTCCAGAGCCAGCGCGCCGAAAAACCGTTCGTGGTCCTGAACTGCGGCGCAGTCCCCGAGAACCTCATCGAAAGCGAGCTTTTCGGGCACGTGAAGGGGGCATTCACGGGAGCAACCGCCTCCAAAGAGGGCCTCTTTCGCGCGGCGGACGGGGGGACGTTGTTTCTCGACGAGGTCGGTGAGCTCCCTCCTGCCCTTCAGGTGAAGCTGCTGCGGGTGCTGCAGGATCGGAAGGTTCGACCGGTGGGCGGGAGCACCGAGATCGAAGTCGATGTACGGGTTCTGGCTGCCACCAACCGGGACGTCGAGGTCGAGGTCGAGGCGGGGAGCTTTCGCGAGGACCTGTTCTATCGGCTGAACGTGATTCGCATCGAGGTCCCGCCCTTGAGGGACCGTCCCGAGGACATCCCCGTCCTCGCGGAATACTTCCTCGCAAGACATGCCGCCCTCCAAGGTCGACGGATCGAGCTTGCTCCCGAGGCCATCCGGTGGCTGGCACAACAGCCCTTCGCCGGCAACGTTCGTGAGCTGGAAAACATCATCGAACGTGGCGTCACCCTGGCGGCGGGCGACACCATCACTCGTGAGGATCTCGGCGACATCCACCCGTCGCGGAGGGCCGTGGCGCTGTCGCAAATCCCCGAGGGCCGCTTCGATTTGGACAAATACCTCACCCAAGTCGAGAAGGAGCTCCTGCTTCGAGCGCTCGACCAGGCCGGCGGCGTGCGCAAGAAGGCCGCCGAGCTTCTCGGGATGAGCTTTCGCCAGTTTCGCTACCGCCTGGCCAAACACATCTCACCCGAAGTGGGCGATGCGGCCGGCGATTGATATACTGATCCCATGGCTTGCTTTTCATCCCGGAGGCCCTCGGGCTTCACCACGATGGAGCTCCTGATCGGAGTCGTCATCGTCGCGGTCCTCGCGGCTCTCGCGATTCCTTCGTTCAAAAGCTACGTCTACCGCGGCCGAGTGAGCGAGGCGGTCACCATGCTGAACGAGATCAAATCGCGACAGGAGTCGTATCGGAGCAAGTACGGCCAATACGCGGCCGTGAGCGGAACGGGGAACTGGACCGCGGCCGCATACACGCCTACGACGCTGCCAGGGGTCAATCCCGTGGCCTGGCCAACCAATGCCAACTGGGAAGCGCTCGGCATCAGCCCGCCTGGGCCGGTTCGATTTCAGTACGCGACGGTCGCCGGCGGCCCCGGAGACACCCCGCCGGCAGGTAGCAATCTTCGAAACGACGATTTTTGGTTCGCGGCGCAGGCCATTGGTGACCTCAACGGCGACGGCAACACCTTCATCTTGGAGGTCTATTCGCAATCGCCGCGGATGTACAACAGCGCCTCGGCGGAGGGAGGATGGAAATGAAACGCACCCAAGGCTTCAGCATTACCGAGCTCATGATCGCGATTGTCATCCTTGGAGTGCTAGCGACCCTCGCCATCCCCGGCTTTACCTCGTACATTTACAAGTCTCGAGTCACCGAAGCGACGACGTTTCTCGGCGAGATCAAGCAGCGGCAGGAATCCTACCGCGACGAGTTCGGCCGTTACTGCGCAGTCAGCGGGACTGACTGGGGCACCTACAACCCGACGACGATCCCGGGCATCGACCCCGTAGGCTGGACGTCGAACGCGGCGTGGAGCCAGCTCGGGGCGGTCCCCGATGGCCCGATACGCTTCCAGTACGCCACGGTCGCGGACGTTCCCGGGACCTCCGTTCCGACGGGAAGCAATCTCGACAACGACGACCACTGGTTCGCGGCGCGGGCCCAGGGAGATCTCAACGAGGACGGCACCACGTTCTACCTGGAGATCTACTCCCAATCGAACCACATCTATAACAGTGCCACTGCAAAAGGCGGCTGGGACTGACAAGTTTGGTCACCTGCGGGTGACGAAAACTGTCCTCGATCGCCACTTTGCGTCAGCCTGATCCAGCAAATTGCCTGTAATTCCAGCGCTGGCACGGGGGTGGGCTCTTTCGGCACGGGCGTTGCATTGGGCTAGGGGAACTGAGATTAGGCGGGCTAGGTGCCCGGGGGAAAGGAAACTAAAGAAATGAACAAGCTACTCTCGAAGAAAGAGGGATTCACCCTCATCGAGCTGATGATCGTCGTCGCTATCATCGGCATTCTTGCCGCGATCGCGATCCCGGCATTCATCAACTACGTGAAGCGTTCGAAGACCTCTGAAGCGGGTGCGAACCTGAAGTCGCTCTTCCAGGGCGCTGCCGCGTACTACGAGCAGGAGAACTGGACCCAGGGCGTGGTCACCGCCGGCGCGACCGCTGCCGCATCGACTCATTGCGTCGTGACCGCCGCGACCGCGAGCTGGAGCGCTGACGACGAGAAGTACGTTCCAAACTGGTCGACTGAGGCTGCTTCGTATACCGCGTTGAACTTCGCTCCGGCCGACCCGATCTACTTCGAGTATCACATCACCTCGGGTGGTTCAGTGTGCGGTAACTCGGCGAACGACACCACCGTCTACACCTTCACCGCGAACGGTGACCTCGACGGCGACAACACGGAGTCGACCTTCCAGCTTGCTGCGGGCTCGAACCCGGACAACGCGCTCTTCCGCGCGCCTGGCATCTTCACCGCCAGCCCGCTCGAGTAAGACGAATAGCAACGACGCAACGGGCCGCGGCTTCATGTCGCGGCCTTTTGCATTTAAGGAGTACCGTCCCCTTTGCCTGGTATACTCGAGGCTGTGAGGGGTGTTGCACGCGCGACGGCATTGGCGGTGTTGATCGGAACCGTGGCGGGCATCTGGGCGTTGCGGGGGCGCGCCATGGACCATTACCTCGGGATGCAAAGGTACGAAGACATCTACTACCTGCCCCCGCCCCAGTGGCTGCAGGTGATGAGCCTCGGCTACAGACGGGCTCTTGCCGACCTGATCTGGCTTCGCGCCTTGATCTATTTCGGCGACGAGTTCGAGAACCGCGGCGCCGTCAAGCATGTGTTCAACTATGGCGATTCGATGTTGGCGCTCGACCCGGACTTCGAGCGCGTGTACCGCTGGGTCGGCGTTGCCGGGGTGTACACTCCGGAGGGGAGCCCGCTGGAATACCTCGAGCGCGCGGTCGCGGTGCTTCGAGAGGGCGCACAGAGGTTCCCCGACAACGGTAAGCTCGCCTGGGACACCGGCGCCACCATCGCCTACGAGCTGCTTCCTCGCCTGCCGAGAGACTACCCGGGCCGCGAGCAGCTTCAACTCGAAGCCAACGAGCACATGATGGCGGCTGCGCGTCTCGGCGAAGGCCCCGAATGGCTGGTGCTCACCAATGCGACCCTGTTGAGCAAGCTCGGCCAGTCGGAGCGCGAGCAGCGGCATCTCGAGGAGATGTACTCCATCGTCCGCGACCCTGAGGTCAAAGCGCAAATCGAGCGTAGGCTGTCGCGGCTTCGTGACCAGACCTACGCCGAAGCCTTTCGCAATGCGAACGCCGAATTCGAAGAACGCCGACAACGGGAGTTTCCTTACATGCCTTCGTCGCTCTACTTCTTCGTCGCGGAGCCCATTCAAACCGGTCCTGAAGCGGCCGGGCCTAGCTAGGGCTTGCCAAGGGCAAAGCCTGCCCGCAGAGTCCCGCCGCTGTGTCGCGTGGTCGCCCGAGACTGAGCCTACTCGAGGCCACCCTCCTGCTCTGCATCGCCGGCATTGTTCTTGCCGTGTTCGTGCCGACTTTCGTGCGGCGAGTACGAACCAACAAGATTCTCGAGGCCTCCGAGCTCTTGCAAGAGCTGAGCGACCGCGCGGCGGCGTACTACGGAACGTCGTGGGATGCCGGTCTGCGTCGTTGTTTGCCGCCGGGCGCAGGACCGACGCCCGCCGAGCCGACCATCGACCCTGAAGAAGTCGACTTCTTCGCTTCGGGCATCGAAGGCTCTGACACCTGGAGAGCGCTCGGGTTTCAGCCGGACCGGCCGATCCGGTACAGCTATCGCTACCTACCCTCGGAACATGGTTGCAACCTGGGCGGCGAGGGAAAAGACGCGCCCGTCACATTTCGCGCGGAGGGAGATCTCGAAGGCGACGGTGTGCGTTCGCGTTTCGAAAGGCAGGCGAGGCCGACTCTCGATGGCACTCTACAACCCATCGGAGGGCTTCAGGTGCATCAACGGGTCGAATGACCGGGCTCACTGGGCGCCGACAGCGGTGCCGTCACCAGTTTTCAGCGAAAGGCGGCGTAGCGCGGATCGCCGGGACGAAGCGCCAGCGCGTTGCGGATCTGTGCAAAGCGCGCGGAGACCGATGTCGGAGCAACCCCATATCGGCGCGCGACCTCTGCTTGGGTGCAACCAGGGCGGCGCTCGACCACGGCAATCGCATACTCGAGGGCGGCCGCGAGCACCTCGGGTTTCGTGATCCGTAACTCGCAGCGGTCCTGCATGTCTGCCCAAAGCTGCTTGGCGCGTTCGACCTCCGCCCGCGAAAAACCAGCCTCGCGCATCTTTACCTGAAGCGTCTCGATCACGCGGTCTGCCCGCGGACGACGAACGTTCGTCTGCGCGGCAGGTGCCTCAATCGCGCCGTCTTCGATCCACTCGATGAGGACACGATGATCGGGATTGCACGGCCCTTTTTCTTGAGCCAGCCTCGCGAGCCGTTTCGCTTGTGCGAGATTGCCGAGGCGGGCCACGCAGTGCGCAAGCGACCCGATGATCTCGTCATGCTCCGGCTCGAGCTCGTAAGCGCGCCGCAAATGACGCTCCGCGCGCGCAGGATCGCCCAGGGCAACGTCCATCAGATGGCCAAGATTGTGATGGTACCACGGCGTCAAAGGCGCGAGCTGAGCAGCCCTGCGATAGGACCGCACGGCAACGCGGTAGTTGCCAAGCAGTGCGTGACACAACCCCATGAGGGCGTGAAGGACGTCGTCGTCGGTACAATGAGTGAGCACACGCCGGAGTTGCAGAGCCGCCTTCCAAGGGTTGCGTTCGAGGTTGAGCTCAGCGAGATGGCGGTATGCGAACAACGATGCATCGCTACCCTCCTCCGCTTTCGATGCGAGCTTGGTCAGGAGGGCTTCAGCACGCTTCGAAGACGCTTCGAGCGCCTCTTCGGCCTCGATCCACAACTCTTCGATGGTGCGTACACCGTGATCCATCTTCACTCGTATACCCGTTGCCTTTTTTGAAAGCAAGACTCGTTCGTCCGGAGCGCTTTCGCAGAACGGCGACGAGGAAGCCAGCGAAGTGCCGAAGCATCGAATGCGATGCCTGCAACTCGACCCCCGTCAACGCTTTGGAGAACACGCGCTGGCACTCTGTAAGTACACACCACACCGAGCTTGCTGTCCTCGAATGGGAGGCCACAGAGGTCAACGATTTGCGCATCCGACCCGCGTGCTTTGGCGTGTTCGATCATCCCCGCCGACATGGGCTATGCTTCAAGGGCTTGACCCCCGGCGATGGGGGCGATAGCCCAAGGATCATGCAGGACGAGTTCGAAGAACCGACACCTTCGGGGACCAGCGAAGGCGAGCGCGAGAAACGCTGGTCTGAGGGCGTGCTGCGCGAGACCTTTCGCAAAGCCGTCGAGAAAGGCATCGAAGCAGGCGTCGGCACGCTCCGAAGCGCCGACAGCGTGGTTCGGGGCGTCACCCAGGATGGACGCCTCCCGAAAGAGGTCATCAGCTACGTCTTTGCGCAGATCGACGAAACCAAGAATGCCCTGGTGCGCGGTGTGGCCAACGAGGTCCGCGACTTCCTCGAGGCCACCGATATGGCAGGCGAGTTTTATCGGGCGCTCACGTCTCTCTCGTTCGAAGTAAAGACCGAGATTCGCTTCATCCCGAACGAAGCTGGAGGCGTTCGTCCGCAGGTCAAGGCGCGCGCCGTTCAGAAGCGATCCCGCCGCAAGGCCACCGGTCGCAAGTCGAAGGATGCTACGCCTCCCGACGCCGCGGACGAAACCTGAAAGGCATGCCCGCACCCGGCAAAGTCTATTTGGTGGGCGCTGGGCCAGGTGATCCCGAGCTGATCACTGAGCGTGGTCTTCGCCGACTTCGCGAAGCCGATATGGTGCTGTACGACGCTCTGGTGCATCCCGATCAGCTCGCTGTGGCGAAGCCCGGGGCCGAGTTGATCTTCGTGGGCAAGCGCGCAGGCCGCGTGTGCGAGCGCCAGGCTCAAATCAATGCACGTCTCGTCAAAGCGGCTCGTGGTGGCAAGACCGTGGTTCGCCTCAAGGGCGGCGACCCATACCTCTTTGGACGCGGGTCCGAAGAGGCCGAGTTGCTCGCGCGGGAGAAGATCCCCTTTGAAGTGGTGCCTGGGGTTCCTTCCCCGCTCGCTGCGACGGCCTACGCCGGCCTTTCGCTCACGCACCGCGACCTCGCATCGAGCGTGGGCTATGTGACAGCAACCGAATCCGTCGAAAAGGACCGAACGGCCCACGATTGGTCGAAACTCGCCACGGCGACCCAGACGCTGGTGATCTTCATGGGCATGCGCAAGCTCGGCTCGCTCACTCAGTTGCTCATCGAGCACGGTCGTCCCGCGGAAACGCCGGCAGCGGTGGTGCAATGGGCCTCTCTTCCGGAGCAACGGACCGTCGTCGGAACGGTCGCCGACATTCACGAGCGGGCATCCAAGGCGGGTCTCGGCCTTCCCGCGATCACGATCATCGGCAACGTGGTGCGGCTTCGGGAATCGCTACGCTGGTTCGATACCAAGCCTCTCTTTGGCAAGCGTGTCTTGGTCACGCGCACCGTCCAGCAAGCCGGCTCCCTCGCGCAGCTCCTCCGCGATGAAGCGGCTCAACCCATCGTCGCACCCACGATTCGCATCGAGCCTCCGCTCGACCTCGGGCCACTCCGGGACGCAGTCACTCATCTGGACTGCTACGACTGGATCCTCTTCACGAGCAGCAACGCGGTCGACGCCGTCTTCGCGCAGATGCGTGGGGCCGCGCTCGACGTGAGAGCGATGGGTAAGGCGAAGGTCTGTGCCATCGGCTCCAAGACACGAGAGGCGCTTTCCCGGCACGGGCTTCGGGCGGACCTCGTTCCGGAGGACGCTCGAGCCGAGGGCATGATCGAAGCGCTTCGGCCCGAGCTCACCACGGGAACCCGGATTCTGCTTCCGAGGGCGGAGGTCGGACGCGAGGTGCTTCCAGAGTCCTTGCGCGCGGAGGGAGGCGAAGTCGATGTCGTGCCGGCCTATCGCACGCTGCCCCCAGAACCGCGAGAGGCGAAGCGCATTCGCGCCCTGATCGACCCGGAAGAAATCGACGCGGTGCTGTTCACGTCGTCGTCGACGGTGCAGAATTTAGCCGACATCATCGGCGAGGGGGCCGCGCAGAAGCTCGCCAGGTTCGACCTTTTTTCGATCGGGCCGATCACCACGCAGACCGCAGAGAGCCTGGGCTTGGAAATCCGCGCCACATCGCCGGCACAGACGATCGAATCGCTGGTCGCCACGCTTCGCACGTACTATGGGCCTGGGAATGAAGTGGCGTAGCGGATTTGCGGTGGCGCTGGTGGTCCTGGCAGCCGGCTGCGGCAGCTCAGGGGGTGAAACGATCGAGGTGACCCTCGCCGATCTGCCCTGCCAAATGCAGAACGCCGCGGGGATCTGGGAGTCCGCCCCTCTCCCTCCGATCACGGACGAGCAATGCCTCTGGTTTCTGTTTCGGGCCAACAACACCTATATCTTCGAGCATCCGCTGGGCCGCGTGCCGTTGGAGATCATCGCCTACATCGCCTTCGACTCCGACGGGACGGGGTCCACCATCGCCAGCGGCAACGCCTTCCTCCTCAATGCCGTGGATGCTTCGACGATCACCATTAAGAACGCCCAGAATCAGGACTTTTGGCTCCGATTGGTGCTCGAGTAATCCCCCTAGCGCTCGGAGGCGACCAGCCTTAGGTTCGGGACACACACGACGCTGCGCTACACTGGGCGCGTTGGGAGAAAGCGCTAAAATAGGGGCATGGCCGACAGGTTCGAGAACGACGCCGGAACGATCACCCGGGTCAAGCCGGAGAAAAAGCTCAAGCGGCCGCGGCTCTATCGGGTTCTCTTACACAACGATGATTACACCACGCGGGAGTTTGTCGTTCTGGTCTTACATCATGTATTTCACCTCGATGAGCAAAGCGCGATTCGCATCATGTTGCACGTCCACAACAACGGCATCGGGGTGGCGGGGGTGTTTACCCGCGAGGTCGCAGAAACCAAAATCAAAAAGGTCGAGACGATGGCGCGCGAGCAGGAGTTCCCCCTGCGCCTGACAATGGAGCCCGAGGAGGAAGACGCATAGCCATGGCCGGCCCCGTTATCGCGAAAGAGCTGCAAGAAACCCTGCGCAAAGCATTCGACCGCGCGGGCCTGATGCGGCACGAGTACGTCACCCTCGAGCACCTTTTGCTAGCGTTGACCGAGGATGCAAAGGCCGCCAAGGCGCTTCGCGCATGTGGCGTCGATATTCGACGACTCCGAAAGCGGCTCGAGGAGTTCGTGCAGGAACGGCTATCGCGCGTGCCTGAACACGTCGCGGTGGAGCCTAGGCAGACGCTCGCGGTCGAAAGGGTTCTGCAGCGTGCAGCGATTCATGCCATTTCGTCCGAGATGAAAACAATCGATGGCGGCAACGTGCTCGTCCAGCTGCTCAAGGAAGACGAGTCCTATGCGGCGTTTCTGCTTCAGGAAGAGGGTGTGACTTCACTCGACCTCAAACGGTACATTGCCCACGGGGTGGGCACCGACATCGTGCCCGGCGAGGCTCCTGACGGATACACCGATGCCGATCTGGACGATGACGAGGGCGACCCGGCGGCGGGCCGCGACCCGCTCGAGGTCTTTGCCACCGATCTGGTTGCCGAAGCTGCCGAGGGCCGTATCGATCCCCTGATCGGGCGTGCGGCCGAGCTCGATCGCACGGTTCAGGTTCTTTGCCGGCGCCGCAAAAACAACCCGATTTACGTCGGCGAGGCCGGTGTCGGCAAGACCGCAATCGCCGAGGGCCTGGCGCGGCGAGTCCATGAAGGCGAAGTCCCCGAGGTCCTGCGGGATGCGCAAATCTTTTCGCTCGACATGGGCGCCCTTCTCGCCGGAACCAAGTTCCGCGGGCAGTTCGAGGAGCGGCTGAAGGCCGTCATGAAACGCCTTCAGGAGCTCGACAACGCCATCCTATTCATCGACGAGATCCACACCATCGTGGGCGCCGGGGCAACGACCGGAAGCTCGATGGACGCCTCGAACATCTTGAAGCCGGCGCTCGCCTCGGGGAAGCTTCGCTGCCTCGGGTCGACTACCTATGCCGACTTCAAGCACCTCGATCGCGACCGGGCTCTCGCAAGGCGCTTCCAGAAAATCGAGATCGCCGAGCCGAGCCTCGAAGACACCATCGAAATTCTGAAGGGCCTTCGGCAGTACTATGAAGAGCACCATGACGTGAAATACGACGACGACGCGCTCGAGGCGGCCGCGACGCTAGCCGACAAGCACATCGTCGAACGTCACCTCCCCGACAAGGCGATCGACGTCATCGACGAAGCAGGCTCGCTCGAGCGTATGCGTCCGAGCGATCAGCGCACGCACCGAATCACCACTGCCGAGATCGAAAAAGTAGTCAGCAAGATGGCTCGCGTGCCTGTCGAGTCGGTGAGCGCGAAAGAGCGCGATCAGCTCAAAGAGCTGGGACCGGAGCTTCACAAGGTGATCTTCGGCCAGGACGAAGCGATCGAAAAAGTGGTGAGCGCAATCACGCTCTCCCGCGCGGGGCTCCGAGCCGACCAAAAGCCGATCGGCTCCTTTCTATTCGCGGGCCCGACCGGCGTCGGCAAGACCGAGCTGGCGCGACAGCTCGCACGCGTCATGGGCGTCGAGCTCCTTCGTTTCGATATGAGCGAGTACAGCGAGCGACACTCGATCTCTCGTTTGATCGGCGCGCCGCCAGGGTACGTCGGGTTCGATCAGGGCGGCCTCTTGACCGACGCCGTGCGCAAGCACCCTCACGCGGTCCTGATTCTCGACGAGATCGAGAAGGCCCACAGCGAGCTCTTCAACATCCTTTTGCAAGTCATGGACCACGCCAAGCTCACCGACAACAACGGGCGCGAGGCGGACTTCCGAAACATCGTTCTGGTGATGACCACGAATGCCGGCGCTTTCGAAGCGACCGAGAAAGTCGTTGGGTTCGCGTCGGGCGAGGAACCAAAGGACTTCGCCTCAGGTCGCGCCAAACAGGCGATCGAGCGCATCTTCACCCCCGAGTTCCGCAACCGTCTCGATGCAGTGGTTTACTTCAGCGGCCTGCCGCGGGACATCATCCGCAAGGTGGTCGACAAAGAGGTCGATCTTCTGCGCGAGATGCTCGTCGAAAAACAGGTCCGGCTCGAGCTCACCGACGCGGCCCGAGAATGGCTCGCCGACCACGGCTATGATCCGCAGATGGGGGCAAGGCCGATGGCTCGCTTGGTCGAGCAGAAGGTAAAAAAGCCCCTTTCGCAGGCGATGGTGTTTGGTAGCTTGAACGAGGGCGGCACCGCCTTGGTCGACGTCGAAGATGGCGACCTCGAGCTCACCTATCCCACGGTCGAGGCGTAGCCCTTCCGACGGAGCGCGGCCGCGCTACCCTACGGCGATCCTGTATGCCCGTGTACCTCCTCGGCAAAGAGCTCGAATTCCCCCTGCCCGAAGAAGCCAACGAAGAAGGCATCGTCGCGGTGGGGGGCGACGTTTCGCCGGAGCGCTTGCTCGTCGCCTATGAGCACGGGATCTTTCCCTGGCCCGCCAAGGGCTATCCCCTGCTTTGGTTTTCGCCGGACCCTCGTTTCGCGTTGGCACCAGCCAAAGCACACGTGTCTCGCTCGTTGCGCAAGGCGATTCGGCGCGGAACGGTGCGCGTGACAGCCGACACCGCGTTCAAAGACGTGATCGCAGCTTGTGCGGAGGTGCCGCGCCCCTATCAACAGGGCACCTGGATCACCAACGAGCTACGCGAAGGCTACCTAGGGCTTCACGAGCTCGGATACGCCCACAGCATCGAGGCCTGGAGGGAAGACGAGCTCGTGGGCGGGCTTTACGGCGTGTCGCTCGGCCGTACGTTCGCAGGCGAGTCGATGTTCGCGACCGAGCCGGATGCGTCGAAGATCGCTTTTGCGACGCTCCTCGGCCACCTCGCATTGTGGCAATTCGCGGTTGTCGATTGTCAGGTCTACACCGAGCATCTTGCCCGATTCGGCGCAACCATGTGGCCGCGCGGACGGTTTCTGTCCCTGTGGCGGCGAGCGACGAACCAGCCCACTCTCCCCGGCCCGTGGCAACTCACCTTAGACCCCGAAGAAGCGCTTGCAGAGCTGCGACCGGAAGTGTGACGCTTTGCGCTGGATGACAATGAACGCATACTTGAAACCGATCCGCGTCGGGGCCCTCTTCACGGCTTTGGCCGCTAGCCTCGTCTCTCCTGGCCCCGCAACCGCGCAAGAGCCACCGAGCCCGACGCCCTATATCGATGCCGGCGCTGGCAACGATGGCGGGGCTGCCGTGGATGCGGGAACCACGCGTGGGACCGGTGCCGACGAACGACTCGAAGGCGCTTCGGATGCCGAGCGAATCTTGAGAATTCGTGGCGCCATCAAACTCGACAAAGAAAAGCTTCGCGGTCTTCGTATCGAGCTTCGCTCGCGCGTGCGGTGGTTCGAGGACCTGGCTGCAGGAATGACCGAGGTCGCGTCTAAGCTCAACGAGAACAAAGAGGCCCTCCAGGGCCTGGGAGACGATGCTGATCCCGAAGAGATCAAGCGGCTCGAGCTGCGCATCGCAGAGCTACAGGAAGATTACGATCTCTACGACCGACAGACCGACCTCGCGCTTGCCGCGGAGAAGAAGACCAAAGACCAGATCAAGGCGCTCACGGTCAAGATCCAAACGGATGAGCGCTCGCTCGCCGGGCTGACCGGTGACGCGCAGGTCATCACACCGCCGGTGGTACGGGCCGAGCCGGAGCCTCCTGGCGCGGCCGCCGATGTGCCGACCCCACCAGGCGTGCCCCCGCTCAAAGCCGAACGCGAGCCGGCCCTGCAAAAAACCCCAATCGAGGGAGCCTCGGCCGCGACCGCGGCACAGCTACGAGCGAGAAAAGTCGTCGCAGAGAGGGAGCGCGAGCTCGAACAGGCCCGTTCGGAGGTCGAGCTCTACGTCGAGCGAAGACGGGCGCTCGAGAACCAGCTCGAGTTCGAGGAAGCTCTTGCGAAGACCGAAAAGAAGGAAATCGACAACCTGGAGCAAGCCCTCGAGATTTGGCAAAGGCGTCGCAAACAGGCCTCCGAAGCAGGTGACGGGGAACGGGCAGCGCGCAGCGCCCGGGCGGTCGAAGGTCTCGCCGACATCATCGAGGAGGCAAAGAGAAGCACAGCGGATCGCGTCGAGTATCTGGCATCCCTCCGACAACGACTCGCGGTCATGGATGAAGAGGGGCTTCGCGTCAACTCCGTGGTAGACCACGGGCGCAAAAAGCTCGAGCGGGCGCGCCGCAGCCTCGTGTGGCTCGAAAGCCCTGTCCACCCGCGGAACATTGCGCATTGGGCAGTCCAGCGAGGCCCACGAATTCTGCTCGTCGTCGCGATGATCGCCTTCTTGCTCGTACTGCTCCAGGTGAGCGCACGAGGCATCGCGCGAACTTTCATTCGACGCGGCCGAGGCGGGCGCTCGAAAGGGACGGGGCGGGCCGATACCCTCGCCATCAGCTTTCGAAGCGCGGCGCGCGTCTTGATTGTGCTGATCGGCGTGATGTTGATCTTACAGGAAGCGGGCTTGGACATCCGGACGGTGCTTGGTGGTGCCGCGATTTTTGGAGTGGCTGTCGCTTTCGGCGCGCAAGACCTGATGAAGGACTACTTCTCGGGCTTCTTGATTCTGCTCGAGGACCAATATGAACTCGGGGACTTGGTGACGATTGAAGGTATTACCGGCACTGTCGAGTCGGTGAACATGCGGGTGACCGTTCTTCGCGATCTCAATGGGCGGCTTCATTTCATCCCCAATGGCAACATCAAGAGCGTCACCAACCGAACCTACGGCTGGGCGCGCCCAGTCTTCGAGATCCCCGTGCGATTCGATGAAGACGTCGATCGAGTCATGGAAACCCTCGTCGAGGTTGCCCACGGCTTGATGACCGATCCAGATTGGAAACCCTTCGTCATAGGTGAGCTCGAGATGTTGGGTGTCGACAAACTCACCGACCGCGGGATCATCATCAAGTTCATGGTCAAGACCGTGCCCGATCAGCTATTTGCAATACGCCGCGAGATGCTTCGGCGAATCAGCAAACGATTCAACGAGCTGGGCATACAAATCGCCGTGCCACATCGGTTGATCATGCAAGAAGAAACCGACTCAGAAGCCTGACTCTTGGCGCTGGCGCTGTATCTGACATAGCCTCCTGCGCCGGATACACTGCACTCATGCGATGGGGGTTGGTCGCGACCGCGCTGGTCGCGCTCGCTGCGTGCGAGGACAGTGCTGCAGTGAAGCGGACCGAGCAACGGCTTCGGGCCGTGGACCTCGCTCGGGTCGAGGGGCTCATCGAGCAAGACCTGGAGAATCATCAGGCTGGGGTTGTGAGGGCGGCCGAGAGGCTGACGCCGGGATTCGCCGTACCCGACGCAGCGAAGCGCGAGTCGCAAATGCGCGCTGCGCTGAGAATTCTTCAACAACCCAAGAAAGGCATTGCCGAATTCGTGGCATCCCCGATGTCCTTTCTCGCCGCTCTCGACGCCGACGGAGTGGTCATCGCCCGGGACCGAAGCCCGGATCGAATGAAGGGGCAGGACTACAAGAGCCGCTTCGAGGTGGTGCGGCAGGCGCTCGAGGGTAGCGCCGCCACCGGTCTCGGCGAGTTCTTCGCCGAAGATCCTAGCTCGCCCTCGTCGTGGTCGATTCTGTTCGCGGCGCCCGCCCTGCGGGGTGGTGAGGTGGTCGGAGTGGTGCTCGCCGGGATCCCCCTATCGCGGTTAGCTCAACGTCTGAGCCGTCAGCTACGAGTCGAGCAAGAAGCAGGCGACCCCGTGTGGGTCTACCTTTACAAGGGCGACCGCATCTTCCACTGGGACACGCCTCCCGAGGTCGACGAGTTGGTGCCGAATGCCGCGCAACGCGCCGAGGCCTTGGCCGCGTCGCAAAGCGGCTACACCGACAAAGCGAGACTGCAGGGAGAGCTTCAGGTGTATGGAGTGTTCCCGATTCGGCTGCTCGGATCGGACGTCGGTACGGTCATCTTCCGCTCTCCGAAATAGGGCGGCTCAACTACCGGCGCAGAAGTGCTCGTAGTCGATGTACTCGGTGATGGTGGGGTGATCCCCGCATACGGGGCAATCTTTGTTGCGCCGGAGCTTGAAGGTGCGGAAGGTCATCCCGAGCGAGTCGTATTGCAGCAGCCTTCCGACGAGCGGGTCCCCGCGTTCGAGGAGGATCTTCACAGCCTCGGTCGCTTGAAGCGTCCCGATGGCTCCGGGAAGCACGCCGAGCACGCCCGCCTCGGCGCACGAAGGAGCGAGGTGCGGAGGCGGCGGCTCGGGATATAAGCAACGATAGCAAGGGCCGTGGTGAGGCCAGAAGGTGGTTACTTGTCCGTCGAACCGGAAGATCGAGCCGTGAACCACCGGAATGTTCTTCCACACGCTCGCGTCGTTGACCAAGTAGCGCGTCGCGAAGTTGTCGAGACCGTCGACGATGACGTCCCAATCCTGATCGAAGATGCGGTCGACGTTTTGGCGCGTGAGCCGCTCGTTGAAGGGAATCACGTTGACGTCTGGGTTTAGGTTCTTCATCGTCCGCATGCCGCTTTCGACCTTGGACTCCCCTACCCGATCGAGGCCGTGCAGAACTTGACGCTGGAGGTTCGACTCGTCGACGGTATCTCCATCGACGACGCCGATCGTGCCAACGCCCGCTGCCGCGAGATAGAGGGCCGCCGGCGATCCTAGACCACCCGCGCCAAGCAGAAGAACCCGTCCCTGAAGAAGCTTGGCCTGGCCTTCCTCGCCGACCTCGGGCAACAACAGGTGTCGCGAATATCGACTGAGCTGTGCATCGGTGAACGCAAACGGCTGCGTAGTCGGGAAGCCCTGGTCCTTCCACTGATTGAAACCCGGATTGGCGGACTCGACCCTGGTGTAACCGAGGTCCTGAAGCACCTTCGCGGCAAACGCAGACCGAATCCCAGCCGCGCATATGGTGACGATCTTCGCGTCCTTGTCCGGTAACCGAGACCCCACTTGCATTTCGAGAAAACCCCGAGGGATGTGGAGCGCGCCGGGCACGTGCCCCTGTCGCCACTCGTCCTTCTCGCGCACGTCGAGAAGAATCAGATCCTCACCCGCGTCGAGCCGGTCTTTCAGGTCTTCCAGGGAGACCTGTCGGATGGCGCCCTTGACCTCTTGAAGCAGGTCCGCGTATGTCTTGGCCATGCTCGCCAATATGTAACTTTGGGCAGATTCGTCAAGGCTCCCGCGGCGTTAGCTCATATCTTACGGTTTTCACATCGGTTTTGTCGGGTATCTTGCTCCAAGACGCGAAGCTCAGGCGGCGGACCGGCCAAGCCCCTGCTCCTCCGCATAGGCCTCGAGGGCGCTCCGGAGCCGCTTACGACCCCGGTGAAGACGCGACATCACCGTTCCCACGGGACAATCGAGGCGGGCTGCGGCGGCCTGATAGGAGAGATCTCGCAGGTCGACGAGCTCGACCGCCTCTCGGAACTCGGGCCGAAGCGCGCCTAGGGCGGCCACGACCTCGTCTCCGAACCCCTCTTGCGGCGGTCTCGCGCTCTTGTGTGCTAGGCCGCGGATCTCTTCGAGGGCTTGGCGCTCGCGCTTTCTCTTTCGGTAGTGATTGACGTAGGTGTTGAACAGGATGCGGTGGGTCCATGCACGTGCGTTCGTGCCAGGCTGAAAGCTCGAACGCGCTTGCCAGGCGCGGGCCAAAGTCTCCTGTACGAGGTCGTCTGCGAGGGCGGTGCCACGGGCCAAGCGCAGCGCCGTCCGGGATAGCTCTGGGACGCAAGGGAGGATTTCTTCGGTGTACTGTTGCTCGGTTTGCATCAATTCGGTCTCCACACCGACGTCGTTGCAACGGCAATGCCACCTCAAAAACCCAAGCATTTCGAGCTCGGGAGCCCCGCCAGGGCGTCACCTTGTCCCCGGAATGACACAGTGTCGTGTCAAGCTGTCGTCGCGATTTAGCGCGATCGCTCGAGCACGGCCGGCACGGCGTCGGCAACCTCCGAGGCGATGAGACCACGGTCTCCGATGGCCGCTTCCTTCCCGGCAACGGCGTGGAGAAGCGCGCCTGCGATTGCGGCATCGATCGGTTGGAGGGTCATCGAGAGCGCTCCCACCACCCCACTGAGCACATCTCCGGTGCCTGCCACGCCGAGCGCTGGCGTTCCCTCGGCGCAAACGCGAAGCTCGTCGGTGGCGCCGATGATGCTGCGCGCACCTTTCAAAATGACGACCTGATCCGTGCGCTTCGCGATCGCCGCGGCTGCGTCATAGCGATCGGCTTGAACTTCGGCGCTCGATCGTCCCAAGAGCCTGCCTGCCTCACCGGGGTGTGGCGTGAGAATCCGAGGCCCAGCAGCATCCCCGAGCGACTCGATGCCTTCCTCTGCCAGGTTCGTGATCGCGTCGGCATCGATCACGGTGGGCACCGGAGCGTGAAGCGCGAATGCCCGCGTCCATGCTTTGCCGATCTCGTCGAGCCCCAAACCAGGTCCCAAAACCGCCGCACGCTTGCCCTCACAGAGCGCCCGCACGGCGGCTTCATCGGCGCTCGTGGGAAGCTCGATCGTCATCAACTCGATCACTTTTTGCTCGAGCGCGCTCCGTGCGTCGGGCCTGGCTCCGATCGTGACCAATCCCGCGCCGGCTCGGAAAGCGGCGTGTCCCGCCAACACCGCGGCACCGGTCTTGCCAGGCGCGCCTCCGATGACCAATAGGTGTCCGTTGGTCCCTTTGTGCGCGTCGCCGGCACGAGCCGCGATCAAAGCACCCAGATCGCCGGCATCCCAGAGGCTCGCCCGGGCTCGGCTCGTAATCGGAATGCCGATGTCCGCGAGGCGAACCTCGCCGGCAATCCCGACCCCCGGGTACTGATGCAGCCCGCGTTTCAGTCCCGCAAACGTGACCGTGAGCTCTGCGTGCGGCGCGACTCCCAAGATGCCGCCGGTGTCCGCGTCGAGCCCGCTCGGCAAATCGAGAGAGACGATTGGGGCGGAGGCCGCCTCCATCGCGGCGATCGCGTCAGCGTAACCACCTT
>JBFICQ010000011.1:0-28571 GCA_041581895.1 Polyangiales bacterium | reverse complement strand
TCGAGGATGCGCTCGATGATCGGGCGGTTGTCGCGGTCGCCTGCAACGGCGCGGGTGTTGTAGGCCCGCCAAACCTGCTCACGGATCTGCGCATCGTCGAGGTACGTCAGCAGTGGGATCAGGCTCGGCGCCTGAAGGGTAAACCGCCAGCCTTCGAGGCTCTTCGAGCGGGCATTTTCAGCCGCTGCAAGCTTTGGGGTCGGTGGCAAGCCCGCGAGCTTGGCCTCATCGGTGATCACCAGCTCGAATGCATTGGTCTCGTCGAGAACGTTCTGCGAGAATTCGGTGGTGAGCTTCGTGAGCTCGACCTCGATCGCCTTCAGCTTCGCCTTGTCGTCCGGGGCGAGCTCCGCACCATGCCGTCGGAAGTCGTCGAGCGTCTTCTTCAGAAAACGGGCTTCGGTGGGCGGAAGCTTTTTCGCCTCATCGGTCTGGGAAAACGCGCGAACCGCCCGGTGAAGACCGTCGTTCATCGCCAGCTCCGACCAGAAGGCGCTGACTTTGGGCCGGGTGACATTGTAAGCCTCTCGTAGCGCGTCGCTGGTGGCCACGCTCTCCAGGTGATCGATGACTGTCATTGCGAGCTCGAGCCGCTCGGTCGCGTTTTCGAGCGCCCCAAGGGTGTTCGCGTACGTGCGAAGCCCCGAGTCTTCGATGATGGCGTCGACCGCGCGCCTCGACGATGCGAGCAGCAGGTCGATGGCAGGCTCCACATGCGCCGCATCGATCTGATCGAAGGGGATGTCGAAATCGAGGTGGATCAACGGGTTCGCCATGATGCAAGCCTAGCAGCGCCTGCGTGGTTTGCGCCGTTCTTTGCGCAATGGTAGACCGCTCTTTTCCCGACGGGGGAGCCTCACCGTACTCACAAGGAGAATCGACATGGCGGTACCCACGCGTTACATCCTGCACCAGGGGCCGATGCTCGGGGCGATCGCACGTGCTGCTTGGGTCGCGGCCAAGAGCGGCGCGGGCCGGGCCAGCCGCCCGCCGACACAGATTCCGGGCCCCGAGGTCTCGGCAAAGATCCCACCACGCCCCACGGATCTCGTTCGTGACTACATCCGACACGTCGGTGGGGATCCGAACGCCTACCGCGGGCAGGTGCCAGCCCACCTGTTTCCACAATGGATTTTTCCTCTGCAGTCGCGGGGCCTCGAAGGGATTCAGTACCCGATTCAGCGGGTTCTCAACGGTGGTTGCCGGCTCGAAATGAACGCCCCGTTGCCGCTCGGCGAGCCTTTCGATGCCGCGGTGCGGCTCGAGGACATCGACGACAACGGACGCCGCGCGGTGATCCACCAGCGGGCAGTTACCGGGACGTCGCGTGATCCCGAGGCGGTGGTGTCCCACGGCTACGGCATCGTCCCTCTTGGTGGCGGCGACAAAGACAAATCTGCCAAAGATGAGCGGCCCCGCGTCCCCAACGAGGTCAAGGAGCTCGCACGTTGGGACATCGGGTCCAAGGCAGGCTTCGAATTCGCGAAGCTCACCGGGGATTTCAACCCAATCCATTGGATCCCGCCCGCGGCACGTGCTGCTGGCTTTCGCAACGTCATCCTCCATGGCTTCTCGACGATGGCGCGTGCCATCGAGGGGCTGAACCGAGCTTTGTTCGCCGGCGACGTGAGCAAGCTCGCCATGATCGACGTGAAGTTCACGCGACCGCTCGTGCTACCTGCACGAGTAGGGCTTTACGTCGAAAGTGGTCGCGTCTTCGTCGGGGACGCACCGGGTGGCCCGGCTTACATGGTTGGAACCTATTCGGTGAGGAGCTGAGGGCGTATGAGCGATCTTTTGCTCGAGAATGAGCAGGCACGAAGGCTGATCAAGACTTTGGGGCTACCGATCCCGGTGCCCGAGCGCCTTGCGCGCAGCAAAGGCCCCTACGAAGAGCGACCGCTCGAGGACAAACGAGTCCTCGTGGGCGGGCGCGGCGAGCTCCAAGCGGCGATCGCGCAAGCGCTCACCAGGGCGGGGGCCAACCCGTGGGTGGTTGGGGAGACCGACTCGGTTCTGCAGCCCTATCTCGGTCCCGGCGAGGCGTGGGCCCGGCCGCCAAGGCGGGTTTCGCCAGGCGACGCTCCCGAAGGAGAGCGGATCGATGCGATCGTCTTCGATGGGACAGGCCTTCAGTCCCCCGCCGACTTACGAGAGCTCTACGACGTGATTCATCCCTGGATCCGTCGCTTGAATCGCTGCGGTCGCGTGGTCGTCATCGGTCGCCCAGCGGGCGGTGTCAAGAAGGCGGGTCGCGCCGCAACGCGCGCGGGCCTGGAGGGGTTCGCGCGGAGCGTCGCCAAGGAGATCGGCGGCAACGGCTCTACGGCAAACAGCGTATTCGTCGAGGAAGGCGCCGAGGGCCGACTCGAAGCGGTTCTCCGTTTTTTGCTTTCGCCGCGATCTGCGTTCGTGAGCTGTCAGCCATTCCACATCACCAAGCTAGCCAAGGGTGAAGACGCTCCCGACACTCAACCACTCGAAGGAAAAGTCGCGTTGATCACCGGGGCAGCTCGAGGTATCGGCCAGGCTACGGCCGAGCTGATGGCCGCCGAAGGAGCGCACGTCGTCTGCCTCGACCGCCCCGCAGACGACGGGCCCTGTAGCGAGGTAGCTCGACGCATCGGCGGTTCGGTGCTGCTGGTCGATATCACCGACGAGGACGCCCCCGAGCGAATTGCACGCGAGCTCCGGGAGGAGTTCGGCGGCGTCGATATCGTGGTCCACAACGCAGGCGTCACGCGAGACAAGACACTCGCACGCATGGCACCGGAAGCGTGGGAAATGGCGGTCGACATCAACCTCGGGGCAGTCGTGCGCATCACCGATCGGCTCTTGTCCGAAGACCTTCTCAGACCGGGTGGGCGCGTCATATGCCTCTCGTCGGTCTCCGGCATTGCCGGCAATCGGGGCCAAACCAATTACTCCGCCAGTAAAGCGGGGATCGTCGGCTTCGTCGAGGCCCTAGCGCCCCAGCTCGCGAAACGCGGGATTACGGTCAACGCAATCGCTCCGGGTTTCATCGAAACACGCCTCACCTCGGCGATGCCGGTTGCGATTCGAGAAGCCGCCCGGCGCATGAGCGCAGTCGCGCAAGGAGGCAAGCCCGAGGACGTGGGCCAGGCCATCACCTTTCTGGCGACGCCTGGCGCCGCGGGTCTCACCGGTCAAACGATGCGCGTCTGCGGCGGCGCGTTGGTAGGAGCATAAGCGATGGCGAGAAAGAAAAATGGTTGGGGAAAGAAGCAGCGAGCCGTCATCGTTCACGGCGTTCGCACTCCCTTCGTCAAGGCCTTCGGGCAGTTCCTCAAGTTGGATTCGATCGATCTGGCCGACGTGGCAGTGAAGGCGCTTCTCGATCGATCCGAGGTTCCGCACGAGGACATCGACAGCATCGTGTGGGGCGGCGTGATCTTCCCATCGCTGGCACCAAACATCGCACGCGAGGTTGCGTTGGACCTCCGGTTGCCGCCCAGCGTCGAGGGTATGACATGTACGCGCGCATGCGCCACGGGGCTTCAGGCCGTGACTCTCGCCGCGGCTGCGATCGAGCGCGGAGAGGCCGACGTCGTCATTGCAGGAGGCTCCGACTCGACGAGCAACGCGCCCCTCAACCTTCCTCAAAAAGCAGTTCACGCCCTGGCACCGCTCGCATTCGGCAAGGCAGCGTCTCCTTCGGACTATCTGCAGGTGCTCGCGCAAATGATGCCGATCACCGACATCCTTCCGAAGATGCCGAAAATCGCGGAGCGTACGACGGGTCAAGTTATGGGCGAGTCTGCTGAAGAAATGGCGCGACGTAACGAGATCAGCCGCGAGGCGCAGGACCGTTTCGCCGAGCAGTCGCATCATCGTGCGGCGGCGGCGATCAGCTCGGGACGCTTCGACGAGGAGGTCGCTTCGGTCGAGACTGCGGATGGCACGGTCTACACCGACAACATCGTGCGAGGGGACACGAGCTTTGAAAAACTCTCGAAGCTCCGCCCGGTGTTTGCAAGTGACGGCACGGTTACGGCAGGCAATGCGTCACCTTTGACCGACGGTGCAGCCGCGGTGTTGGTAATGAGCGAAACAAAAGCGAAGGCGCTCGGTTACAAACCCCTCGCTGCCCTTCGCAGTTGGGCGTACGTCGGCGTAGATCCTTCCGATCAGCTGCTGATCGGGCCCGCTCTGGCGATGCCGAAGGCGCTCGACCGCGCTGGAATGCTGCTCAAGGACGCGAGCTTCGTGGACATGCACGAGGCGTTTGCGGCTCAGGTCCTTTCGGTCACCAAAGCGCTCGCGAGCAAGGGGTTCGCCCGAGGCCGCCTCGGCAAGAGCAAGGCTGTGGGCGAGATCGACGAGGACACCTTCAACATCTACGGCGGGTCGATCTCAATCGGACATCCGTTCGCCGCCACGGGAGCTCGGATGGTGAGCACCATGGCCAACGAGCTCGCTCGGACGGGGCAAGAGACCGCTCTTCTCGGGATTTGTGCAGCGGGCGGTCTCGGCGCCGCGGCAGTGCTCGAAGCGGTCGCCTGAGGGTGCGAGCGAGGTTGGCGCTAGCAGTGGCTCTCTTGCTCGCCGGTGCTTCCTGCACCCGCCCAAGAAGACCGCCGAGCGGCCCAGGCCCGATCGTCGCATTGGATACGGAGGTCACCGGTCTTTCGGGGCTCACTCGGGATGGCGAGGGGGCCTTGTGGGCGGTGGGCGAAGGCGGAGACTTTGCGCTGCGCATCGATCCGACGACTTTCGCGGTCGAGCCGTACCCCGTGGTTGGTTGCCCATCGAAGACCGATCTCGAGGCGTTCGCTTGGATGGCCAATGGACGTTTCGTGGTGGGAACCGAAACTCAGGAAGCGGGCCGCGCTCGAGATCTACTGCTCTATGGTCGAATCGAGGGAGGGCGCCTCGCAGTCGGCTCGGTCGAAGCCTTCGACTACGGCCTGTGGCGTCTCACGGCATCGGACAACCATGGCATCGAAGGGCTTTGTCACGTAGATGGAGTTCTCATGTTGGCGACCGAGCTGATCGATCATCAGAGTGGCCGCCGTTGGGCTCCTGTTGCGATGCTCGACCAGCGGAAGCAGAGCTGGACTGCACACCGTGTCGGCCTCACGAGCAAGACCGGCAAGCTTGCCGCGCTCAGTTGCCGGATCATCGACGGTAAAGTTGCAGCGATGGCCGTCGAGCGTCACTTCGGGGTCTCTCGCCTGCTCCGATTCGAAGTTCCTAAAGGAGCTCAGAGCGAATGGGTCGAGCCAAGAATCGCTGCCGACTTATCTGCGTTGATCGACCCTCTTCCAAACTTCGAGGGGCTCGTCTGGGAGGAGGACGGCTCGGTCATCCTATTGACGGACAACGAGTATCGAGGCATCGCTCGTGAGCCGAGTCGTCTTTATTTCATTCCCGCGAGCGCTCTTCGATGAGGTGGCTGGTCGGCCTCTCGTTTTTGACGGCGTTCGCGTCTACTTCCGCCCAAGCCAATTCGGTAGCGCTCGACCCCGCGATTGCCGCAAATGTTTTGGCGATTCGTGCGCAAAACCCAGAGCTACGGGACGACGCTTTTTCGAAAATGGGCGGATCGAGCGTGGCCAGTAAGGCGTTCCTCTACTGCTTTGCCACCCCGTATGTGGATCTCGGTGACCACACCTACCTGCAGGAGACCATCGATCACTTTCGTACTGGGCGTCGCAACTCGTTCAATCGACAGAGCCTCGCGGCAGGCGTGAATTGGAACCTTCGCTATGTCCTCGGCGGCCGTCCAGCACATTTCCGGCAGGAGATCAGCGCTACCGACGCGCGCTGGGCGCTCGTCACATTCGGTGGCAACGACGCACAGAACCAAAACGAGCGCGTCTACGCGCGGCGGCTCGTGTATTTGGTCGAGCAGCTCTCCGCAATTGGTGTCGTGCCGGTGCTCGGCTCGGCGCCGCCTCGTCGGAACAAAACCAAAGACCGTTGGATCCGCCGCTTCAACACGATCACGCGAGCCGTCGCAACCCACTGGCACCTGCCGTACATCGACTACTACAAGGCGATGAGCGAGCTGCCGCGTAGGGGCCTGGCCCGTGACGGGGTGCACCCAAACGTCTTGGGGCGCGGCGGCGTGCGAAGGGCATGCCAGCTGACCGAAAAGGGGCTCCGGTACGGAAACAATCTCCGGAACTTCCTCACGCTTCAGATGCTCGACGCGCTGAGGCGATTGGTCACCGACACAGACCAGGCCACGATGGCTGGCA
This sequence comes from Polyangiales bacterium, assembly GCA_041581895.1. Taxonomy (GTDB): domain Bacteria; phylum Myxococcota_A; class Polyangia; order Polyangiales; family Houyiibacteriaceae; genus SG8-38. The sequence goes on along the minus strand of JBFICQ010000011.1, from coordinate 22,347 downwards.
CAGGCACGGATTCTCCAACCGCTGCTGCCCCTGCTTCTGCCTCCGATGCTGTCACTGCCACGACCACTGTGGTTACCTCTGCCGACCTTCCTTTCTCGATCGTCTTCGACAAGGCCACCCTGGGGGTGGAGGAGGCTCCGGCGGGCTGCGGTCGCCTGGAGCCGGAAACGCCTGCCTATCGGGTATCGGTCGCTGTGGACGAGCCAACACGGCTAAGGCTAACTGCGCTCGACCTCGATCGATACCGGCCGCGCATGTTGTGGGTGAGGGTCGGCGAAGATGGCGCCCGGTGCGTGAGGCGGCGCATTCAAACCCTTGAGGTGGCTGCGCGTCCTGGTTTGTGGGATTTGATCGTTCAGGTACCGGAGCGTGCCTCTCGAGGCGGCCGAATGCTGATCGTGATCGATCGCAACCAACGATAGCCATGGAAGATAGCGAGCACTTACGAGTTCACGAGATCTACGAATCGATTCAAGGCGAATCGACCTTCGCAGGGTTGCCCTGTACCTTCGTCAGGCTGTCTCGCTGCAATCTTCGTTGCCGATGGTGCGACACGCCCCAGGCCTTCGAAGGCGGTGTCGAGATGAGCCGGGCAGACGTGCTCGACAGAGTCCTGTCGCTGGGGACCCCACTCGTCGAGCTGACCGGCGGCGAGCCCCTGCTTCAAGCCGGAGCGATCCCGCTGCTTGCCGAGCTCTGCGATGCAGGCCGCACCGTCCTTCTCGAGACTAGCGGGGAGCGAGACATTTCCAAGGTCGACCCCCGTGTTCACCGCATCGTCGATTTCAAGGCTCCGGGGAGCGGGGAATCGACCAAGAATCGTTGGGCGAACGTCGAGCTCTTGACCAAGCGCGACGAAGTGAAGCTCGTGTTGGCCGATCGCGCGGACTACGAATGGGCCAAGGAGGTCATCCAAACGCACCAACTTGCCGACCGCGTCAAAGCCGTCCTGTTGAGCTGCGTGTGGGGCGAGTTAGACCCGAAGGACCTGGTGCAATGGGTCCTCGAAGACAAAATACCGGTTCGCGTCCAGATCCAGGTCCACAAAGTGATCTGGGGAGCGGACACCGAGGGAGTGTGAGGATGGCGCTAGATCCAGAGTTCGTTGCTGACTGTCCGTACGGCCCGGAGGCGATCTGCATCGACGAAATCGTCGAGATCGACACCGAGGCCAATCTGATACGGGCGCGGATGCCCACGCATCCAGAGTTGCCGTTGACCCGGGATCAGCGCGTTCACCCCGTTCGCCACCCGCGGCACGTGAGCGGGGGTCTGATGATTCATTTGACTGGTATTCTAGGGTTCATGCACACCTATTTCGTGTTGGGTCTCCGGCATGCAGATGGCTGGATCGGGTACGGCGGTCGCATCTACGATGCTCGCTTTTCGGCGCTCGCGACCATGGGCGCGCCCCTCGACGTACAAGTCAGGGCGACTAAGCTTCGCCGATCGACCGATCGCGTGTTCGGCCGTTACGAATTCCGCTTTGCGCAGGGCGATACCGTGATCTATCGAGGGGATCAGGCTGCGATGTGGATGAGGGTGCCCGAGTCGTGAGCGCACGTTCCCACACGTTTTCGGTCGATACTCGAGGGCGCGGCACCGTCGAGATCACACAACACGTGCAGGACGCCGTTGCCACGACGGGCATCACCGAGGGCCTGTGCACGGTGTTCGTGCACCACACTAGTGCCTCCCTGATCATCAACGAAAACGCGGACCCCGACGTCCAACGCGACCTCGATGCCTTTCTCGGGCGCCTCGTTCCTGACGGAGATCCGCTTTTCATTCACACCGCCGAGGGGCCGGACGACATGGCCTCGCACATCCGAACGGCGCTTACCCAAACCTCACTGAATATTCCGGTAACCGGGGGCCGTTGCGCCCTTGGCACCTGGCAAGGCGTGTTCCTCTGGGAGCACCGTCACCGAGGCCACCGACGACGGATCACGGTCACCGTCGTCGGCTAGTGCGTTTTAGGCGCGCGCTTGGGGTTGTGCTTGCCTTTCGTCCTCGGCGTACATCTTTTCGATCTCGTCCGCGAAGTGCTCGTTGACCTTCGCGCGCTTCACCTTGAGGGTTGGTGTCAGCTCGCCATCGTCGATGCTGAGATTGCGGTGCAAGATCGTGAACTTCTTGATCTGCTCCACCCGGGCAAAGTGCTGGTTAAGCTCATCGATGTGTGCCTGAATGCTGGCACGAAGCTTCGCGCTCTTGTGGAGAGCGCTCGGGTCTTCGCCGTTGGCCTCAGCCCAGGCGGGACCTGCCTCGGCGTCGATCGTGACCAAAGCGCTGAGGTACTTGCGTCGGTCGCCGATCACCACGGCCTCGTCGACGAGCTCGTGGTTCTTGATGGCGGCCTCGAGGTTCTTTGGGGTGATGTTTTTGCCGCCCGCGGTGATGATGATGTCCTTCTTGCGGCCGGTGATGTTCAGGAAGCCGTCCTTATCAAAGGCACCGAGGTCACCCGAGTAGAGCCACCCGTCGACCATCGTTGAGTTCGTGGCGTCCGAGTCCTTGTAATAGCCCAAGAACACATTCGGGCCCTTCACCAGGATTTCGTCGTCCTCGGCGATCTTCACGGTCACCCCTTTGATGGCAGGACCGACGCTGCCGAAACGATAGTTGTCTGGCGTGTTGAAGCTCGTGGGCCCCGAGTCCTCGGATTGGCCATAGACCTCGAGCACCACCACGTCCAAGCTCGCGAAAAACTCCAGGACCTCACGTGCGATCGGCGCAGCCCCCGATACGCACACTCGCGCATTTCCCAAGCCGATCGCGGGCTTGAGCTTGGAGAAAATCAACTTGTTGGCGAGCTGGTACTGAAGACCCTTCGGCTGCCCGGGCGCCTTGTTCGCCTCCCACCCGACCTTCATGGCCCACTTTACGAGCTTGGCTTTCACGCCAGTAGCGTCTTTGAGCTTGGCATTGATCCCCGCATGGAACTTCTCCCAGATGCGAGGCACACCGAAGAACACGGTCGGCTGAACCTCTTTGAGGTTCTCTGGCACGGCCTCGATCGATTCCGCGAAATAGATCCGGGAGCCCGTAGTGATCGGGGTGTGAATCGAGAACATCTGCTCGGCTATGTGCGACAAAGGCAAGTACGACAGCGAGCAGTCGGCGGTGTTGGTCTTGACGATGTCGACCGCGGTGGTCGCTGTCCACGCGAGATTTCGGTGGCTGAGCATGACGCCCTTGGGCGGACCCGTCGTGCCCGAGGTGTAGATCAAGGTCGCCAGCGCGTTCGGGTCGAGACTTTCGACGCGGTCGAAATACGCCTTTTCTTCGACTCCATCGCCCTTGGCGAGAAACTCTTCCCAAGACAACACCATGTCGTCTGCGATGTTGGGGGCGCCCTTCATCATGATGACATGCTTGAGGTTGGGCATGTTCCCACGCTCTTGTTTGACCTTATTCCATTGCCCCTCGTCCTCGCACAGGATGATCGGCGCCTCGGCGTGCGCTGCGATGTAGCGCACCTCGACGGGCGAACAGGTCGTGTAGATGCCTGCAGGTGCACCCCCTGCGCCCATGGCTGCGACGTCCAGGATCACCCACTCGGGCCGGTTGAATCCGAGAATACAGACCGTCTGGCCCGGCTCGAAGCCGAGCGCGATGAGCGCGCGACCGGCCTGCGTGACCTGGCGGCCGTAAGTCTCCCAGCTCGTCGGCCTCCAAGTGCCGCCCACGCGAACGTAATAGGCTGGATTCTGGGGGATCTTCTTGCTCTGCTGAATCAGTCGGTACGGAATCGAGTCTGTCGTCACGGCATCACCTCATGCTTGGCTGGTCCACCTCGGACGGGTGAATATACGGCAAGATCGCCGTGAGTGGAAAGGGGACGATTATTGGCCGGTATGCTAGAGCGGCCCCTCACGGAGGAGTGGCCGAGCGGTCGAAGGCGGCGGATTTGAAATCCGTTGTAGGGGCGACTCTACCGGGGGTTCGAATCCCTCCTCCTCCGCCAATCCGACCCCGTCCGCTTGCCAGACGGCTCCGCGTGTGATGTGTTTGGGCGCTCCCGACTTCCGAGGGTCGAGGGGCACACAAATCTGTCGAACGAGGACCATCATGGCCGACCCACAACTCGCACTAGACGACGTTTATCATTGGGAAAAAACAACTCCCGATCGCCTTTGGATGACGCAGCCGATCGGGGGAGGAAAGGTCGAGACGTACACCTGGGCAGAAGCGATGGACCAGGCGAGGCGCATGGCCGCACACCTGAAGTCACTCGGCCTCGAACCCGGCAGCAAGATCGGGATGATCTCGAAGAACTGCGCGCACTTCATGATCGCAGACATCGCGATCTGGATGGCGGGGCACGTCAGTGTCGCCCTCTACCCGACGCTCAATGCGGACACGATCTCCTACATTCTCGACCACAGCGAGTCGAAGCTCCTCTTCGTCGGTAAGCTCGACGGTTGGGAGGAGATTCAAAAGGGCATCCCTGCAAGCATGCCGTGCATCGCGTTTCCGCTGGCGCCACCGAACAACTACGACAAGTGGGACGATATCGTCGCACGTACCCAGCCGCTGCAGGGCAATCCATCCCGCAAGCCCGATGAGCCCGCGATCATCGTGTACACGTCGGGGAGCACCGGGCGGCCCAAAGGCGTGATGCATAGCTTTGGCGCCATCGCTGCTGCGATCGACGGAGGTCAGCAGGTTTTCGACAGCAAAGCGGACGACAGGATGCTGTCGTATCTGCCGCTTGCTCACGTGTTCGAGCGCGCCATCGTCGAGATGGGTGGCTTTCGATCCGGCATGCAGATCTTCTTCGCGGAGTCGCTCGACACCTTCGTGGCCGACCTGAATCGCGCCCGGCCAACCCTGTTCGTTTCAGTTCCTCGGCTTTGGCTCAAGTTCCAGCTCGGCGTGTTCCAGAAGCTTCCCCCGGAAAAGCTCAAGAGACTCCTTCGAATCCCTCTTTTGAACCGGGTCATCAAGAAGAAAGTCCTCGCCGGGCTCGGGCTTGACCAGGTCCGGCTCGCCGCCAGCGGTTCTGCGCCCATTCCTCCGGATCTCATCCAGTGGTACCGCGACCTCGGGCTCGAGCTCCTCGAGGGCTACGGGATGAGCGAGGACTTCGCGTACTCCCATGCTTCGTTCCCAGGACATGGGCGGTACGGCTACGTCGGTAGCCCGATGCCAGGCGTGGAGGTCAAGATCAGCGATGAGGGAGAGATCCTCATCAAGTCACCGGGGAACATGATGTGTTACTACAAGCAACCCGAGCTCACCGCGGAGTGCTACACCGAAGACGGGTTCTTTAAAACGGGCGATCGCGGTGAACGCGACGAGGAGGGGCGTCTCAAGATCACCGGTCGGGTGAAAGAACTCTTCAAGACCAGCAAAGGCAAGTACGTCGCCCCAGCACCGATCGAAAACCTGCTCAACAATCACATGAAGGTCGAGCTTTGCTGCGTGAGCGGATCGGGGCATCCGCAGCCATACGCCCTCGTGCTTCCCGCCGAAGAGCTTCGGCCGAAGCTCAGCGAGAGTGAGGTCAGGGAAGCCTTTGAAGCGGAGTTGGCGAAGCTGCTCGACGACGTGAACGGGCAGATCGAGGCGTTCGAGCGGCTCCAATTCCTGGCGGTCGTCAAAGATCCATGGCTCATCGAAAACGGCTTCCTCACCCCGACGATGAAAATCAAGCGGGCCATGATCGAGGACACCTACGGCCCGAAAGCCGACAGTTGGTACGCTTCCAGGGCAAGCGTGGTCTGGGAGGGCTGACCGGCTCGGTTCCGTGCGCTAAGGTCCTTCACCAGAGGAACGGAGGCGATCCGAATGAGTGATAAAGTCGAACAAATTCTCGCTAATTACGCTGGGGAGAACCCTGGTGTCGTCGGGAACCTGAGGAGGCTTCTCAATCACGGGCGGCTCGCTGGGACCGGAAAAATGGTCATTTTGCCGGTCGATCAGGGTTTCGAGCATGGCCCCGCTCGGTCGTTCGCGCCGAACCCACCGGGTTACGACCCTGGCTATCATCCGAAGCTCGCCGTCGATTCGGGCTGCAACGGCTACGCTGCGCCCCTCGGCTTCGTCGAGGCGATCGCTCACCAATACGCGGGCCAGCTCCCGCTGATTTTGAAGGTCAACAACAGTGACTCGCTTGGCGGCCCAGACGCGCCTTGCTCGGCGTTGACCTCCGCCGTCGATGACGCGCTTCGTCTCGGATGCGCGGCGATTGGGTACACGATTTACCCAGGGAGCGGCCTTCGCAACCAGATGTACCAAGACCTTCGAGACCTGATCAATGAGGCTCGGGCGGTCGGCCTTCCAACCATCGTTTGGTCCTACGCGCGCGGCAATATGAGCAAGGAAGGCGAGACTGCGATCGACGTCATCGCCTACGCCGCGCAGATCGCCTGTCAGCTCGGCGCTCACGTCGTGAAGGTAAAGCCGCCCACCGAGATCGTCTTCCAAGATGCGGCCAAGAAGCACTACGAGAACATCCCCATTGGCACGCTGGCGGAGCGCATCCAGCATGTCGTGCAGGCCGCCTTCGACGGGCGACGGATCGTGATTTTCTCCGGTGGCGCCGCGAAGGGGACCGAGGACGTGCTCGAAGAGGTCAAGCAGATCGCCAAAGGCGGCGGCTACGGTTCGATCGTCGGTCGAAACGCGTTCCAACGCACCCATGCCGACGCGGTGAAGCTGCTTCGAGACATCATGGACATCTATGCCACCCAGGCATAGTGAGCGCCCTGCGTGATTACGCGTCCTGTCCCGCCGATCGTAAACGCAGCTTGGGATGCCTACGGGGATCGCCGCGAAGTGGTCGAGATCCGCGAGCTGAGCGCCAACGTGTCGACCAACTCGGTGTACCTCATGCTGCTCAACGACGGCCATTCGGTGGTGGCAAAGCGATCGAGCTACGGGTCCTACGTTCACTTTCGCCAGGACCACATTCGCATCGCCGAATGGATCCACCGTTTGCGAGGGACTCGTTACGCGAGCTTCCTGGCGGAAGTTCTCAGCAAGAACGATGAGGTTTTCACCTATCGCGAGCGGGATGAATGGGTCGTTTTTTACAGCCAGCAGCCTTTCTACGACTTCCTGCCCAGGGTCCTGACCGATGCACAGATCGAGTCTTTCGGGGAAGAGATGGGCCTCTTTCATCGGTCGTGTCTGGAGATCTCCGATCGCGTGCGACCCACCTGGCAGTCACTCGGAGCTGACGTGGCGAGCCTTCACGACGCGATCGGAAGCTACCAATGGCGGCGCGAGCGCAGCTTCAGCGATATGACAACCGGGTTCGTCCGCGCCCATTGCGATGCGTTCCTGGGCAATGCGGATGCTCTCGGGTACCACGAGTGGACCAAGATCCCAGTCTTGATCGACTGGAACCTCGGAAACTTTTCGGTAGGCATGGATGGTGAAGGCTTCAAGTTCTTTTCCCGCTGGGACTACGATTGGTTTCGCATCGAGCCACGCATGCTCGATTTCTATTTCTGTGCGCGCGTCGTCCGCGAGGAAGGCGACAAAGACGTTTTTAGTTACACCGTCGATCCACTGTTCGAGCCACGCTTCGGGAAATTCCTCCGCGCCTACCACGCAGTGCACCGCCTTACGAAGGAAGAGCTTCTCTTCTTGAAAGAGGCCTACCGCTTCTTCGTTCTGAACTACGTGCTCCGAGTCGGAGAGCACTTTTTTCAGCCTGACATCTGCCAACGACTGCAACACGAGGCCGTCGAGGACTATCTCCCAAACCTAGAGCTAGTCGACTTCGAACCGCTGTTGGAAGTGCTGTAGAGCACCGCACGGAGGGAAACATGACCAAATCACTGTATGAACGTCTCGGCGAGACCGTGGGCATCAGCCGAATCGTCGAAGACGTGATGGCCGCGCACCTGAGAAATCCCATCGTCAAGACCCGATTTGAGGCCATTGAAGATATCGACCACTCGACGAAGATGGCCGTCGAGTTCTTTGCGGCGGGATCTGGTGGTCCCGACCCGTACACCGGTCGCGACATGCTCACAGCGCACAGAGGCATGAACATCAGCGAGCAGGAGTTCATCGCGGTTGTGGACGACATCATGTGGGCCCTCGAAAAGCACGAGATGACTGACGACACGAAGAAAGACGTGCTCGCCATCTTGTACTCGCTCAAGGGCGAGATAATTCGCGTCTGATCCTCGGGCGAGCGGCTTGCCGCGGTGCACGTCGCTCGGTTGATCAGATTAGCGCTAGGTGGCGATCGATTCGCAGATGTACGTCGGAATGATGCCCGAGCTTCGGATCATGAGATCGGCCTGCTCTGGAAGCGTGTTTCCCGAGAGCACCAGGACGGTGTCGAACCCATAGGTGTTCGCGCCGATGATGTCGGTTCGGAGCGTGTCGCCGACGAACAGCACGTCCCGCTTGGTGACATCGGGGAGCTGCTCCCTGGCCCGCGCCAGGGCGAAGGCGAACATCATCGAATCGGGCTTACCGAAACGCACGAACGTTTTTTCGGTGATGTCAGAGAGTAGGGTGCCGAGGCTTCCCACCGCAATGGCGATTTCGTTACCGTGCATCGGGTAGGTAATGTCGGCGTTGGCCACGATGACGGGGACGTTCACATGCCGAATCAGGTTCAGCGTGGCATTTACGTCTTGGAACCAATCGAACCCTTCGTCGTCGAGCAACACGATCGCAACCAGGTTGTCGGTCCCGTCGCAGTCGGCGATGGGCACCGGGATCTTGCCGGCGATCTCGATATAGTGAGCAGACTCCGGCTTACCGAGGTAGGCCACCCTTCCGTAGGGGATCTGGTGCTCGAGATACTGAGCTGCCAACAACCCCGACGAGATGTATCTCTCCTCCGGCAAGAGCTCCCCCCCGGCCTGCTCCGCATATCTTTTTGCCATGGACTCGGGAGAGCGGGAGGAATCGTTGGTCACCACGAAGACTTCTTTGCCGTCGGCGATCAGCGAGGTCACCGTTTCGAGCGCGCCCTCGATCAAGCCGGACGCGCTCTTCAAGACACCATACGCGTCTAGGAAGATCACCGAATAGCGCTCCGCAGTTTCTCGAAAAGAACGCACGTCCATGGGCGGGACATATGCGTTCTGCGCGGATCGGTCAATCCTCGTCGGATGGTGAGGTCTCGGCTGCACTGGAGACGGGCTCCCGCCTGCTGGTTCTCAACGCTCCGATGAGCACGGCGACCATGATCAAGATGAAGATGCCGATCGCCACCAAGACCCCGATCAACCGCTCGAAGAAGTGGTCGATTAGGCTCCGACCTGTGGCCTCGACTCGTCCGACCGCTTTGTCGACCTCCTCGTCGACCGAATCCAGCACCGCGACTCGCTCGCCCTCCAGCGCGCCGAGGACCTGCGCCGTTTTCTGATCGATGGCGGCGAACGCGGCTTCGCGCTCGCTGGTAATAGCGTCGAGCAGTCGGGTCACTTGGTTCCCGAGCACGGGTTCGAAATCGTCAAGAAACGCGGAGATGTCGTCCATCGTTTCGACCACCTTGTCCGTTGGCTCACCTAGCCGCTCCTCGAACAGCGCGTTCACGAGATATTCGGCCTGCCAGCGAGCTTCGACCGGCACTTGCACGGAGAGAATGGCGATTCGGTAGTTCAGATCCCGCAGAGTCTCTTCCATGCTTCCCACGGCTTTCAGTCCGCCTTGCGTGTTCGCCTGCACCAGCGCCGCAAGGTCGGCTTGGGCCGTGGGCCGAACGTAAAGCCGGCCCTCGATCGGGTGTGCTGCAGCCCACGCGGCCACCCTTTGCTTGACGTTCTCAAAGTTCTCCTCAGGGATCACACCGGCTGCAAGCGTTTCGGCCTCTCGTTCGAGCTGCGCCGTAGTTTCAAACGCGCAGGCCTGTTGGTCGCCGAATGCATCTTTTCCATCGCCCTCGGTGAAGTAGGCGCGCTGCTGCGCTGCCAGTGCCCACAGCTCGATCAGCCCCGCAAGCGGGTCTTGGTTGAATGCTGCTGCCCTGGCTTGCGGCGATGCGTAAGCCCGCCACAAGAGGGCTCGCTCCCGAACCTCGCCGTCATCTGTCGCTTCGGTGATTTCGGCGCAGCACTTTGCAACCAGCTGACCGAAGCGCGATGCGAACTCATAGTCGGTTGCCCGAAGCTCGATGACGGAGATGTCCTCGCTCGCTACGCTTGCCATCAGCGCGGGTTTGTCGGGGGTAGTCGCGCAGCCAACCAAGAAACCGCAGAGTGAGGTCGTGAGAAGGACGGCGAACGCGTGGGGGACGCGCGTGCACACGGCGTGTCGGAACGAGCTACGCAAATCCTGCCTTGGATATTCCCTTCGGCGCCGAGGGTCAACGCGCATTTCCTTGCCCACGCAATTCGCCTCGTCGCCGCTCTTTGGCTCAACGACGAATGTCTAGAGCCGCCGCCTGAAAAGCGCGACTCCCGCGATCACCCAGGCCAAGAGCGCGATCGGTCTGCCTTGGTGAGTCCCGCCTGACGCGGAGCACCGCTCCTTCGAGCTGACACTCTTCTTCGTTGGTTCGGCGAGCGCGCTGGCCGGCTTTCCGAGGAGTGCGAGATCGGCCCCCGCCTCGTCGATCGGCTTGGTGAGGCTACAGAGGCTGACTCGAAGTGGGCCGTCTTTGTCTCGGTGCGCGTAGACCAAATAGGTCGAGCCCTCGGCAAACCGATAGCCGCAGGCAGCGCTGTTCGAAGCGGTGGTCACGAGCACGTCTTCGCGGTCGATGCCTTTCCATGCCCGCCTGACGGCCAGTGAGACCTCGAGACTGGGGAACTGGTTGACCAACTTTGGCGCGATTTTGGTGACCGTCCCTTCGAAGATCGCTTGTGACTGGGCGATCCCTTCCTCGAGGGTTTGCATCATGCAACTGCAGGCTCGGGCCTCGCCTACCGGCAGGAAAGTCACGACGCCCAAAACGAGCAAACTCAACAACCGCATTCGTCCTTTGTAGCACGCGAGGTCGGTACCCCAAGGCTCTTTGACAGTGCTCGAAGTCGCGGCTACATCAGCCGCCCACATGAGGGCAGGCCTCGGCCTGGTATTGAAATCTTGGGTATTTGGAGAGGTGGCCGAGTGGTCGAAGGCAGCCGCTTGCTAAGCGGCCGTGCGGTGTAGAGCCGTACCGGGGGTTCGAATCCCTTCCTCTCCGCCGCCGAGGTAGCGCTCCTTGACGCTTCGAAAGGGCCCGCTACCGTGGGCGCCCCAAGGACTCATAGCTCAATTGGATAGAGCGCCGGTCTACGGAACCGGAGGTTGGAGGTTCGAGTCCTCCTGAGTCCGCCCCACTCGTTACGGAGTTGGGTAGACCTTGACGTACGCCTCGTCGTCTTGGGCGGCGAGCACGGCGCCGGTGATGATCGAGCCAGCGAAGAGACCCACTCCGGTGTAGAACACGCCCGGGTTGCGGATCTGGTTGCCGGTGACGAATGGGTCGTATTGGTAGTTGATCGAGGCAAACATCATGACCATCCCGGCGACTGCACCCGAGACGAACACGGCCCAGCCCGCCTTTCGCATGCGGCTCTTGTCGACGTAACGACCCTCGACGATTGCGTCTCGGGTGAGCACGATGGGCTGCCGAACGTTGACCGGAGCGCCGCCGCGGAGCGAAAGTGACATACGGTGAGTCCCCGAGAGCAGGGTCGCCTGACACGGAGCTTCGCAGATCGGTTGGTAGGCTCTGGTGACGATCTCTCCGTAATAGGGCGCCACACCGAAGCCATACCCGCCCCAGCCCCACCCGGGATAGCCCCACCATCCCGGATAGCCCCAGGCGCCGTAGCTCCATCCAAAGCCGACCCCATAGCTTACCCCACTGATAGAGGAGTGCGTCCCACCCCGTTGAAGCTGAAAGGCCACGCCGTCGGTGGGCGAACGAAATTCGAGGCGAACGGGTTTGCCGTGGAGAAGCACTCGGCCCGGACGTTGAAGAATCACGCCCTCCGAGGGAACGGGCGTTGCACCCTGCGTCGGCGGCGGTGCCGGCGGTGTATCGATCACCACAGTGTCGTCGTTGCGCTGCTGGCTTTGGCCGAAAGCCTGGCTAGCGCCCACCAGTGAAACGAGAAAGACAAGCGCGACTGAGAAACGCCTGGTTCGCTTTATCAATGTGGGTATCTCCCTTGCCTGCCCGAGGACATCATACCCCAAAAAAAGGCCCCGCCACACGCCGGACACCGCTACCGTTGCTCCCTTCCAGGCCTGGCGGGTTTCACGGGCCGACGTTGGCAGGACCATAAGGCGGAGAGGAAGGGATTCGAACCCCCGGTACCTTTCGGTACACACGATTTCCAGTCGTGCACCTTCGACCACTCGGTCACCTCTCCAGGCGGAGTCCGCCTTCCTTTTCGCGTCAGTCACCGCGTTTGTGCGGAGACTTCTGCGGTCCTCAACTTGTAGGTCAAAGAACTTGGCGGAGAGCAAGGGATTCGAACCCTTGGTACCGTTGCCAGTACACTTGATTTCGAATCAAGCACCTTCGACCGCTCGGTCAGCTCTCCGCGGCGGAAGCTAGCAAAACGCCTTAAGGTGTCAACGACTGTTGCGCGAGTCGTCGTTGGCGCGGATCGCCGCGAAAAACCCGGTCAAGAGAGCTGCGCATTCATCCTCGAGAACGCCGGGAACGCATTCGAACCGGTGATTGAGCCGTGCATCGTTGCCGATGGTGTAGAGCGTCTGGGTCGCGCCTGCCTTCGGGTCGTTGCAACCCCAGACGACCCTCGGCACACGGGCGTTGACGAGAGCGCCCGCGCACATCGGGCAGGGCTCCAAGGTGACATAAAGGACGGTGTCGAGGAGTCGCCAACTACCGAGCGCCCGGGCGGCTTCACGAATCGCGATCATTTCGGCATGCGCGGTCGGATCCTTCGTCGTTTCCCGAAGATTGCGACCGCGTCCGATGACCTTGCCGCCGTGAACGATGACGGCTCCGACCGGCACCTCGCCTTCAGCTTCGGCAAGACGCGCCTCGGCGATCGCTGCTTTCATCCACTGCTCGTCTTCCTTTGTCACGGAGTGCCCTGCATTTGACGTGCCCATGCACCGAGCTCGACCATCCCTTGCTCGCGGGTGACGACGGGCTCGTACCCTAGCTCCTTCTTCGCCTTGGTCATGTCGAAGGCGCTCGTCTGCCCGCGGCGGATGACCTGTGTCGCGTGAAGCGGCGAGAGGTGCAGTCGGCAGAGCGCCATCGCCCACCAGCTGGGACCCCCGTTGCGCGGCGCTTCCCAACCGAGCGTCTCGCAGAGCTCTGTGAAGAAGTCACGCGCCAACGAGAGCTCGGTGTCGACGATGTAGTAGACGCTGCCCGTCGGCACGTCGGCTTGGATGGCTCGCAAGACGGCCGCGACGAGGTTGCCCGTGTATGTAGTGGCCAAGAGCTTTTTTCCGCGTCCAACCAAACGCACACCGCCGTTCATGGCCTCGGCCTGCCAACCAGGGAAATGCGTCGTGTCGCCGGGGCCCCAAACGAGCGCGGGCCGCAAGACGATCGTTCGAAAGCCCTGGTTGCCCGACACTCGGACGAGCTCCTCGGCATAAAGCTTGGTTTGGGCGTGCGCGCCAAAAGGGCGCGCGGGAGCTTGGTCTTCGTCCCAAAACGATCGGGGCCCATCGTAGAGCGTGACATCGGCGCACGAGATGTGAATTAGCCGTTGGCAGCCCGCCTTCTTGGCGGCATTGATCGCGTTCTCCGTGCCGGCGACATGTGCCCAACCCAAGGTTTCGCGGTCCGTCGTCGGGTCTGCGATGCCGGCGGCATGCACCATTAGGTCACACCCAAAGGCGGCCTCGGCGAGTCGATTGGGGTCCGCAAGGTCGCCCACGACGCGCTCCACGTCTTTGAGCGCTCTCGAGTCCGAGCTCTCGCGGACGAAAGCAACCACCTCGTGTCCCGCCGCTTGAAGGCCGCGCAGAATCGCTCCTCCGAGGAATCCGGTGGCCCCTGTGACCAGACACCGCACGCAGCTTTGCTAGCAGGATGCGCGACTCGCGGCTAGGCCGCGCGCCGTCCCGGATCGACGCGACCACGGAGCTTCGCGGCGATCGCCTCTCGGAGCTTGGAGTCCTTTTCGAGCGCTGCGCGGGCGTTCTCGCGCCCCTGGGCCAGGTTCTTGCCACCGAAACGGTAGTAGGCGCCGCTCTTCTCAACCGCCGCCGCCTCGACTGCTCGGTCGAGGAGATCTCCGACGGCATCGATGCCCTTGCCGTATCGGATGTCGAACTCGGCCTTTTGAAACGGCGGCGCAAGCTTGTTCTTGACGACTTTGACGCGAGTGCGATTTCCGAGGACGTCGTCGCCCTGCTTGACGGCGCCGATACGACGGATGTCGAGGCGTACGGAGGCGTAGTACTTGAGCGCATGGCCACCGGTCGTGGTTTCGGGTGAGCCGAACATGACGCCGATCTTCATGCGGAGTTGGTTGATGAAGACGATTGTCGTGCCGGTGCGATGGGCCGCGCCTGCGAGCTTTCGAAGCGCTTGGCTCATCAGGCGGGCCTGGAGGCCGACGTGCCGGTCGCCCATGTCGCCATCGAGCTCGGCTTTCGGAACGAGCGCGGCAACCGAATCGATGACGACGAGGTCGATCGCACCGCTTCGCACCAAGATCTCGGCGATGTCGAGTGCTTGCTCGCCGTTGTCGGGTTGGCTCACCAGGAGCTCGCTCGGCCGAACACCGAGGTTTTTCGCGTAGTGAACATCGAGCGCATGCTCGGCGTCGATGAAGGCGGCTACCCCGCCCATCGCCTGGCACTCCGCGATCGCGTGCAGCGTGAGGGTCGTTTTCCCGCTCGACTCCGGCCCGTATATCTCGACGACGCGGCCCTTCGGATAGCCACCGCAACCGAGGGCTTCGTCGAGCGACGGGCTCCCCGTCGGAATGCAGGGGACCTTTTCTGCTTTTCGGTCGCCCAGGCGCATCATCGCGCCCTTACCGAACTGCTTTTCGACGTTCTGCAACAGGGTGTCTAAGGCCTTGAGTGATTGCTTCATCATGGTGCTCCTTGTGTCGTTTGTAGGTAGAGGAATCGGGCGTCGGTCGGAGACCCTACGCGGGCTCCCGGTCGAGGACGCGGTATTGGAGGGCCTCGGCGGTATGGGCTGGGTAAACCAGAGCCGACGCGTCGAGAGCCGCGATCGTGCGTGCGATGCGTAACGCTTTTAGATACGCACGCGCGCTCATCTTCAGTCGCTCGACGCCGAGTTCGAGCAAGGTGAGCGCCTCGGACGTCACGTCGCGCGTGAGCCGTTCAAGCTCTGCGCGCACCGGCATCGAGGCGAGGCGCCCCCGGGCCTCTTCGACCCTCTTTCGAACTTTGGACGAGGGTTCCCCGGGAGCGGCCTTGCGCATCGTCTTTGCGCTCACTCGCGGGACTGCGACTTGAAGATCGAACCGATCCAGCAATGGGCCCGAGACACGTCCTCGGTAGCGTGCGATCTGCGCGGGGCCACACCGGCAAACCCGGGTCGGGTCGCCGTGATAACCGCACGGGCAAGGATTCATCGCCGCGATGACCATCGGCTGCGCGGGCAAACGCACCCGTTGGCGCGCGCGAGAGATGACGACCTCGCCTTCTTCCATGGTGGTACGTAGCGTTTCGATGGCGTCGCGCCGAAACTCGGGAAGCTCGTCGAGGAACAAGACGCCCCGATGTGCAAGGGTCAGCTCCCCCGCTCGGATAGGCTCGCCCCCGCCGACGATTGCCGTCGCGCTCGCCGTATGGTGAGGCGCACGGAAAGGACGCTGTCGACCCGCTAAGACCAGTGGCGTTCGCAGACCCGCCGAGCTCGCGATGGTGGCTATTTCGAGCGCCTCTTCGTCGGAAGGTGGCGGTAAGATCGAGGGTAGTGCGCGCGCCAGCATCGTTTTGCCCGCACCAGGGCTGCCGATGAGAAGCATGTGATGCCCCCCGGCCGCCGCGATCTCGAGGGCGCGCCTCGCCGCCTCTTGACCGCGGACGGCCCCGAGATCGCGATCGACGTCGCCGTGACCGCGCAACCCCACGGACACAACCCCCGCGACGACATCGGGGAGTGCGTCTTCACCGTTGAGCCATTGAACCACCTCGCCCACGTGCGAGGCGGTGTGCACAGACACCCCTTCGACGAGCATCGCTTCGGGACGGTTGCCCTCGGGAATGATCGCGTGTTCAAGACCTGCCCGGCGCGCGCTTCGCAAGAGCGCGAGCACTCCACGGACCGGCCGGAGCTCCCCCGACAGCGAAAGCTCGCCAACCAGCAGAGTGTTGGAGAGCTCCGCCGGCGACACGCCTCCACAGGCGGCGAGGACGGAGGCTGCGACCGCCAGATCGAGCCCGGCGCCCGTCTTGCGGAGGTCGCCCGGGGCGAGATTCAACACCAAATGCCGTGGCGGGAACGCAAAGCCGATTGACGACAGCGCAGCGCGGACGCGAATACGACTCTCTTTGACGGCGCGCTCGGGAAGGCCGACGATGTCAAACCCCGGGAGCCCCTCGCCCAGCCGAACCTCGACTTGAACGGGATGCGCCTCGATGCCGATCAGACACGCGCTGTGCGCCGTCGCGAGCATGGCAATCGCACGAGCACGTCGCGTGCCAGAGCCTGCCGCTGAAATTTCGCGCGGTTATGCCCCCGAGTCTGACGGCCGCGCGCCCGCCCGTCGGCGCCCGCCACGCAAACAACGCACCCGCCGAAACTCTTCGAGCATCGTGATCGACGATGCTAGGGTGCGCGCGATGCTGGTTCGGGTTGGTGAGGTCTTCAGTCGGTGGTCTGAGCGGTGGGTGCCTGAACCGTTCGTCTTGGCGCTGGCGTTGACGTTGATCACCTTGCTCGGGGGCCTCGCGCTCTTGGGCTCGTTGGGCGCGGTTTTTCAAGGTTGGTTTGACGGGTTTTCGAGCACTCCGCTTCTCGCTTTCGCATTGCAGATGTGTCTGATTCTAGTGACCGGCCAGGCTTTGGCCGCGAGCCCACCGATCCAGCGGCTCGTTCGCGTGGTGGCGCGCTGGCCGAAGCATACTCCGCAAGCGGCCGGTCTCGTTGCGGTGATCGCATGCATCACCGGCCTCATTCAATGGGGCCTCGGAGCTGTGGTCGCCGCCTTCGTGGTCCGAGAGATCGCGCGAAGCGCCGCCGAAGAAGAACGCGCGATGGACATTCCGGTGCTCGGCGCCGCCGCCTACACCGGGCTTGCGGTCTGGCACGGAGGGTTGAGCGGCTCTGCGCCGTTGAAGGCTGCCGAATCGGCGCAGTTCACGACAGGTGCGGGCGAGGCGATCGCGGTGAGCGAGACATTGTTCTCGTCGCTCAACTTGATGATGAGCGGGGGCCTGCTCCTGCTCCTTCCGCTTCTTTGCATGGCTCTCGCCCCGAGGGATGCGAGCGTTCCACAGGCCACGATTTTTCGTGTCGAGAGCGAGGGCTCGGACAAACGGACCTATCTCGGCCTCCTCGTCGGCGGAGTCACCGCGCTCGTCGTACTTGCGAGCTGGGTCCGAGGTGACCTCGCATTCGACCTCAACTCGGTCAATCTCTTTTTCTTGGCGGTGGCGCTCGCTTCGCACAATTCGATCCGGGGCTTCCTCGATTCGGTTACCGAAGGGGCGCGCGGGGCTGGCGCCATCATCGTGCAGTTTCCACTCTACTTCGGAATCCTCGGCGTCATGCAGGCGAGCGGCATGATCGAACGCCTCTCTGCCGCCATGGCGAACATCGCCTCGCCGACGACGTTCCCGGTTTTAACGTTCCTGAGCGCCGGCCTGGTGAATTTCTTCGTGCCGTCGGGCGGCGGCCAATGGGCCCTTCAAAGTGATGTCTTGTTGAACACCGCCGCGACCCTCGAGCTCGACGCCGGCCAAACGGTCATGGCCTTCGCGTATGGCGACGAATGGACCAATCTGTTGCAGCCGTTCTGGGCGCTGCCGCTTCTCGCGATCACCGGGCTCAAGGCGCGACAGATCGCAGGCTACACCGCCGTTCTAGCGATCGGGATGGGGCTTTACGTGAGCGCGATGCTCCTGTTGTTCGGTTAAACGCTCACGTCATACGCCGCTTCGGTGTTTTCGGCGATCTCTTCGAGCGTGGCCCCCTCGGCAAGCTCGACCAAGGTCATCCCGCCTTTGCCGGCCTTGTCGATCTCGAACACGCCGAGGTCGGTGATCACCAAATCGACGACTTTGGTGCCGGTGAGTGGCAGGGTGCACTTCTTCAATAGCTTGGGCTTGCCCTTGGCGGTGTGCTCCATCACGACGACCACCCGCTTCACCCCTGCGACGAGGTCCATCGCGCCCCCCATCCCCTTCACCATCTTGCCGGGGATCATCCAGTTCGCGAGGTCGCCGTTTTCCGCGACTTGCATCGCACCGAGGATCGAAAGATTGATGTGTCCACCGCGGATCATCGCAAACGAGTCCGCGCTCGAAAAGAAGCTCGTCGTCGGAAGCTCGGTCACCGTCTGTTTGCCCGCATTGATCAGGTCGGCGTCTTCGTCGCCCTCGTACGGGAAGGGCCCCATCCCGAGCATGCCATTTTCGCTCTGGAGCTGAACGCTCATCCCCTTGGGAATAAAGTTCGAAACCAGCGTCGGAATCCCGATGCCGAGGTTCACATAAAAGCCGTCGCGGAACTCTCGTGCCGCGCGTTCCGCCATTTGGTCACGGGTCCAGGCCATCGTGTCTCCTGTCTGGTGCTCCTCAAGCGCGCGGACGGGTGGTCCGTTGCTCGATATGCTTCGAGGCGTTGGGGAAATGAATGATGCGGTCGACGAAGATCCCAGGGGTCATGATCTGATCCGGGTCGAGCTCACCCGGCTGGACCAAGTGCTCCACCTCCGCGACCGTGACCTCTGCCGCGGTCGCCATCATCGGATTGAAGTTCCGCGCCGTCTTTCGGTAAATGAGATTGCCTTCGGTATCGCCCTTCCAGGCGTGGACGATTGCGAGATCGGCAAACAGCCCACGCTCCATCACGTACTCGGCACCGTCGAACTCACGCACCTCCTTGCCCTCGGCAACCGTCGTCCCCACACCGGTTTTCGTGAAAAACGCAGGGATGCCGGCGCCGCCCGCTCGGATTCGCTCGGCCAAAGTCCCTTGCGGCGTGAACTCCACGGTGAGCAGGCCGTCGAGGAACTGCTGCGCGAACAACTTGTTTTCCCCGACATACGACGAGACCATCTTCTTGATTTGGCGCGTCTCGAGCATGACGCCGAGGCCGATCCCATCGACGCCTGCGTTGTTCGAGATGACCGTCAAGTCTTTCACGCCTGATTTGGCCACCGCATCGATCAGCGCCTCAGGGATGCCGCAGAGCCCAAAGCCCCCGCTCATCAGCGTCATTTCGTCTTTCAAGAGCCCGTCGAGCGCTGCGGTCGCATCGGGATAGACCTTGTTGACCATGGGTGGGGTTTACCCTCTGTCCAGGCACACGCAAGGCTACGAAACATTGTCCGTACTCGTTTCAGCGTTATTTTCTTGTTAAGGTGACGGGTGCACGATGACTGCTCGAGGCACAATCCTGATCGGCCTGTTGCTATGCGCCGTGCTCTTGGCGGGCACCCATCTCGCGCCCGCGCCCGGCAGCAGCGGGGAGTGCGAGGCGATCGAGATTCAAACGAATGAGGCCGGATACAGGTCCGGATATCACGTGTTTGGAGCCCAGGGCGAGCTGTACACGTGGTTTGTTCGCGACGGGGATTTGGTGGTCGAGAGTGGTAGCGGAAGGCGTGTCGAGTTTGCCCAGCCCATGATCGGCAGCTTCAAGTGCAGCCTGCCAACGCCGTAGGGCGAGCACGGCGAATCCTAGCGCTCGATTTGCAAGGGACACGCGCGTGTTAACCTCACCCTTCCGACCGGGATCGCATGATATCTTCCGACCACGGTTCGGAGTCTTGGTGGAGCTTCTGTAGCCCTCGCGAATCATGAGCAGCCCAAAGCATCACATCGTTTTGGTTCCCGGTCTCTTTGGTTTCGCCAAGCTTGGCGGGTTCGACTACTTCATGCATGTCGAAGAGGCGCTCGAAAATCGGTTCGCTGAGGCGGGGCTCGAGTGTGACTTCGTCCTCGTGTCGTCCCCCCCGACCGGATCGATCGTGCGGCGCGCTCAGGTCCTCCTCGAGTCCGTCGACGAAGCCTGCGGTCAAGATGACGGCCCCATCCATTTGATTGGCCATTCGACCGGGGGACTCGATATTCGGCTGCTGGCCTCACCGACGGCGCGCCCACAGCCTCCCCGTTGGTTTGATCGCGTGCAGGCCGCGATCACCGTCAGCTCTCCTCACTACGGCACGCCTCTCGCCCACGAGCTCACCACCCTAGCGGGTGGGCGACTGCTCTTCGTCCTGTACCTGCTCACCTATGGAACGCTCCGGTTTGGTGGGCCCCCTTTGACCGCTCTGGCTCCTTTGGTCGCATCGCTCGGAAAGATCGACGAGGCTCTTGGTATCGACATCCAAGTGTTGGATCGGACGATCGACCTTCTTCTCAGCTTCCTGACGAAAGAAGGGCTGAGTGAGGTCGAAGAGTGGTTTAAGCGCATTCGCGCCGATCGAGGAGCGATCATTCAGCTCACGCCCGAGTCGATGGACATCTTCAATGCCGCGGTCGATGACAATCCGAGTCTGCGTTACGGTTGCGTCGTTACGAGAATGCCAGCGCCGACGCCGATCAAAGTCGCGCCCAGCGTTCTGTCGCCGGTGTCCGCACTTTCCCTTGCGTTTTTCACCACCCTCTATGTCGGCGCGAGCCGCCCTTCGTCAGTCTATCCGAGCCCTCTCCCTGCTCAGGAAGTCCAGGCTCTTCTTGCGGAACGGTTGGGAAAGCCGGTCGAGCCATCCTTCAACGACGGTCTCGTTCCCACCTTGAGCCAGCTTTGGGGCGACGTCGTTTGGGCGGGCACCGCCGATCACCTCGACATTCTCGGCCACTTTCGGGGCGACAAAGACCTGAGGCACACCGACTGGCAGGTGAGCGGCGCGGGCTTCAATGAAGCCGATTTCGACGAGGCCATGGATGCAGTCGCCGACTTTCTGTTGAACGCGTGATGGCTCCGCAGTCACTGAAACGCGGTCAAAATCTCATTTCTTCGCAAAAACCAAGGCTTGAAGGGCGGGTCGTATCGCGCCCAAATCGGCTCTCCAATCACTTTGTAGCCGTTTTCCGCGAGCGTGCCCTGCAGTTGCGCGAGATGCTTCTCGTAGTTCTTTCGTGACCAAGTTCCGGAGTAACGAATGGCGGCGAACTTCCGCGCCGGAACTTTTCGTATCTCGATACGCGGATCGTTTGGCTTTGGCAGCGTCTCGATCGTGTACTTGGGCGGCATCATGAACTGGATGGTGAACCGATCGCCGGCTCGCTCCTGGGTGACGGGTGCCGTCATCGAGATCTTGGAGCCCGCGCGTTGTTCCTGACTGACCGGCGCGGTCATTGCGATCCTCTGCTCGCCTTGGTTGTTTCCAAAGATGTAGCTCGCCAAGATGCGAAACCCCGAGTTGCCGGCAGTCTCCAGGTCTCCTTCGACCGAGGTTTCGGCCACCAGGTACGGCGCGTATTGTCGGATTTCGATGTTTCCGAGGGTTTCGACCACCTCGTAGCTCGGCGTTTCGTAGGCCATTTCCCCTCCGATGGCGAAGAACAACCCTAACGCAGCGGCGGCCAGGATCATCACGATCACAAGTCCCACCAACAACTTCTTGATTAGCGAATTGGTGTCCCTCGTGGCCATGGTTTTGGCTCACTCCCCTCGTCCCATCCATCGGAGTTGGAGCATCATTCTACTTCAAGAGCTCGAGCACGTTTTCAGGAGGCCGGCCGAGGACCGCCCGCTTGCCACGAAGAACGACCGGTCTTTCGATGAGCACGGGGTTATCGACCATCGCCTGGATCAAATGTTCTCGCGTGAGCGAAGGATCCTCGAGGGACAGTTCTTCATACGCGGCTTCCCTTTTGCGCATCAGCTCTCGCGGCTCCATCCCGAGCTTCTGCAGAACGTCTTCGAGCTCCTCCGCGGACGGTGGCGTCTTCATGTACTCGATCACCTCAGGTTCGACCTGTCGATCGCGGATCAGTTCCAGGGTCTGCCGCGACTTGCTGCAGCGCGGATTGTGCCAAATCTTCACTGCCACGGGGCGAGAGCTTAGTAAAGATCGCGCGATCTCGCGAGCGCAAGGGCTGAGCAAGTGGTAGTCTCGCCCGATGCTCCAGCCCACTTTGTCGACCCTGGGATGGGCCTTGGTTTGCCTGAGCCTATTCGCGATGGCCGCCTGCAAAGACGAGACCGATCCCAACGCGGCCCTCGAGCAACGCGTCGATGAGCTCGTTTCGCAGATGACGCTCGAGGAAAAGATTTTGCAGATGGCCGGTGCGGGGTCGGACGGGGCGCCCTTCAGCGTACCTGGTGTCGAAAGGCTC
>JBFICQ010000010.1:0-29726 GCA_041581895.1 Polyangiales bacterium | reverse complement strand
CCGCAGTAGAAACGGGACGAAGAACAGAAGCGTGATCGGCAGCGCGATCAAAATGCTCCGCGCCATCTCGAACACGCTTCCGGCATCACGGTGCTGAAGATAGGCCAACGGAAGGACCAACATCGTCGCCAAAGGCAACGCGACGATGAACCCGGCGGTGTTCGGGTATCGCCTCGAAAGCCACGCGGCGATGCCGATGACGAGCGCCGACACCAGCGTGTTCAAGACGGTGACCATGACTCACTTACCAGCGACGATCTTTTCCACAGCGTTGAGTAGGCTCTTGCTGTAGACGCGCCCGGTGAGGTTTTTTCGAGCCTTTGCAGCCGCCGAATCCCACTCGCCTTTGTAAGGCGCCGTGTCGACTTCGATCATCCCGCGACTGACCAGCGAGTCGTAGGCACGATCATCGTCGCGTCGTGCCAGCCCATCGAGGGCGCGAGCGGCCCGCTCGCTGGTGTCGATCAGGGTCTTCTGGTCGGCCTCGGAGAGCTCGTTGAACTTCTCTTGCTTGATGATCGAACCACCGACGATGATCCCGAAATTCTGCTTGGCCATGTATTTCAGGCGCGTGTACCACTGGAGTGCGACCGCAGCGATGGCCGAGGCGGGGACGGTATCGATCATCCGGGTCTGCAGGCCGGGGTAAACCTCGGGAACACCCAATCGAACCGGATTGGCTCCGATCACGGTGATGAACTCGGTAAAGACCGGGTCGTCTTTCCATGCCCACGGGCGGCCGGCCTTGAGATCGGCAGGACGCGCAAACTCATTGACCGAGAAGAGGCGGTTCTTGCCGGCTTCGCCCCAGGCCAGAAGTGTGAACCCGGCATCATCGAACATCTTGGCGAACCGGTCGCTGAGCTGTGTGCGGGCGCGTTCGAGCTGGTCGTACTCGGTGATCAGCCCGGGCGTCGTCATCACCAACACGGGGCGTGCCACCATGCCCAACCCAGTCGTCGTCACGCCTGCGGCATCCATCTGGCCTGCGCGGACCTTCCGAATGAAGTCACGCTCGTCGCCCTGACTGCCTCCAGAATAAAACCGGAGCGCGACGCGGTTCTCTGTCTGCTTCTTCAGGCTGCGGTTCCAAGCTTTCATCACCTTCATGAATGCCGACCCGGCTGGAGCAAGCGAGGCAAACCGAATCACCGTCGCATCCGCGGCATGCGCGCTCGGCGCCGTGCCCGGCAACAGGAGAGCGCCCGCAGCGAGGATGGCTACGAACAAGGTCTTCATCGGAAACATGCGCTACTCGCTGAGGTCACTAAAGAAGAATTCGATCCGGTCGAGGTATCGCTTGGCTCGACGCTTCGCGAGGACGTTGGAAAGTCGTGCTTCAGGTAGCACATCCCCCGCCTCGAGCACTTCGGTCAACAGCTCCCGAAAGAGCTTGGAGTCACCCTTGTTGACCGCGTAGTACCTCGCCATATTCAGCTGGACCATCAAATTTCGCCGTTGGGTTCCCTCGAGGACCTCGTCGAAGATGGTTTTCGCGAGGTCCATGTCGGGCGGAAACTGAGATGCCGCCAGGACTCCGAGGGTCATCATTGGGGTCATGAAGAGGAAGTCGGGGTCGAGGTCGACCGAGTGGCCGAGAAGAACTTTCGCCAGCGGTAGATCCGCGACGGTGTCGATATCTTCCATACCCATATTGATTCGCGCACCGAGCGAAGCACCGGCCCAAAACGCAAGCGCTGCATCGTCAGGCTCGGTGAGGACGTCATCGAGCCAGGCTTGGAGACCGTCGGGACCACGGGCAAGCGCTTCGTCGAAGCCGTCGTCCCGTTGCCGCATCAGATGCCTCGAGAGATCCCAGGCGCGCTCGTACATGATGAGCGCGCGGGCGCGGAGCTTTTCAGCCTCTTTCCAGTCGTCCTCCGCATCGGCGACTTCGACGCGATCCTCGATCCACCCGGTGCCGTAGCCGATGTACGCGGCGATGGCCGAGGTGACCACCACGTCGTTGTCAGGGACGACCCGCATGATGCCCTCGAGCTGGATGATGCTCGCCGGAAACGCAGCACCGGCGGTCTTGTAGTCCCAGAACTGCTCGATTGCCGGCGCCGCGCGCTCGAACAGACCGGACGTCGAGTCGGCCGCGAACTTCGCCGAGTCGCAGGCAGTGGCTGAGAAGAGGCCCCAAACCAGTGCCATCACCCAAGACGCCGTTCTCAAACCGCGCGAACCGGACATGGCGCGAAAGTGAACCGGAAAGCGACCTTGAGCACAAGCCCAAAACCAAGGAAAGAGGAAAGGTCCGATTTTGGCCCTTTTGACAGCGGTCGGACGGCGGGTTACCCCGCGGCAGGAGAGATGACGCCAGGGGAATGCCGCGAGCACCTTCAAGACCTCGTACAGCGCATGGAGGCGCTGGGGAGGTATCTTTGACCTCGAGGGCCTGCGCCACGAGGTCGACCGTCTGACCAACCTCAGCCTTGCCGAGGGCTTCTGGGACGACCAACAGAAGGCGCAGAAGATGATGCGAGAGCGGGCGTCGGCGGAGGAAAAGATCAAAGATTTTGAGCAAGTAAACAACGAAGCTCGAGATCTTTTGGAGTTGTTGGAGCTGGCGGTTAGCGAGGGCGATGAGGGGGTCGTCCGCGATGTGGCCGAGCAGCTCCCTTCGCTCGAGCAGCAGGTGCGCAACCTGGAGCTCAAGCGCATGCTGACCAAGGACGACGACACCGACGCGATCGTCACCATCAACCCAGGCGCGGGCGGCACCGAAGCCCAAGACTGGGCCGAGATCCTTCTTCGGATGTACCTCCGATGGTGCGAGCGCAGAGGCTACAAGACCGAGCTCCTCAGCAAGCAGCCGGGCGACGAAGCGGGGATCAAGGACGCGACCTTCGTGGCGCGAGGGCCGAACGCCTATGGGTATCTTCGGGCCGAAAACGGAGTTCACCGCTTGATTCGGATCAGCCCGTTTGACGCCAACAAGCGTCGTCACACCTCGTTCGCCGGCGTGAGCGTGGTGCCCGACCTCGACGACGACCTCAGCGAGGGCGAAATCGAGATTCGCGACGAAGACCTCGAGGTAAGCACGATGCGAGCGGGCGGGGCCGGCGGCCAGCACGTCAATCGAACCGAATCGGCGGTGCGGATCAAGCACATCCCAACCGGCTTCACGGTGCGATGCGAAGCGGAACGATCGCAGCACCAGAACCGAGAGACCGCGATGAAGATGCTTCGAGGATTACTCTACGAGAAGGCTCGCCGTGAGCAGGAGGAGGCCTTCGAGGAGGCTTTCCTCGGCGACCGCGCGGATATCGCGTTTGGATCGCAGGTCCGCACCTATACCCTCCAGCCCTACACGATGGTCAAGGACGAACGAACCGACCACAAGGTGAGCAATGCCAACGCCGTGCTCGACGGTGACCTGGACGAATTCATCGAAACATACCTCTTGATGAACGCCGACAAGCAACAGCAGCGCAAGAAGGCGGTTGACGCCGGAGGACGCGAAGAGGACTAGGGGGCAGCTGATGGCGACCGAAGACGAGCTTCGACGAACACGGCTCAACAAAGCTGCGCGACTACGCGAGCTCGGCGTCCTGCCCTACCCGAACGACTGGCGCACCACGCCCGAGCTCGAAAGCAAGCGTCGCTCGGTCGTCGAGCTTGCTGCCGACGAATCGGCACGATCGAAGCTGCCACTCGAGGACGAGCTCACCGAGGACGCCCCCCGTCTCCCCCTCTACGGGCGTGTGATCGCCAAACGAGGGCCGTTTCTCGTGATCCGGACCCCCCACGGGGATGCGCAAGCGTTGGTGCGTCCGGAGAAACTGAGCGAGCGCGACGCGGCGCTCCTGAAGCTCGTCGATCTCGCCGATCACGTGATGGTCGAGGGGCCGGCCATTCGTACGAAGACCGGCGCCCTGGCGGTGAGCGCTCGTCGGTACGAACATCTCAGCAAAGCCCTCTTGCCGCCCCCAGCCAAATGGCACGGTCTGAAGGACGTCGAAAAGCGCTACCGGGAGCGGTATGTCGACCTCTTTGCAAATCCCGCCATCGCGGAGGTGTTCCGCGCACGTACGGTGGTGGTTCAGTCGCTGCGTCGCTTCCTCGACGCCCGCGATTTTTTAGAGGTCGAAACCCCACTGCTGCACGTGACCCGCGGCGGAGCGACGGCCAAACCGTTCGAGACCCACCACAACACGCTCGATTTGGAGCTGATTCTCCGAATCGCTCCGGAGCTCTATCTCAAGCGTCTCTTGGTTGGCGGCTTCGACCGGGTCTACGAGCTCGGCCGAGCCTTTCGCAACGAGGGCATCAGCACCAAGCACAACCCCGAGTTCACCATCCTCGAGCTCTACATGGCCTACGCAACGCATGAAGAGGTCATGGACCTTGCAGTCGACATGATCCGCGCGGTCGACGACGAGCTCCGCGGGCATTTCCCCGAGCTCACCGCCAGCCACGGGTTCGATCTCAGCGCCGACTGGCGGCGCGTGACTCTGCGCGAATCGATCGCAGAGCGACTCGAACGCGCCGGTCAGGAAGACGTGCCAGCGACCCCTTGGAGCGACGCGCTTTCCCGCGATGCGATCGACGACCCCAAAGCACTCGCCAATGCCTGCAGGGCTGTGCTTCCCAAGCTCGACCCCGTCGTCCAAAAGCAACTCGAGCGCTGTGAGACTCACGGGGAGCGCCTCGTTGCGGTCTTCGAGGAGCTCGTCGAGCCTGACCTCACGGCGCTCTACCGCACCGCCGACGGCAGCCAGAGCGTTCCCGTCTTCGTCATCGAGTATCCGATCGAGGTATCCCCGCTGGCCCGGCGCAACGACGAGGACCCCGCGTTCGTCGATCGATTCGAGCTATTCATCGATGGCCGCGAAATCAGCAATGCATTCAGCGAGCTCAACGACCCCGACGACCAGGCGGCCCGCTTCGAAGATCAGTTGCGCAACCGCGAGCGCGGGGACGAAGAGGCGATGGATTTCGACGCGGACTACATCCGCGCCCTCTCTCATGGCATGCCACCCGCGGCTGGTTTCGGGCTCGGCGTAGACCGGCTGATCATGCTTCTCTGCAGCCAGCCGTCGATTCGCGACGTGCTTTTGTTTCCGCTGCTGAAACCGGAAAGCGAATGACGAATAGCCGACCCCTCGGCTTGTGGGCCGCGGTGCTTTGTGGCCTATCGGTCTCGCACGCCGCAGCGACTATCGTCTTCCTCAGTACCAGCCCGCGCTGGTTTCAGGCGATGCAGGTCGATGGGCTGATTTGGGTTCGGCTCGTCATAGGCTGGGCCACGGCGCAACTGGTCCTCGGCCTTCTCAGCCTGGCCGTTGCACGGAGCGCACGTTGCGTGCCGCGCGGCGCTTTGGGGCGAGCCCGCATCGTCGGCCTTTCCATAGCTGCGGGGCTTCATACGCTGATCACCACTCTTTCGATCGGGCTGATCCTGTGGGCTGCGCGCGCATCGCTCGGCCACGTGCTCGGCGGGACGATTCCGAGCCTGCTTTTCGGCCTGACCCACCTCGCGTACCCCGAGCTCGCGCTCGAGTGGGTCCAGACGGCCTACCGGACCGCTTCGATCCTTCAATGGGCGACCGGCGCCGCTCTCGTCATCCTTTCAGCCTCGTGCTGGTTCCTTTGGCCCCTACCAAAACGCAAACGCTTTTGGTGGCTCTTCGACGCCGCCATGGTCGTGGTTTTCGTCGCTGTCAGCCTCACACTTCCGCTGACTCCGGTCGAGGGAGATGACCGAAGCCTCGCAGGCGCGGTCGTACGCGTGACGGTGACGGCGCTCTTCACCATTCGGGTCGCGCTCCGGGTAGTCGGGCCGCTTCTCTCTGGTTTCGAGCGCATCGGGTTTCGATCGATGGTGGCGGCGCGCCATCTGCGCGCCAAGAAGACCGGCTTCCTCGCGGCAAGTGGCACCCTCTCCATCCTCGCGGTCGCCGTCTCATCGTGCATGTTGATCTCGGTCTTGAGCGTCATGGGTGGATTTCGTGCGGACCTCAAAAAGAAGATCCTCGGGAACCACGCTCACATCGTGATCGATCAGGCGTCTGAGGAGCTGGACGATTGGCAGTCCATCCTCGAGCAGACGCGCGCCGCCAAAGGCGTCGTCGGGGCCACTCCGTACCTTCAGACCGAGGTGATGGTGTCGAGTCTGTCGAATCGAGCCGGCGCGATCCTGCGCGGGATCGATCCCAGCTCGGTCAGTGAGGTCACCGACCTCGCCGAGAACATGACCCACGGCAAGCTCGAGTACCTCGAGCACCCCGAGCGAATCCTCGACGCCTCGCTCGGTACCTCGCGAACCAGCCCGCTCGACGAAATGGTCTTGGACGACCCTGATGCAGAAGACGATTCCGAACCAGTCTCAGAAACGCTGCCCGGCTTGATCGTCGGCCAGGAGCTCGCGCGAGCGCTTCGGCTCGTCGTTGGCGATCGCGTGACTGTCGTGTCGCCCCGCGGAGAGCTCGGCCCGACCGGTCCCATCCCCCGGACCAGGCCGTTTCGAATCGCGGGCATCTTCTACAGCGGGATGTACGAGTACGACATGAAGCACGCCTATGTGGCGCTAGAGGTGGCCCAGCGCTTCCTCAAGGCTGCTGAGGCGGTGAGCGGCATCGAGGTGAAGGTGCGCGACGTAGAAAAGGCCCCGGCCATGGCCACTGAGCTCGCGTCGATTCTCGACCGCGAGGGTCTTCGCGTGCGCGACTGGCAGACGATGAACCAACAGCTTTTCGGCGCGCTCGCCCTCGAGAAGCTCGCCATGTTCATCACCCTCGGAATCGCGATTCTGATCGCAGGGTTTTCGGTCTTTGGCACGCTGACTCTCCTCGTTCAAGAAAAGCAGCGCGAGGTGGGAATCCTCAAAGCCATGGGCGCTTCGGCACGCGGGGTGATTCGGATCTTCGTGCTCGAGGGCCTTCTCATCGGGATGGCCGGCGGCCTGTTGGGCCTCGGTCTTGGCTTCATCATGACATTCGCCGCCGAACACTTCGGAATCCGGATGAATCCCGAGGTCTATTACATCGACAAACTCCCTGTGAACCTCGACCCAACTGAGTTCGCGCTAGTCGGTGCCGCAACCGTGGTGGTATGCCTGGCAGCAACGCTCTTTCCAGCCTATCAAGCGAGTCGCGTGCGCCCCGTGGACGCGCTGCGATACGACTGATTCCCATCGAGCTCGATGTCCGATCCTCTCGTCACCGTCGAAAACGTGACCAAAACCTTCGAACACGAAGGTCAATCCCTCGAGGTGCTCAAAGGCATCGATCTCGAGATCGACGACGGCGAGATGGTGACGATCGTCGGGCCCTCCGGCGCTGGCAAGAGCACCCTCCTGCACCTGATCGGGACCCTCGACCTTCCGACCCACGGCACGATTCGCTACCAGGGCCAGGACGTAACCCGCCTCGGAAGCTCGGAACTTGCGCAGTTTCGCAACCGAAGCATCGGTTTTGTTTTCCAGTTTCACCACCTGCTTCCGGAGTTCACTGCGCTGGAGAACGTGATGATGCCCGGTTTGATTCAAGGGAGTCGTCGGCTCGAGAGCCGAGCTCGGCAGTTGCTCGACGAAGTGGGGCTCTCGCACCGATTGACTCATCGGCCCGGCGAGCTTTCGGGTGGCGAGCAACAACGGGTCGCCCTGGCGCGGGCGCTTCTGATGAGGCCGAAGTTGGTGCTCGCCGACGAGCCCACCGGCAATCTCGACAGCCAGAGCAGCGATTCGGTGCAGCAGCTGTTCTTCGAGCTCAACCGACGCCACGGGATCACGTTCTTGATCGTCACCCATAGTCGAGACTTCGCCGCGATGATGCCGAGGCGGGTCGCGATGAAAGACGGACGGATCGACTCCGACGAACGAAGGCTCTCGTCATCGACGGGGCACTCGGACCGACAGGCCGGCGATGGTGCTCAAACCCTTGAAAATCAAGGAAAACCAACTTGACCCCCCTTTAGGCCACGGCTATAGCCGCCCGGATCGCAAGCCCTGACAATGCGCCCTTCCGCCACCGCCATAGCCCTGACGCTCGTTACAGGGTTCGCTTCCGTGGCGGGCGCTCAAAGTCCAGACAACATGCCCGAGCCGCCGCCTCCGGCGACCCGGCCGGTGCGGACCTCGCCGCGACCCGCGCGGCCCCCTCTGCCTCCGCTCGAGGAGGAACCCGAGGCGGAGGACTACGAGCCGGTCGAAGACCCCGAGGCGGCGATTCGGGTGCCTCGGACGAGCTGTCACGGCAAGGTCATCCGCCGGGTTGCGGTGGTCGGCGCCCGGCGAGTCGATCCCGACGATGTCCGCGCCACCATGAAGCTCGGCCGCGGCAAGGTTTGCACCGACCCGGAGATCACTCGAGATGCCCGTGCGCTCTGGAACATGGGCTACTTCGACGACCTCGCGATCGAATCGGATCCGCTCGGCGACGGGATCAAGCTCACCATTCGAGTCCTCGAGCGCCCCGCAATCCGCAAGATCAAGTACGAGGGCAACGACGAGGTCGACGATGACGACATCGACGAGGCCATCACGCTGGAAGCGGGGACCATCCTCTCGGTGCCTGAAGTCGAAGAGAGCGCTGACAAGGTTCGTGCGCTCTACGCGGAAAGCGGCTTTTTTCTCGCAGACGTCAAGTACGAGCTCAAGCGCGTCGCCGGGGACACCAACCAGATCGACATCCTTTTCAAGATCGACGAGGGCGCCGAAGTCGACGTCCGTCGGGTGAGCTTCGTCGGGAACAAGCAGCTCCCTGCCAAAGAGCTCCTTAAGATCATGCAGACCAATGAGACGGGGATGTTTTCGTTTCTCAGCGACCGCAACAAGTTCAACCAAGAAGCCTTCGACGAAGATGTGACGCGAGTGCAGGCCTGGTACTACGACAAAGGCTACCTGATGATGCGCCCGGGTCGGCCAAGCGTGGAGCTCACGGCCGACCGGAAATACGTCGACATCACCATTCCGGTCGAGGAAGGTCCGCGTTTCCGCGTGCGCAATATCGACGTGGTCGAAAAGGACGAGGCCGGCAATGAGGTCGAAACCATCCGACCCAAGGACGTTCTTCGCGACGAGATCGAGCTCGAGTCCGGCGACTGGTTCAGCCGAAGCAAGATCGCCGAGGGCATCGAAAAGATCACCCGCGCCTACCGGGACCAGGGCTACGCGCTCGTCGAGATTATTCCGGGAACCGACCTCGACGAGGTCAACCGTTTGGTCGACCTGAGCATCAACATCCTGCGTGGCCCACCCGTCTATATCGAGCGCATTCACGTCCGCGGCAACACCAAAACCCGCGACGCCGTGATCCGACGCGAGTTCCGCATCAGCGAGGGCGACCTCTACAATCAGAGCAGAATCGAGGATGGTCGGGCGTTGACGACCCAGCTCGGCTACTTCGAGCGCGTAGACGTCTCCGAGGAGCAAGGCGGTGCCCGCGACCAAATCGTGCTCAATGTCGAAGTCACCGAAAAGCCTACGGGGACGTTCCAGGTCGGTGCCGGCTTCTCCTCCCTCGAAAGCTTCATCATCACCGCGCAGGTCCAACAACAGAACCTGTTCGGTCGTGGGCAAACACTGGGGCTCAACCTACAGCTGTCTGGAATCCGTCAACAGATCGAGCTGAACTTCGTCGAGCCGTGGTTCCTCGGCTCCGAGTGGAGTCTCGGGTTTGGCTTCTTCAAACGCATCCGGGATTTCGCCAGCTTCCGGCAAGACTCGACGGGCGCGAACATCACTGCCGGGCATCCGCTTTTCAATCCGAGATTTCGAGTTTTCGTCCGATACGAGTTTGAGAACGTTATAATTTCCCAACCACGAGGCAATCTGGTTGGCGTTGGTGGACAGCTGCGAGACACTTTCTCGAACATCTTCATCGCCAACGCGTTTCGAGATGGCATTACGAGCTCACTTCGCTTCACGATCAACTGGGATAGCAGAGACAACCGACTGGCCACGACAGGTGGCATTTTCGCCAACTACGGCATCCAAGTGGCGGACAAGTTCCTCGGCTCCGACAATACCTTCGTTCGCCAGACCGCGTTTGCCCGCTTTTACAAGCGAGTCATCGGACCGTTGGTATTCAAGGTCAACACCGAGATCGGATTGATCACGTCCCGAAAGCTCGTGCCCGTCTTCGAACGCTTCTATCTGGGCGGCATTTTCACGATTCGGGGCTATCGGCTTCAGTCGGTCGGACCTCAGGCAGGGATCGCGTCTGCCGGTGATCCCAATCTTCCGATCATCCCGCAGGGACGACCGATCGGCGGGGACTTTCAGGCCTTTTACAACATCGAGCTCGAGTTTCCGCTCATCGAGGCGATCGGGATTCGGGGCGTGATCTTCACCGACGGCGGCAATGCCTGGAACCTGTTTGCGTTTCGCGACCAGTTCGGCAACTGCCAGGCGCCGATTGCACCCGAGAACGATCGGTCCTCCCAGCCGTGCGGCATCAATCCCTTCCTCAGGTACTCGGTTGGTTTTGGTCTACGGTGGTTTTCGCCCCTCGGCCCCCTGCGATTCGAGTGGGGCATCCCGATTCGCAGACGCCCGCAGGACGACCCGATTCGCTTCGAATTCACGATCGGTCAGTCGTTCTGAGAATGTCCTCCGGTGTCGCTTCGTATAACCCCTGCGGCTTGACCGGTCACTGCTGAACGGCTAGCTACGCCGGGCTCGAAAGGATGCTCCGATGGGTTTCAGTAGAATCGTAGTTCTCTCACTTGCGGTGTTCGTGCTGGCGAGCACGGCATCGGTAGTGGAGGCACAGGTCAAAATCGGTGTCGTGGATCTGCAGCGTGCGATCAACGAGACGGAAGACGGCAGACAGGCCAAACGAAGGCTGACGAAGCTGTTCGAGGAGCGGCAAAAGAAGCTCGACGCCGCCCAGGAATCCCTCAAGTCGCAAAAAGAGAGCATCGAGCGGCAGCAGGACGTTCTCAGCGAGGAAGCGCTCAAGAAGAAGGTCGAGAAATACCAGGAAGACTTGATGGCGCTGCAGACCGAATACGTCGATTACCAGCGCGAGCTCTCGACCAAAGAAGCCGAGCTGACCAAAAAGATTCTCGACAAGATGCAGGCGATTCTGCGCCGCATCGGGCAGTCCGACGGCTACACCTTGATCGTAGAGGCCAATGAGGGTGGCATCGTGTGGGTGCCCGCGAACCTCGACCTCACCGACGTGCTGATTCAGCGGTATAACGCGCAGGCCAAGCGAGGCGGCGGCGGCAAAAAGAAGTAACCAGGATCGCGCATTCGTGGCCCAAGCGGCCTTTTCCGGTTACAAAATCCTCATGGTTAGGTGGTGTGCCTCAGCTGTGATCGCGCCGGCGATGTTAGCTGTCGGCGTCCAGGTGGCCGCCGATGAAGCTCCGAATCATCGCGTCCATCATTTGGACGAATACACCGCGGCGGCCATCCAGCACTATCCCTCTCTGCGTGCCGCCAAGGCCGGTATCACGGCGGCGCGCGCACGGCTGGACGAGGCAAGGCTCTCTCCCTTCTTTCAGTTTCGAGGCAACGCCTCGTTCTTCGTCCGGCCTCGAGCTTCTGGCACCGCCATCTTCAGCCCGGACAGCCAGGTGCCGTGGACCAATCCGTGGGGCCCAGGTGTCGAGCTCAACGCCGAAGGCGGAATCCCGATCTACACGTTCGGCAAGTATCGTGCAGGCAAGACCGCGGCGAGCGCGGGCATCAAAGCAGCCGAGCAAGAGCGCGAGAAGACCCTCAACCAAGTGGTCTACGACGTGCGGCGCGCATATTTCGGCACGCAGCTTTCGCTCGACCTCCAGTCGATGATCTCAGAGGGGAAAGGCAAGCTCGCCAACGCCGTGGACAAGCTCGAGGCACGTCTCAATGCCGATGACCCCCGAGTGAAGCAGACCGACTATTGGCGCTTGCTCTCGACGCTGTCCGAGATCGAGTCGCGCGAATCGGAGGCGTTGAGGCTCGAAGCCTCGGCCCGAGCCGCGCTCGAGATTCTGTCCGGGATCAAGCCGGCCATCGTTCCTGAATGTCGGCTAGAGCCCGTGCAGAGCGAAGTCATCGCGTTGAGCCAGCATCTCGATCGCGCCCTCGCCAACCGACCTGAGATCGAACAGCTCAAGGCGGCCAAGTCAGCCAGCGATGCAAACCTGGTCGTCAAACGAGCCGGTTACCTACCCGATATCATCCTCGCCTTGGCCGCGAACTTCGCGTCGACTCCCATCGTGACCGACATCAACAACCCCTTCATCATCGACCGGGGCAACTTCAGGGGGGCCTTCGCGGGTCTCGTGGCGAGATGGGAACTCGACTTCGCGGGGACGAATGCGCGCGTCAAAGCGGCGAAGGCGGAAATCGAATCGCTGAAGGCGAAGACCGAGGAGGCCCACGACGGAATCGAGCTCGAGGTGACGGCGCTCTTCGAGCATCTACAAGACGCCAAACGCCGGATGAATTCCTGGGCTCGCGCCGAACGTGAGACACGCAAATGGTTCGTGTCGGCGGGTCAGGGCTACGAGGTTGGGACCATGAGCGCCAAGGATCTCGAGGACTCGATCGAGGGATACTTCAGCGCTCGGTCGAAGCACCTGATGGCGATCGCCGAGTACAATCTCGCGATTGCGGGGCTCGAGCAAGCAACCGGAATGCCCATGGTCGAGCCCATGGGCTGGCGCCCTCTGGGCTGCGAGGAATAAATCGTCGGCTATAGTCGTCCAATGGGAGACATGGCGTTCTTTAGGTTTTCTTTGCTCTTATTCCTGGGGGTTTTCGTGATGGTGGGGCCGGTGCTGGCCGAGGAAGCGGCCCCGACCGGGGGCGCCCTTCCCGCAGCCGAAAGCCCCGCGGTCGACGTCAAGTCGGCCGAAACGTTCATCCGCGCCAGGCACAACAGGGTTCGTGCCGTGCTGCGGCAGCCCGATACGCCGAAACGCGCCGCGCAGCTCACCGAGCTCCTCGGCGAGTTCCTCGACTACGACATGCTCTCCGAGCTGTCGCTGGACCAGGAATGGAAGCAGCGCTCACCCAAGGAAAGAAAACGATTCGTGAGTCTTCTCCGTCAGCTCGTCGAGCGCCAGTATCAACGCAACATGGAGTCAACTCTCAAATACAAGGTCACCTGGGTCGGGTCGGAGCCCATTGACGGCACCAACGCGCTCGTCAAATCGTCGGCCCGATCGCGAACGAAGAAGCGGCAACCACCAGTCGAGATCGACTACAGCATGCGTCCCGATGGCAATCAATGGCGCGTTTGGGATATCTCCACCGACGGTGTCAGCCTCGTCAAGAACTACAAGCGCCAGTTCCGCCGCGTGATCCAAAACGAAGGTTGGGAGGGGTTGATCAACCGAATGGAAAAGAAGCTCAACGAGACGGACGACGAGTTGATCTAGGCGCGCGGCGGCGGGCTGGCCAACCGGGCGTGCTCGCGCTGCGTCGTCGATATTGCGGTCGCAGCCGCAAGCCAACGGGGGCTTCGCCGGCCATGACCGGTACTGGGGCTGCCGAGGTAGCCAGCCGGTTGGAATCGTCTTTTACGCCGGAGCTACCGCTTACTCCGCCCCCATCGGCCTTGCGGCTCGACCGCAGTACCCTCTCCTCGAAACACGTGGATTGTACACGGAGAAGGTACACCTGGGTCGCGGCGTGGGATGCGGTCATGGGCGGCGTGGGGAGTGCCAACCCGTCTAACAGCAACCCGCTCGGGTTGGACACGAGTCACGAGGCGAGCTTGCGTCGGCCTAAGCCCACCCGTGAACCGGGCCGACAATTGCAAGTGAGCCGTCCGGCCGATGGCCACGTCCCGCACCGTGCCGGCCGCAGACAGGGACAAACGACGCAGAGCTGAGGGCGTGCCTGCACCGTGGCCCGGCTCGCCTGTGCCCCAGACAGAGGACAAAACCGTCCGCCCGGCGGCGACCCCCCCAGGTCGCGCCGTTTGGACGGCTCCCCCTAGCTCATACTCTCTTTCGCAGTCCTGCGACGTCCCGGATCACGACGCGGCGGTGATCGGTTGCGATCAACCCGCCCCTCTTAAACGCGCCGAGCACCAGTGTGACGGTTTCCCGGGTCGAGCCGACATAGCTCGCGATCTCTTGGTGTGTGAACTTCACACCAACGAGGATCCCCCGTGAGTCCGGGATACCGTGTCGTGAGGATGCATCGAGAAGAAATTCTGCAACCCGCGATTCCACGCTCCGAGTCAGCAACGCATCGATTCGGCGCTCCGCCATCAGGCGACGCTCCCCCATCAGTCGATACATCGCAGCGGCGAAACTGAGGTCCTCGCCCATGACAGCCTTGATGAGGCGTGGCGGGATTCGAAGCGCTTCGACGTAGTCGAGAACCACCGTCTCCAGTCTGGCTTCCGAATCGACCAGTGACATCTCCCCCACGAGCTCTCCGGATCCGTAATAACCGAGGGTGAGCTCTCGCTCCGGCGTGCGCCGTACCCGCCGCACGCGACCGCTCCCGATCACGAAGATCGCCGGATCGCTCGGCATGCAAAGGGATTCCCGGCGGTCTGCGTCCACGAGCGCGCTGCCGTTGAGGACGCGCTCACAAAGCTCGGCCGGCAATCCCTCAAAAACTCGGCACCGTGCGAGGATGCGCGTTCGACGCTCTTCCGTCGTCCGCAACCGTCGCGCGCCGGAGCCGTTTTGCATTGCAGGAGCGTTAGAATCCATGCTTACAGCCTTAACGGTATGGTGCATTATCACGGGATTACCGTCAAGACGCATTTTCACAAAGCTGATGCAGGCAAAGGTCCAGTCTTATTGACCAAGACCCCCGCCTTGGGTAGGGTCGCGACACGGGGAGCGGGTTGAGCAGGGTTCCAGCGACACCCCATAACCATGCGACTTTACTCGGGAAAAATTGGTCCTATCGTCGATGACTTGGTGAGGGAGCTCACCGCCCAAGAGGACATTGAGGTCGAGGAAGAGGCCGAGGTGCGGCTCGACTTGGAGGCCGTTCTCAAGGAATTCGTCCGGCGAGAGCGCCAGCTCATCGACGAGGCCAAAGACCGAATGGAGCGCGAAGGCCTGGGCTACTCGAAGCTCGGCCGGATGCGGCAGCGGCTGGCCAAAGAGATGGGCTTCCCGCAGCAAGACGAGGTGCTTCCGTATCTCGTCGACCAGCTCCTCAACATGCTGTTCCACAGCGCGAACGTCGTCGAGATCTACGCCGACGACGTGACTCTGCGAAAAAAGATCACGCCGGTGCTTCGCCGGCACATGGAGGTCGAGAGCGGCCTCGACGCGGAGGTCCGCTCGAAGATCAAAAACCTCCAAGAAGGCACGGCCGCCTTCGAGGTCGAGTACGCCAAGGTAATGGACCAGATCAAGCGCAAGCGCGGGCTCGAATAGGGCGTCCGATGCAGAGCATGACCGGATACGGGAGCGGTCGCGCCACGCTCGGCGGTGGGCACATCGTGCTCGACGTCCGTGCGGTCAATCACAAATACCTCGACTTGCGCGTGCGCCTCCCATCGCGGATGCAGAGCCGTACCCCTACGGTCGAACGCGTCATCCGGAGTCGGCTCGCGCGGGGACGGATCGACGTCGCGGCGCGTCTCGAGGGCCAGACGCTCCCCCAACCCGAGCTCGACATCGATCGCGCACGCAAAGTGTACCAAGAGCTTGCCGCATTGCGTGATGCCCTGAGCCCCAACGACCCCCTGCCTCTCTCGGTGCTGTCTTGCGTGCCCGACCTCTTCGTGATCAGCGCGACCATCGACGAAGACGCGCTCGACGAGGCCCTTACCCTTGCTGCCGAAGAAGCCTGCGGCGCCATCACCGCCATGAGGGGTGCCGAGGGGAAAGCCCTGGCCGACGAGCTCACCGCCCGGCTAGACGAGGTCGCCGCACAGGTACAAGCGCTCCAAGCCGAGGTGCCCCGCGCCGTCGAGTCGCGTCGGACCCGGCTTCGCGAACGACTCGATGCATTGCTCGAGGACGTGGAGATCGAGCTGCAGCCCTCCCGACTCGAGCAGGAGGTCGCCCTCCTTGCCGACCGAGGCGACGTCGCCGAAGAGCTCGTGCGCCTCGACAGCCACCGCGCCCAAATGCTCGAGCTCATTGACGAGTCGAGCAAGCCGGTCGGCAAACGCATCGACTTCTTGCTTCAGGAGATGGCGAGGGAGGCGAATACCATCGGCTCGAAGGTCCAAGATGCGCCCATGAGCTTCCTCGTCATCGAGTTGAAGGCCACGGTGGAACAAATGAGAGAGCAGGCGCAAAATGTGCTTTAGCCCGCTCGCTGCAAAGGACACAACTGGCAGTTCGGAGATCGCAGCATGAGTGCCCCCGTCTCCATCGATCCGAATCTCATCCTGCTGATCATCAGCTCCCCGTCGGGCGCCGGCAAGACGACGCTGACGCATCGACTGCTACAGGAGTTTCCGGAGCTTCGGTTCAGCGTTTCGCATACGACGCGAAAGCCGCGCGCGAACGAAGTCGACGGCCAGGATTATCACTTCGTCGACAAGGCGACCTTTAAGCGCCTCATCGATGAGGGGTCCTTCGCCGAATGGGCCGAGGTCCACGGCAATCTGTACGGCACCAGCATCACCGAGATCGAGCGGGCGCAGTCGGATGGGAAGCAGGGAGTCTTGTTCGACGTCGATTATCAGGGAGCGCGACAGATCAAAGAGAAGTTCCCCGAGGCTGTTGGTGTGTTCATCCTACCGCCTTCGATGGAGGAGCTTCGTAGGCGTCTGGACAGCCGCGGTTCCGACGACGAGAAATCGCGACGCCGACGCTTCCAGAAAGCTCGGGAGGAGATTGGGCACTATCCCTTCTTCGATTACATGATCGTCAACGAAGAGCTCCAGCAAGCGCTTGCGCAGCTCCGCGGGATCGTGCTCGCCGAGGGCTGTCGACAATGGCGGGTGGCCGCGAGGGCCGAAGCGCTACTCGAACGCTGAGCTAGCTCTAGAACTCAATCCCGAGAATCAGGCGCCACACCTGCGCGTTGCCCACTCCGAGCCCCTCGGTGCCCGGCTCGCGGACGCCGTCGACCCCGAGGTACTTGAGCCCGGCGAGAGGAAAAAGCACACCGTACTGAAAAGCGGCATAAAAGCCGTCGGTAAAGCTTGGGCCGTTTTCGGTCCGGTAGTAGAGCGAAAGGTCGAGCTCGGCGCCAAGGCTAGGCTGTGACGAATACGTCTGCTGTTCATACATGGCGCGGCTGTAGATGAAATCGAGCTTTGCGCCGAACACGCGTCCGAAATCGGTGCGGATCAAGTCGTAACTGATCGCGGGCGCGAAATAATATGCACCGGACACGCGCCCAAGGATTTCCTTGAACAGGATCAAGTCGATTCGGTAGTCCGCAGCGAACGAGAACGTCGAAATGGTCCTCTTGCCAATCGGTTGCGTCGCCAGGTCCTCGTACTGCGAGAGGCCGACTATGTCGGGGTCGCCCGAAGCCATGCCGCCCTTGAGCAACACCCCGAGCTTCTTGTTCAAGAATCGATATTCGCCTTCGAATGCGAGGCCCCACTGACGAAGCTTGAACGGGGCATCCTCGGCGGTCGGAGGAAACTCGTCGGGCGCGATGTTGCGAATCTTGCCGAGGATCGCAGCGACCTCGATTTGAAGCCGGAGGTCCTTCCACAACGCCTGGAACCAGCCGTCGGGGATGTAGACCTTGGCGTCGCGACGAACGAAGGTGGTATCGATCTCTTCGGGTGTTCCGAGAAGCGGAGCTGTGGAGCTCGAGAGGAACTGGCTCCGGTAGATGAAGTAGGCACCACCGTTTAGTACCCATTTGCCCTTCTTGAGGCGCTTGAGCTGCTTCAAAGGCTCCAAGCGGCGCGCGATTAGGAAGCTCCACTGCCGGGTATCGTCATTTCTGGTGCCGTCCCTAGCGATGGCCTGAACGTCGCCGAGCGGGTCGACGGTAAAGCCCTTATTCACGAAGTCCCACGACACGCCGAAGAAGATGTCCTTGAACTTGCCGATCAACTGGATGCGATCGATTTCCGTCTGAAAGTCCGAGTCGAGCTGCGTGTCGAGGATGTTCGTGCTTTCGCCCGCGTTCCACAGCATCCCGAGACCCCAGTGGTGCCCCATGCGACCGAACCGAAGCTGACCGATCGTGCTGTTGGTAACCTCACCCCACGCGCGCCGTACGAGGATGTTGTCGCCAACGGTATTGCGGAAGCTCTCTGGTGGGGGCTGTGTCCGCGTCAGACTGTCGACGGGCACTCCTGGGGCGCGGCCGGTGACCTGCCCGAACTGGTTGACCGCTTTCACGTCCGGGGTCGACCCGAGGACTAGATTGTCGAAGACGTCGACCATCATGTGAAGGCGGATGTTGTCGCTCAACGACAGAGTCGGCCGAAGGCGAAGCCGCATGTTCGCAAACCGGATGCTCCTGCTTGCAGAGCACCGCTGATCTTGGGTCGCAGGGGACGAGGGAGGCCCGGTGCAACCGCCAGCCGGCAACACGCCTTGGTTGTTTGCTCCCGCATCGACACCGATCCAGCGCGCGAATGGGTCTCCGCTCAGACGATCCAGCGGTGGCCGGCTCAGTTGGAAGTTGTTGTTCATACTTGCGCGGACCCGAAAGTATCCGCTAAGCGAAAAGACTGGACGCGGGTTGGTCCACGACGCGAGCGTGGGGTCCGAGGCCGGTGGCTCCGCCATCCCGAGAAGCGCCGCGTCCTCGGCAGCCATCTCCTCCTCGGACTCGTACTCGTCGGGCTCGTAGTCCTCGTCTGGCTCGGGCTCTTCGGCGGGCAGCTCGAGCCCTTCAAAGCTAGGGGCCCGCAGACGCGGCGGGAGCTCCTCGTCTGGCTCGATCTCGACAGGGGCGTCCCTCTCCGCCTCCCACGCCTCTTCCTCGGTTGCGGCCTCACGACGCGCTCCGGCCGGCGTGGCCCCCTCCTGCGCCGCACTCGCATGCCCCCACAGGCAGACCACCCCAATAATCGCGAAAAAACGGCGCATGAGCTCGTGCGGTCCGGGGCGTAGCATGCTGGAAACGCACGGGTCAACGAGGCAATTGACTCCTTGACCCGATGGCCGTGGACCTTTAGCCCGGCACCCGAGAGGTCCGTGACCGAAAGTCTGCGCTTCATCCCGCTCGGCGGCCTGAGTGAGGTCGGCATGAACTGTGCCGCGCTAACGTCGGGCGATACCACCATCGCGATCGACTGCGGCGTGGGGTTCGTCGACGAGCTTGGCGCCGAGATGGTCCACCCTGATTTTTCTTGGCTCGAGCGGCAGGGTGACCAATTGCGGGCGATCGTCATCACGCACGGCCACGAGGATCACATCGGCGCGCTGCCCTACCTACTGAAGCGCGTTCGTGTGCCCGTCTATGCGCCACCCTATGCGGCGGCGCTGATCCAAGATCGCCTCGCGGAGCATCGCATGGACGACGTCGACCTGCGGGTTGGGAGCGCTGGCAGCCGTTTCGACGTGGGGTCGTTCACGATCGAAAGATTCGGGGTTCATCACTCAATCGCAGATGCGACAGGGCTCATTTTGGAGACTCCAATCGGCACTGTCGTGCATACGGGTGACTTCAAGATCGAGTCGGACCCCTGCGCCGGCCAGCGTTTCGATCGCGAGCGGCTGGAGGTAGCCGCTCGGGAGGGCGTTCGACTCTTGTTCAGCGACTCCACCGGGGCAGACGTCGAAGGTACCTCCGGGCTGGAGCGGACGGCTGAAGTCGCGCTCGAAGACTGGGTCGCGCGCTCACCGCAGCGAGTGGTCGTCGCGACGTTCTCGTCCAACGTGTTCCGACTGCGCGCAGCCCTCCGAATCGCGAAAGCACGCGGCCGACGTGTCTGTCTCCTCGGAATGTCGGTGCACAAACACACCGAGGCGGCGACCGCACTCGATCTCGTGCCCCCTGTCGATTCGTTGCTCGTGTCCGTCGAAGAGGCGGCTGCCCTGCCCCGCCGCGACATCATGATCATCACAGGTGGCACCCAAGGGGAGCCCGGCTCTTCGTTGACGCGCCTCGCCCGTGAAGAGCATCCCCATCTGCAGCTCTCGCAAGGTGATACCGTAATCTTTTCGTCGCGAATCATCCCCGGCAACGAGCTTGCGGTGCTCGATCTCATCAATCGGTTTGAGCGGCGCGGAATCGAAGTCGTCACTCGCCGGGAGCACCCGGAGATCCATGCCAGCGGCCACGGATCTCGCGAAGAGCAGCGATCGATGCTTCGCCTTTTACAACCAGAGGCCTTCGTCCCCGTGCACGGCACCCATCACCACCTTCGTCGACATGCGGAGCTCGCGCGCGAAGAGGGCATTGCACAGATCGAGCTCGTCGAAAACGGAAGTGTTTTGGAGGTGACACGCGACTCGCTCGAATTGGCCGGGTCGGTTCCAGTCGGGCGGGTCTACGTCGAACGAATGGAGCCGCTCGGCAAAGGAGTCTTGGAGGAACGCCGCGCGATGGCCTCGAGCGGGCTGGTCACCATCTGGATCACGATGAAGGACGGCAGGCTTCGAGGCGTCCCTCGCGTGTTGGCGCGCGGAGTCGTTGGCGTCGAGATCCGGCGTCAGCTCGAGCAGAAAATCGCCGACCAAGTTCGCGACAAGCTGTCGGGACGCCGCTTCACCCGGCCTGAGCTAGTCGAAGAGATCGCGATCGAAACAACGCGTCGGTTCGTCCTTCGAAGTCACCGCAGGCGCCCGCTGATCGTGGCGGCCGTCGACGAGGGATCATGAGCCGTTTTGCCGTCGGTCTGGTTGTGGCGCTCTGCCTGAGCGGCTGCCATCGACAAGCGAGACCACTGCCCCCACCGGAGCTCAGCGCCCCGGATGCCGCCGACGAAGCGAGCACAGTGGAGGCTTCGGAGCCGTCGCGGCCGAAGCCGGGACGCAGGCGGCAAGCAACCCCGAAGGAGCGAGCCACCATCGAAAAGCTGGCGCGCGCGGCCGAGTCGATACGACAGCTGAGGTTTCGGCGCCCGATCACGATCGAGATCGAAGATGGAGTCGCCATCGCGAGCAGCTTGCGCGATCAGATCGAAGATGAAGAAATCGAGCGCGCGCGACTATTGTACGGCGCCCTCGGTCTGATCGACCCCGACGCGGATCTGCGCGCTCTCTTTTCCGCAGTGCTCAGCGAGCAGGTGATCGGCTATTACGATCCGAAGGAAACCCGCCTGGTCATTCGCGACGACGTGATGGCGGGATTGCTCGGGGCGCTCGGGCCCGAAGAGACCAACGAGGCGCGGCTAGTCCTGGTCCACGAGCTCGTGCATGCGCTGCAAGATCAACGCCTTGGACTCGGCGAGTCCTACGATCGAAAGCGAACGGCCGACGCAGACAATGCCTTTCGCGCGGTCATCGAAGGCGATGCAACGCTCGCGATGCTCGGCCATGCGCTGCGCGATCAGGGCATTCCCTTGTCGGTGGCCACTCGCGGGATTCAAGAGATGGGGACCCACATCGATGTCGACACCCTCGTTCGAGGCGAAAAGCTCGATGAGGCTCCGGCAATTCTCCGGGTGACGTTGGTCGCGCCCTACCTACGCGGCTTGCAGCTCATCGCCACGGTGTACTCGAAGGGTGGGTGGCCCTCGGTCAATCGAGCCCATCGACATCCGCCCACGACCACCGAGCAGGTTCTGCACCCCGAGAAGTTCGCTGCGGCAGAAAGCGCGGAGGCCTTCGAGGTCTCGCCCATTCGCGCTGTCGAGCAGGCTGGCTACCAACGAATCGCGGAAGATACTCTTGGAGAGCTCGAGCTCAGCGTGTACCTCGGTCAGGGTTCGCGAACCGGGACCAATGAGGCCGCGGCCGCTGGATGGGGTGGCGATCATCTGGTCGTCTACCAACGCGCCGACGCGACGGCGATCGTCTGGTGGACGACTTGGGATTCAGAGGCAGACGCGATCGA
The DNA here is from genome assembly GCA_041581895.1 of Polyangiales bacterium. Lineage (GTDB taxonomy): Bacteria > Myxococcota_A > Polyangia > Polyangiales > Houyiibacteriaceae > SG8-38. Next base: position 7,924 of record JBFICQ010000010.1, on the reverse strand, counting down.
GGTCTATCGCGCAGCCGAGCGGGTCGCCCCAAAACGCTCCTCCTCGCTCGTCGAGCGTCGGGGCCGTGCTGTGTTGATCGTTCGGGACCTTCCGCCTCGTCTCCATCGGGCGGTGCGTAAGGCCTTCGCAAGCTTCGCGCGGAGCTTGCAGGGGCGGCGACCTGCTCGGGGCATTCGCGATTCGGTGTATTGAGGTTGTCGGCGCTCGAGCCTCGGGCTAGGAACCTCCAGTGGCGCGCGCTTCTTGGGACGAATACTTCATGGATATCGCCGTGGTCGTAGCTGCACGATCGACTTGCCCTCGCAAACAGGTTGGTGCGGTGATCGTTCGCGACAAGACGATCTTGTCCACGGGCTACAACGGCTCGGTGAGAGGCCTTCCCCACTGCGACGAGGCCGGCCACATGATGGAAGACGGCCATTGTGTCCGGACGATCCACGCCGAAATCAACTCCATCATCCAGGCGGCGAAAAACGGCGCCCGCATCGACGGCGCGTCGATCTACGTGACCGCGTCTCCCTGCTGGAACTGCTTCAAGGCGATCTGCAACGCGGGGATCAAGCGAATCGTGTTCGAAGAGTTTTACCGTGATGAGCGGATTTTCGAGGTTTCACAGGCGCTCGGGATCGAGCTCGTCGAGCTCCACCGTGAGAAGGCGGTGGTCAAGGCTGCACCTTGACGCTCTCGCGGCCGGGCAGTACGAACCGCGCTCGACAGCGCGCCTAGGGTCCAATGCAATCTGAAATTCGAGAGATCAGCCCGGTCCTCTTCGAGGTCACCGTCGAAGTTCCCTGGGAGCGAATCCAAAAAGACCTCAACGACACCTACCGGGAGATCGGCAAGACGGCGCGCATCCGAGGCTTCCGACCCGGCAAGGCACCCAAGAACGTCGTCCAGCAGGTCTACGGACGGCAAGTCAAGGCTCAGGTGACCGGCACGCTGGTCGAGCAGGGTCTGATGCAGGCGGTGCAGGAGCACGAGCTTCACATCGTGTCGCAGCCCGAAATGGAACGAGCGCCCGAGCTCCAGCAAGGCAAGCCTCTCACCTTCAAGGCCAAGGTCGAAGTACGACCCAAAATCGACAAAGTCCTCACCGAGGGGATCGCAGCTTGGCGGCGGCCGATCGACTTGCCCACCGAAGAGATCGATGCCGAGGTCGAGCGCCTGCGCCACCAACACGCCGAGATTCAGGTCCCCGACCCGATGCGTCCCGCGCAAGAGGGAGACTTGATCACCATCGACTACGAGGTGTCGGTCGACGGCGAGGTGAAAGAGCAGCTTGGCGCCAAGAGCAGGCAGGTCGAGATCGGCGACGCCCAACTGCTACCGGCGCTCAAAGAGGGGCTCCTTAAAATGCAGCCCGGTGACGAGAAGACCATCGAGGTCGCGTTCGAAGACGATCACCCAAACCAAGACCTGCGAGGCAAGACCGCGGTGTTCACGGTGACGGCCAAAGAGCTCCACGAAAAGCTGCTGCCCGAGCTCGACGACGAGTTCGCGAAAGACTGCGGCGACTACGAAACACTCCTCGAGCTTCGCCTCGAGATCCGCGAACGCCTCGAGCAAAACGAGAAGCGACGTGCTGAGGCGGAGGTCAAAGAGCAGCTCGTCACCAGCCTGATCGAGCACAACGACATCCCCGTGCCACCGTCGATGGTCCAACAGCAGCAGCAGATGATGATGTACGAGATGGCGCAGCTGATGCAGCTCACCGGACAGGCGGGCGCCCCCGGAGAAGACTTCTTCAAAGGGCTCGAGGAGCGGGCCCAGCGGCGGGTGCAGGCGGGTATCTTGCTTGGAAGCCTGGCGCGCCAAGAGGGCATCGAAGTGACCGAGGCCGATCTGAACGCCAAGTTTCAGGAGATCGCCGATCAGACCGGCAAGCACGTGGCCAAAGTCAAAGCCGAGTACCAGGAGGCCCAACGAGACGCTCTCGAGTCGGAGCTCTTGGAAGAAAAGGTGATGGCGCTTTTGACCGAGCGAGCCAAGATCAAGGAGGGAGAGCCACCGGCGCCTCCCCAAACGCAGGAGGCTTCTGAGGCGGCCTCCGAAGACGAGGCGGACGAAGGGGAAGAGTCATGAGTGAGCCAACGATCGGACAGATGTACATGCCCTGGGTGGTGGAAACGACGCACCGCGGCGAGCGTCAATGGGACATCTTCAGCCGCTTGCTCAAAGACCGCATCATCTTCCTTGGGACCGAGGTCAACGACGATGTCGCAAACGCCATCATCGCGCAGATGCTTTTTCTCGAGAGCGATGATCCGGACAAAGAGATTACGCTATACATCAACAGTCCGGGCGGCTCGATTACAGCAGGGCTCGCGATTTACGACACCATGCAGTATGTTCGGTCACCCGTTTCGACGGTTTGCCTCGGCCAGGCGGCATCGATGTCCGCCTGGATCCTCGCGTCCGGCACGCAAGGAATGCGAAAGTGCCTTCCAAATAGCCGCATCATGATCCACCAGCCTCTAGGCGGAATACGCGGCCAGGCGACCGATATCGAGATCCATGCACGAGAGATTCTGAAACTTCGTGAACAAATGAACACGATCCTGGCCAAGCATACAGGGCAGACGACCGAACGTATTAAGGAAGACACGGAACGCGATCGCTATCTGTCGGCCGAAGAGGCCCGAGAGTACGGCTTGATCGACGAGGTGATCGCCCCTCAGTCGGACGAATAAACCGTAAAACGCAGTGGAAGCGCGTCTCCAGGTGCTTGCCGGAAATCGAGCAGGACGCTAGACTCACCGAAGTAGGTAGATGGTGGATCGCAGGCGAGACGACGGACACGGTAACCTTCAATGCTCCTTCTGTGGGAAATCACAGAAAGAGGTGAAGAAGCTCATCGCCGGCCCGACGGTTTACATATGCGACGAGTGCATCGGGCTGTGCAACGACATCATTGCGGAGGAAGTCGAACGCGAGGAATCGCTCACGACGACGACTCCCCTTCCCAAGCCGGCCGAGATCAAAGAGATCCTCGACGAATACGTCATCGGGCAAGAGCGGGCCAAGAAGATCCTCTCGGTCGCCGTACACAACCACTACAAGCGCATCGACTCGAAAGTCGCCACCGACGACGTCGAGTTGCAGAAGTCGAACATCCTTCTTCTGGGGCCCACGGGCTCTGGTAAGACGCTTCTCGCACAGACTTTGGCTCGCATCCTCAACGTGCCGTTCGCGATTGCGGACGCGACGACCCTGACCGAGGCAGGCTACGTTGGCGAAGACGTCGAGAACATCATCGTTCAGCTCCTGCAAAATGCCGACCACGACGTCGAGCGCGCCCAGCGTGGCATCGTCTACATCGACGAAATCGACAAGGTCGCCCGCAAGGGGGACAACCCATCGATCACGCGTGACGTCAGCGGCGAGGGCGTTCAGCAGGCACTGCTGAAGATCATCGAAGGCACGATCGCCAACGTCCCACCCAAGGGCGGTCGCAAGCACCCCCAACAGGACTTTTTGCAGATCGACACCGCCAACATTCTCTTCATCTGCGGCGGCGCATTCGTGGGCCTTGACGAGGTCATCGAGCGCCGCATCGGAGAGCGCACGCTCGGGTTTGGGGCCGACATCCCGTCCCGCAAAGACAAGAAAATCGGCGCCCTTCTCGAGCGCGTCGAGCCCGAAGATCTGCTGCGCGGCGGGTTGATTCCAGAGTTCATCGGCCGTCTGCCCGTCATCGCGACGCTCCACGAGCTGAACGAGGGCGCCCTGGTCGATATCCTAACCAAGCCCAAAAACGCCCTGGTCAAGCAGTACCAGAAGCTTTTCGAGATGGATGGCGTGAAGCTCAAGTTCGCCAAAGGCGCCCTGCATGCCGTGGCCCGAGAGGCGCTCAAGCGGAATGCGGGTGCGCGTGGTCTGCGTGCCATCATGGAAAAGTCGATGCTCGATATCATGTACGACGTCCCATCCCAGGCGGACATCCGTGAGGTCGTCGTCAACGAAGAAGTGATCGCCTCCGGCGAGACACCGCTCATCGTCTACGAAAAGGAAGAGGCGGAGCTCGCCTAATGCGGGCCTCGCCGCCCACCCCTGCACCGTGTGGGACTGAGTAGAGCGATGTTCTTTCACCGTACCGACAACGACGAAAACAATCTTGGCGCAGGTGCGCCGAAGGGCGATGTGTATCCGCTTCTTCCCTTGCGTGACATCATCGTCTTCCCGCACATGGTGGTGCCCTTGTTCGTGGGGCGCGAGAGATCGATCAATGCCCTCGAAGAGGCGATGGGGCAGGACAAAGAGATCCTGCTGGCCGCACAGAAGAAGGCCAAGACCAACGACCCGACACCGGAGGATATCTTCGAGGTCGGCACCGTCGGAACGATCATCCAACTGCTGCGCCTTCCGGACGGCACGGTCAAAGTGCTCGTCGAGGGGAAGCGCCGCGCGCGGATCTCGCAGTTCCTTCCGAGTGACGACTACTTCCTGTGTGCCACCGAGCCGGTCGAAGAGATTTATGCAGCGAACGTCGAGGTCGAGGCGTTGATTCGCTCTGTGCAGTCGGCCTTCGACGTGTACGCGAAGCTCAACAAGCGCATCGCCCCTGAGATGCTGATGACGGTACAGACCATCGACGATCCCTCGAGGCTCGCGGACACCGTCGTCGTGCACCTGACCAGCATCAAGCTCGCCGACCGTCAGCAAATCCTCGAGACAGTCGACCCCGCCAAGCGCCTCGAGCGCTTGTTCCAGCTCATGAACGCGGAGATCGAGATCCTCCAAGTCGAAAAGAAGATCCGCTCACGCGTCAAGAAGCAAATGGAGAAGACGCAGAAGGAGTACTACCTGAATGAGCAAATGCAGGCCATTCAGAAGGAGCTCGGCGAACGCGACGAGTTCAAAAGCGAGATTCAAGAGCTCGAGCAACAGCTCAAACAAAAGAAGCTCACCAAAGAGGCGCACCTCAAGACGCGCAAAGAGCTCAAGAAGCTCAAGATGATGCAGCCGATGAGCGCAGAAGCGACGGTCATCCGCAACTACATCGACTGGGTGTTGGCGCTCCCTTGGGCCGACAAGACCGAGGAGAACTACGACATCGATGCGGCTGAAGAGATCCTCGACGAAGACCACTACGGTCTCAAAAAGCCCAAGGAACGGATAGTAGAATACCTGGCCGTGCAGGCCCTGGTGAAAAAGCTCAAAGGCCCCGTGTTGTGTCTGGTGGGGCCGCCGGGCGTCGGCAAGACCTCGCTCGCACGGAGCATCGCGCGGGCCACCGGCCGTGAGTTTGTTCGGCTGTCGCTCGGCGGGGTGCGCGACGAAGCGGAGATCCGGGGACACCGTCGGACGTACATCGGCGCCCTCCCCGGCCGCCTCATTCAATCGCTTCGCAAGATCGGCACCAACAACCCGGTGTTCCTGCTCGACGAGGTCGACAAGATGTCATCGGACTTCCGAGGCGACCCGGCATCGGCCCTGCTCGAAGTCCTTGACCCGGAGCAGAACCACAGCTTCAACGACCACTACCTCGACCTCGACTACGACCTTTCGGACGTGATGTTCATAACGACGGCGAATACCCTTCAAGGCATTCCGCTCCCGCTACGTGACCGCATGGAGATCCTCGAGATCAGCGGCTACACCGAGTTCGAGAAGCTCAACATCGCGACGCGGTATCTCGTCCCGAGGCAGCGCGAGAACGCCGGCCTGAGTGAGGTCGACGTCGACATCACCGAGAACGCGATTCGGCAGATCATCCACTACTACACCATGGAAAGCGGAGTTCGGAACCTCGAGCGCGAAATCGGCAGCATCTGCCGGAAGATCGCGCGGCAGGTCTTGAAAGACGGCGAAGAGGCCAAGACCAAGAGCTACCGCGTCGAGGCGAAAGACATCGCAGAATTCCTCGGCGTCCCGAAGTACCGCCCCGACAAAACCAACGAGAAGGACCACGTGGGCCTGACCAACGGGCTGGCCGTCAACGCGTTTGGGGGCTCGATCCTGGAATGTGAGGTGGCGGTCGTCCCTGGCAAAGGCAAGCTTCACATCACGGGCCTGCTCGAAAAGGGCATGCAGGAATCCGCGCAAGCGGCGATGAGCTACATCCGCTCCCGGCAGAAGGTCCTCGGTCTCGAAGAAGACTTCCACTCGCGCTACGACATCCACATCCACTTTCCAAACTTCGTGCCCAAGGACGGGCCGAGCGCCGGCATCACCATGGCGACCGGCATCGCGAGCGCGCTTCTCAAGATCCCGGTTCGCAGGACGGTTGCGATGACCGGCGAGATCACCCTCCGCGGTCGAATCCTTCCGATCGGAGGCCTCAAAGAAAAGCTCTTGGCCGCACATCGCGCCGAGATCGACGTCGTCTTGATTCCGAAAGAGAACCAAAAGGACCTCAAAGAGATCCCGCGGCGGGTGCTCAACGCGCTCCGCATCGTCCTCGTCGAGCACATGGACGAGGTCCTCCGGCAGGCTTTGGTCCTCAGCGACCCCGATGCCCTTTTCGGCGACCACGCGGTGCGCCCGATCGAATACCGGCAGGGTCGGCTCATCACACCCGACGAGCCAGACGAAGAAGACGTTCCCGAGCCCACGGTCGAGCCGCCCGGCGCGCGCCAGTAGACACCGCGTTCAGCGTCCGTCATGCTCCGGGCCCTTTGGGCGGGTAGCTCAGCGGTAGAGCGCTGGCCTTACAAGCCGGATGTCGCAGGTTCGACCCCTGTCCCGCCCACCGAAGCACCGACAGGGGCCGTCTCTGTGACAGGGCGCGTCGCGGTGAACCGCTGAGCGACCTTCTCCATTGGACCGCCGTTTAGCGGTGTGGGTCTTGCCAACTCGCCTATGGCGCGGCGTCGCACCAGACGGCGGGAACGGTCAGGAATCCGACCCGGCTCGGACATCGGAACTGATTCGCAGCCGCTCCGGGCCAAGCACTGTAGGGTCGTTCGCAGTTTTGCGCTCCGGAGAGGCCCACCTCGAGAGTGCCTTCACTTGCCTCGATGAAGCCGCCCACACCACTGCTCGTGGTCTCGGTCAACGTCCTGTCCGGAACATTGGACTCGGTAAAGTAATACGATACGCCCGTCCCTTCAATGAGCTCGAGGCTCACAGCGGGTAGGCCGGTCAACTCGGGGAACGGATTCTGCCATATCCCCATACCGACCAGACCCGTCGTCGGAGGCCATTCGGTATCGAGGAGCACGGCAAACGCCGCAAGGGTGGACTCCGCGAAAACCGTGAAAGTCGGCGAGAGCGATATGTCGCTGTCGCTAACCTGTGGCGACAGCAGCGGAAAGAAGCCCGACGGTGGTGTGACCGCATAGGCGAACTCCTGGTTGCCGGGTATTTGAAGCGTCGCCTGTCCATCGGCATTGGTGGTCGCGCAGTTGTCGGTGCCATCCTGACAAACCTCCGCGCCTTCGACTGGGGTCGTGGCACCAAACACTTCTTCGGCACCGACCACGGTGGCGGTAACGCCCACCGTGTCACAGAACACGAAGCCAAATGTGATCGCGCCGTCTTGCACCGGAAGCCGGATGCTGGTGGCGGTGGTTCCTGGCCAAGCCTGCGAAGTTCCGCAATCGCCAGCGCCGCCTATGTCGATTTCGACGACCCCAGGGGCCACCTCGACGAAACCGCCACCCCCAAACGACGATGTCGCCGTGAGCTCGTAGGTCGGAAAGCCATTTTCGAAGATGTAGTAGCGTGTGCCGGTCCCCTCGGTGAGCTCATAAGTCGCCCCAGGAATCCCGCCTCCCGCCCCGCCCGGCGGGGAGAAGAGGCTGGTGAGCCCGATGACGCCTGTACCAACAGGTGGGTAGTCGATGTCGAGGACAAGCGAAAGTGCGCCAGCGACCGTTTCGGTCAACATCGTGGTCGTCTGGTCAGGCAGGAAATCTGCGTTCGTAGTTTGCGCCAACACAGTCGGATTGAAGCCGTCGGCGGTGATCGTGACGCCCGTTT
>JBFICQ010000009.1:0-30229 GCA_041581895.1 Polyangiales bacterium | reverse complement strand
GGTGGGCGAGGCGATCCCGGCCATGATGTCGCCGCACTGACATTGCTGAACGAGCTTTTGAGGTGCGTAGCTCCACAGCGAAGACGCGTCTATCGTGAAGCGTTTTCTCGCATCGTACTGGCCAAATTCGTCACGCAACCGAAGGTTCCCATTGGGTACGTGCGCAATGCCGCGCCAGCGGCCTCCGGTAGGCCGAAAAACGCGCCAAAGGAGCTCTTGCGCGTGGGTATTGCCTTCCCTGGTCACGCATCGCGGATAGGCGTTTTCGACCTTGGCCTCTCCAGCGTTGATCAACTCCAGCAATCGGACCAGGCCTGCAAGAACGTCCAGCGGCTCGAAACCAGCGACGACCACCGGGAGGCGATGCCGCCCGACGAACTTTTCGAAAACTGCGGAGCCTGTGATCGTGGCTGCATGGCCCGCAGCGAGGAAGCCTTCGATCTTGGTTTCGGGCATCTCGGCGACGATCTCCATCACCGGCGGGATGTATTTGTGTGCAGACAGAACCGAGAAATTGTCCGGTGGATCGTCGAGCAAGACCGCCGCAGTTGCAACGGCGGTCGTTTCGAAACCAGACGCAAAGAAGACCAGCTCTTCGTCGATATCGCGGGCGAGGTCGACCGCTTTTGTCACGCTGTATACGACGTCGACATGGGCGCCATCGGCTTTGGCGTCGGCGAGTGATTGGGAGGTACCCGGCACTCGAAGCATGTCGCCGTAAGACGCGATTCGGACGCCCTGTTTAGCGAGGGCCACCGCTTCGTCGACTTCGGGCACGTCGGTCACACAAACCGGGCAGCCAGGGCCCATGATCACCTGCAAATCGCGGGGGAATGCGGCTCTCAGACCGAACTTCGCGATCGCCTGCTCATGGCTTCCGCAGACATGCATCACCGACACCGGGGCGTGGTCGGCGTGAGCCACCAACTGCTCGAGTGCCTTTCGCAAAGCCCGGGCCCGAGCCGGATCACGAAACTTCAGCTGATGAAGCGTGTCATTCGGAAGCATCAGAGGCCTCCTCTGGTGAAGGTGCGGCGTAGGGTGCGGCGTCGATCTCGGAGCGTACGTCTTGGGTCATCAGGTCTTGGTCATCTGCGAGACGCAGGAGCTCGTCGTAGAGAGCAAGGGTTTCTGCCGCCTCCTCGGGAGGGATCCGACGAATTGCAAACCCAACGTGATTGAGGATGTAGTCGCCAGGCACCACCGGAGCGTCGCAGACCTCGAGGCGCACCTCTTTCTTCACACCCCAAAAGTCCACCGTCGCGGTGTTGCGTTCACGGTTGACTTCGACGACTTGGCCTGGAACCCCTAAGCACATCCGCTCGCACCTTCCGTCGCGATTGCATTGGCGATCAAGATCTGTCCGAGGGCGAGCCCGCCGTCTCCCGGCGGGACTTCGGAATGCGTGAAGCACCGAAATTCACCCTGCAACTCGGCTAAAACGCCCTCGGTCAGGAACGGGTTCTGAAAGACCCCGCCGGTCAACACCACAGGTAGGCGCCCGACTACGGGAACCAGGCCGCGCACTACTGCGCCTGTAGCTCGTATCAGCGTGTTGTGGAACTTGGCCGAGATCGTGCTCGAGGCGACGTCGCTCGACACCTCTTCGACGATTGCCCGCACCATCGGTCGAAGGTCGATGACCTCGACGACCTGGGTGCGATCGATCTCGAAGGGATACGATGCTCGTTCGGACAGGTCTGCGATCACGTTCCAGGCCACGGCGACCTGCCCCTCGAACGTCGATTCCGGGCGACTCAGCGCCAACGATCCCACTGCGTCGAAGTAACGGCCCACCCCATGCGCCTGCGGGGCGTTGAGGTTGCGATCGATCATCTGCGTGACCACCCGAATCGATTCCCCGGGGATGTGTTGGAGCACCGGGAACTCATCGATCGGCGGATCGCCACCAAACGCGTCGTGAAGCAGACTGAGCCCTACCCGCCACACCTCGCGCATGGCGGTGTTTCCACCGGGCAGCTTAATCGGTCGAAACGTCGCAAGACGCGTGAAATGACGCGCAGAACAGAGCAGAAACTCGCCGCCCCACGCTGTGCCATCGTCCCCGTAGCCCGTGCCGTCGTACGCCACGCCGAGCACGGGTCCTTGCAGGCCGTGCTCCGCCATCGCGCTCACTACGTGGGCGTGGTGGTGCTGCACGCCGACCGTCGCATGAGCCCCGCGTGCTTTCGCGTAGCGCGTCGAGAGGTAGCCAGGGTGGAGGTCGTGGGCGACCACCTCCGGCTCGACCGAAAGAATCGTTTGCATGCGATCGACGGCCTCCTCGAAAAACTCCATCGCCGCGAGGGATTCGAGATCTCCGACGTGCGGACCGAAGTAGGCCGTGTCTTCGACGGCAATGCAAAACGTGTTCTTGAGGTGTGCACCACAGGCCAGCACTGGGCGGTCGATCCGCTCCTCGAGCTTGAATGGCCTCGGAACGAATCCACGCGACCGACGAAAGACAGTCGGTTGCCCTGCGATCACTCGAGCAACTGAATCGTCGCAACGCATGGCAATGTCGCGGTCGTGCACCAAGAAGGCGTCGGCAATACCGCCCAGTCGCTGAGCGGCCTCTTCGTTATCCTTGCAGATCGGCTCGCCGGCGATGTTGGCCGAGGTCATGACCAGCGGTCGATCGGCCTCGCTCAGAAGCAAATGGTGGAGCGGTGTATAGGGCAAGAAAAGCCCCAAAATTGGGGATTCCGGAGCCACCTCGAAGGCCAGCGGAGCCTCGGGCCTGCGCGTGACCAAGACGATCGGCCTCTCCGGGGACGCGAGCAGGGATTCCTCCTCAGCGGTCAGGCTCGACAGGAGCCTCGCAGTCGCGAGGTCGCGCACCATCACGGCAAACGGTTTTTCGTCACGATGTTTTCGCGCCCGAAGCCTCCTCACGGCTTGCGCATCGGCCGCGTCGCAGGCCAGATGAAAACCTCCCAAGCCTTTGATAGCGACAACCGTTCCCTCACGGATCAAGGCGACTGAAGCCGCTAAAGGATCATCGACGTGCATCGGCGTGCCGTCAGAGGCCCATAGCGAGAGTTTGGGTCCACATTCGGGGCAGGCGTTGGGTTGCGCGTGAAAGCGCCGGTCCATGACATCGTGGAACTCTCGTTGGCACGATGGGCAGAGCGCAAAATCGCGCATCGTCGTCGCTCGCCGATCGTACGGAACGTCGGTGGTGATCGTGAAACGTGGACCGCACTCAGTGCAGTTCGTGAAAGGGTAGCGGTATCGACGATCGCTCGGGTCGAGGACCTCCTCTTCGCACTTCGCGCAAGTTGCGAGGTCCGGCGGGATCGAAAGAGCTCGGACACCGGTCTTCTCGCTTGGCTCGATCACGAAGTCCTCCGGAGACTCTGCCGGGATCCTCGAAAGGTGGAGCTCTCGGATGCGAGCAGATGCCGGCGTATCTTGTTTCAACCATTGAACAAAAGACTCCAACGACCGCGCGCCTCCAAAGGCCTCGATCGTCACGCCCTCGGGGTGGTTTCGAACCCGGCCGGCCAGTCCGGCGCGACGCGCCAACCGATACACCCAGGGTCGAAACCCGACGCCTTGCACGGTGCCGCGGACCTCGATTCGGCAACCCTCGTTCATGGCCCGTCTCCCGCGACGCTCAGAACGTAACTGACGACCTCCCATTTCTCTTCGTTGGTCAGCGTCGGCCACGCCGGCATCGAGGTGCCGCGCTGTCCCTCGCTCACGACCGCGTAGACGCCCCGTGGAGTCGCAGACTCGCGCCACTCCTTGCTTCGAAAGCTCACGGGCTGTCCAGAGAGCCCCTCTCGGCGGCTTCCTTTTCCATCGGCGCGAACGCCATGACACAAAGCGCACTTCTCCCGAAAAATCGCGCGCCCCCGCTCGCGCGCCTCGTCCGAGGCGAGGAGGTTGGCAGGCACCGGGAGGTTCCGATACTCGGTGGGGACGGCTTGCTCGCCCCCGTTACACGCCGAGAGTGCGAGCGACATGATCAGCGCTCCGTGTACTGTCCTCATGGCGATCCCATTCTCGTCGCACGGGGGAATAACCGAGTGCGCGGAGCTCCTCGACGACTCGCTCGACCAGATCCGGGATGCTGGCTTCGACCGCTTGGGTACGGCCGAGGCCGAGCTCGATGCTTTCCGGCACGACGCCGATCAAGACCACGCGGTCTGGGTAGCGGTCGAGCAGGCTTGCCCCTGCGAGTAGGTCTGCGACCCCGATTTGATGGGGCGACAAACGCTCGTACACAGCGGGGCCGACCTCGTCACCCTCGATGCGAACGAGCGTTCCAGGTGCTCCCTCCGCGCGGATCGCATCGACCATGATCACCTGCTCCGCGCTATCGACCAGCGGCAAGAGCGAGAGGCCGAGCGTACCTCCGTCGAGCGCCAACACGCCGTCGGGCAGCTCGTATTCCCGGATGAGCTTGTGGATCGCGGCGATGCCGGCGCCATCGTCTTGGCAAACGACGTTTCCAAGCCCGAGCACCAGCACCGGCGTTCGCTCACTCATCGCGGTTGCGCCATGAACGAGGAAGGAACTTGTAGCCGCTGAACATCGAATCGATGAGGCCATGTCCCTCGGCTCGAGAGACCAGAATCGCGCTCCAAATGTGGTGGGCGAAGAAGCCGAGGAGCAACCACATGGTGATGTGATGAATCCACCGTGCAGTCTGAGCACCCCCGAGGATCGGAAGGAGGAAGTCCCACATCTTCATGTACGACACCCCGGCACCCACGGAATACATCGCGAGCCCAGTGACGATCATCACGAAGTAGAGCGCAAACACGAGGAGATACGTGAGCCCGGCAAGAGGGTTGTGACCCACGTTCAACGGGGGGTCGCGACTGAGGAAGGTGTAGAACTTGAGCATGCGCCACACGTCGCGCCGCCGTCGCGGGCTGGCCGGCACGAATTGGTGCCATCGCGCGTAGTAGGGACCTACGAACATCCAGCCGACACGGAGCAGCACCGCAAGCGTGAAGACGATTGCCGTATAGGAGTGGACGACCTTCACCGTCCCCATCACGAACTGTTGGTCTTCTGCACCTGTGGGGATGAAGAACGGCTTTCCGATGTAGATACCAGTGAACGCCAGGATCAGGATTGCGAGCATGATGATCCAATGCGTCAGGCGCACGACGACATCCCACACGTAGACACGCTCGAGCCCGCCAGTCTCGTCTTTGGCTCGATAGCTGACCGCGGGGCGAGCGCCTCCGGCCGTCGTCGTTGGCGGTGTCATCTCGCCTTCACGCGAGTGACCTCGCGCCCTCCAGGATCGACCACGTGCACGCCGCAGGCCATGCAGGGATCGAACGAATGCACGGTACGAAGGATCTCGATCGGTTGTTCGGGGTCCGCGACCGGTGTTCCCACCAGGGCGGCTTCGTAGGGACCAGGGGCGTCCCCGGCGTCGCGCGGCCCGGCGTTCCAGGTGCTTGGAACGACGCACTGATAGCGGTTAATCTTGGCGTCCTTGATTTGCACCCAGTGACCGAGCGCGCCGCGTGGCGCCTCGTGGAACCCGGCGCCGGTCGACTCCTTTGGCCAGGAGCTCGGCTCCCATTTGCTGTTGTCGTGGATGCGAAGCTCGCCGCTGCCCATGTTGGCCGCGAGCTCGTCGACCCAGTCGCCGATCTTGTCGACGAGGACCTGGGTTTCGATCCCGCGTGCCGCAACTCGCCCGAGCGTCGAGAACAAGGCCTCAGGCCCGACCTCGAGCTTCTTGAGGACGGCGTTAACCAGGGCGGTTACCTGCTCGTGCCCCTGCACGTACGAAACCAGCATCCGCGAGAGCGGGCCGACCTCCATCGGCAAACCGTCGTAACGGGGCGATTTCAGCCAAGAGTACTTCTCCGAGGTGTTGAGGCGCTCGTAAGGTGGCTCCGGCCCGGTGTAGTTCGGCTTGGTTTCGCCCTCCGATGGGTGAAGTGCCTGGTCATCGCCGGCCGCGTAGTCGTACCACGAGTGCTTGACGTGCTCGGTGATCTTCGACGCATCAAACGCCTCGACCTTCGAGATGTCGCGGTTGCGAATGACACCCGATGGTAAAAACAGCGGTGAGTTCGATTCGTCATTGAGCGGGTACTCGCCGTAGACCATGTAGTTCCCGACGCCAGCACCGTACCCAGCCCAGTCCTTGTAGAACGAAGCGACCGCTAACAGGTCCGGGATGTAGACCTGGCTCACGAACTGCTTCGCGCCAGCGATCATGTTTTTGAAGGCGGCGATCGAGTGCACGTTCAAGGCAGCCTGGGCATTTGGGTCGACCGGGGTCGCCATGCCTCCCACCAAGAAGCTCTGCAGATGTGGGTTTTTCCCTCCCAAAATCGCATGCATCTTGATGAATTCGCGCTGCCAATCGAGGGCCTCGAGGTAGTGTGCGACCGCCATGAGATTGGCCTCCGGCGGGAGCTTGTAGGCGGGATGACCCCAATATGCGTTCCCAAACGGGCCAAGCTGACCACGATCCACGAGCCCCTTGATGCGGTCTTGGATCCCCTTGAAGTAATTCGTGCTCGACTTTGGCCAATTCGAGATCGACTGAGCCAGCGTCGATGTCGCCGCCGGATCGGCCTTCAGCGCCGACACGATATCGACCCAATCGAGCGCGTGTAGATGATAGAAATGGATCACGTGATCCTGGATGCACTGCGACGCGATGATCAGGTTCCTCAAGATGCGGGCATTGGGTGGCGGTTTTGCCCCGATCGCGTTTTCGACCGCGCGAATCGACGCAATCGCGTGCACCGTCGTGCATACTCCGCAAATCCGTTGAGTGAAGGCCCAGGCATCGCGCGGGTCGCGACCCTGCAAGATGATCTCGATCCCTCGAAACATCGTCGAGGACGACCAGGCGTTCGATACCTGCCCTCCTTCGACCTCCGCCTCGATGCGTAGGTGACCCTCGATGCGCGTTACCGGATCGACGACGATATGAGTCATGCGTCACCTCCCTCCGAGCCTTGGGTGGGGTCTACGGGCTTGTCTTCACCGCCATGCCCGACGAGCTTCTTCCCGAGTTGGACCAGCGTGTGCGTTCCAAACGCGGTGAAGACGCCGACGGTTCCCCAGAAACCGACCTTGTCGATGTTCGAGGCCCTGCCAAAGCCCGGGAAGCCCGGAAGGTGGGCGTAGAAAGGCGTCATCTTGTCCCAGAAATCGGGCTCGGCGCAGCCGATGCAGCCATGGCCGCACGCGATGGGCCAGCTCGTGTTGTCGTTCCAGCCTACGTTTGGGCAATTTTGGAAGGACACCGGCCCTTTGCAGCCCATCTTGTAGAGGCAGTGCCCCTGGCGGTGCGCCTCATCGCCCCACTTCTCGACGTATTGGCCGGCGTCGTAGTGTGCTCGCCGCTCGCAGTTGTCGTGAATCGACTTCCCGTAGGCAAAGAGGGGTCGTTTCAGCGCATCGGTCGCCGGCCAGCGTCCATAGGTGAGGAAGTAGACGATGGTGGCCGTGAGGTTTTCGGCGTTCACCGGGCAAGCAGAGAGATTGATCTGGGTCTTGATTCCAGGAACTGCATCGGCCACACCCAACGCACCCGTGGGATTCGGCGACGCGGCTGGAAGCCCTCCAAACGTGGCGCAGGTGCCGACCGCGATCACAGCAGCCGCATTGCTGCATACCTCGTTCGCGATCTGAAGGGCGGACTTCCCGCCGATCGTACAATAGGCGCCGTTCGCTCCGGTCGGAATCGACCCTTCGACGACGGCGATGTACTGGCCCTTCTTGTTCTTGACGACGGACTCGAGCGCCTGCTCGGATTGATGTCCCGCCGCGGCCATGATCGTCTCGTGGTAGTCGATCGAAAGAAGATCGAGCACGACTTCGGCAGCAGTCGGCTTACTCGAGCGAAGGAACGACTCCGTGTTGCCCGCGCAGTCTTGGAACTCGAGCCACACCAAGGTGGGTTTAGGCTTGTTCTCGAGGGCGTCCGCTATCGCCGCGGCCGCGCTCTTCGGCAAACCGATCATTACGGCCATCGCGGAGCAGAAGCCCAGGAACTCGCGGCGCGATACTCCGCGCGCCTCCAACTCGCGACACAGATCACTACTCGCTCCGTCCATCGCTGCCTCCTCGCTGTGTGTAAGCAAAGGTTGCGCCGGAAGCTCGGCCCCCAGGGGAGCGACTGTAACCGCATGAAATTGGTGAAAACAAGCGCGCCCTCCCAGTTGAGAGCGCTTTTCATCACGAGGCGTATTTCTTTCGCGAGGCGCTATTCGAGCGCATTTTCTGCGCACAATTTGGTGACCACCTAGTGCAGGGTGTGGCATCGTTAGAGGCAGTGGGCGCGCTCGAGGAATACGGCTTCTTCCAGGTTGTCCAGGGATATCTCGACCGGGCGTCCGAGGTCATGGGTCTGCCTGACCACGTGCGTGAAATCCTCGCGGAGCCGAAGAACGAGCTCATCGTGCATTTCCCCGTTCGCATGGACGATGGGCGTAACCGCCTCTTCAAGGGCTACCGCATTCAGCACAACAACGTGATGGGTCCCTACAAGGGCGGCGTGCGATACCACGAAGACGTCAGTCTCGACGAGCTCAAGGCCCTTGCCATGCAAATGACGTGGAAGAGCGCGCTTTTCGGGATTCCCTTCGGCGGCGCCAAAGGTGGCATCAAGTTCAATCCGCGAGACCACTCCGAGGACGAGCTTCGGAGGATCACCCGCCGCTTCACACACGCCCTAGGCAGCAACATCGGGCCAGCTCATGACATCCCGGCACCCGACGTCGGCACGAACGCCACGACGATGGTGTGGATGATGGATACGTACATGAATACCGGCCCCACCTATGAGAAGAACGATCAACGTGCCGTCGTCACCGGAAAGACCGTCAATGCCGGCGGTTCGGAGGGGCGTGAGAAGGCCACGGGCCAGGGCGTCGTTCACTGCATCAAAGAATGGGCGCGGGAGCGGAGGTTCGATCTCGAGGGCGCGACCGCCATCGTGCAGGGCTTTGGCAACGTCGGCTCGAACGCGGCTTTGTTGCTTTCGAAGCTCGGCGTATCGACGATTGCGACAGGAGACCACAGCGGCTACCTCCGCAACGACGAGGGGTTGAACGCCCACAAGCTCCAGGACTACGTCGAGGCCAATGGCTCGATCGAAGGCTATCCTCGTGGCGAAAGAATCACCCGAGACGAGTTCTTCGAAACCTCGGCCGACCTTTTCATCCCAGCTGCGCTCGAGAACCAAGTCGGCGAGAAAGAGGCCAACGCGCTTCGCGTCCGGCTCGTTGCCGAGGGCGCGAACGGGCCGGTCAACCCGATTGGCGAAGCGGTGCTCAGGGACCGCGGAATTCCGATCATTCCAGATGTTCTCGCGAACTCGGGGGGCGTGACCGTCAGCTACTACGAGTGGGTCCAGAACCGAAATAGCGAACATTGGGATCTCGAAGAAGTGCAGCGCCGCTTGCTCCACATGATGCGCCGCGCCTATCAGCGGACGATGTTTTACGCCGCCGAGAAGAAGGTCGATCCTCGGATCGCCGCCTATGCTCTCGCGCTCGAGAGCTTGGCGACCTCGTATGCGGAACGGGGAATTTTCCCCTGAGTTTTTCGGCCTTCTAACCCGTCGATGTTCGTCGCGTCGTAGCTGGCGCCTTGACAACCTCCGCGCCTAGAATCACCTGCATAAGCCATCATGGCAGAAGCGGTTTTTCAAGGAGAGATCCCTGCCGACGGCATCGGAGACCTGCTGGGCGGTCTCGAAGAGATCGGCACGACCGGAGTGCTCGCGTTCCACAGCGCGTCGGGCTCCGGCACGATCCGTCTGGTGCACGGCCAGATCGCCGAGCCGGAAATGAACGGTGACGAGGAACGCGCTCTCGAAACGCTGCTTGCGCTCCGAGGCGGCGAGTTCGCCGTCTACCCGAAGCTTCCACACCTCCCAGTTTCGCGTGGAACCGACACTACTCGACGGGGGTCGCTGGCCGTCCACCCGCCGTCCGAGCTCATGCGTTACTGCGAAGGCGCAGGATTGACCGGGCGCCTCCTGCTCGAGCATCGTGGTCGGTTGGCGATCGGCTACTACGAAAAGGGGGAACTCGAAGACGTGAGCATCGACGGGGGCACCGCGGCCGACTTCGTTCAAGCGCTCGAATGGACCGAGGGCACCTTTCGGGTCGACGCCGTCCCGCCTCCGCGTGAAACGCTCCCGCCATCTCTTCAGGACATGACCCCGGCACACTTGAGCAGTCCAACCGAGCTCCCGCCTAACGAGGCCGACCATGCCGACGGTGCACCGGTTTCAGGCCTGCGACCGCGCGTCGAACGAGACGAAGATGCAACGATCCGCATCATTCGACGCACGGAAACGGAGGATTTGGACGAACCGCCCGAGCTTTGGACCACCCTCGAGTATTCTCCCTCTTTTCTTGGAGAATCTGCTACAACTACCCCGGTGAAGTCGAAAGACGACGGACGATCGATTGGGTTCTGGCGGACGCTCGGTTGGGTGGGCGCTGTCTTCGTGGTGGTGCTCGGCTGTCTTTGGGTGCTCGCAGCTCTCCCACCTTTGGAGTAATGACGGCGCCGTGGGCCCGCGCTCGCGATCAAGACGCTGGCGTCGAAGCCTGATCGCCGCTGCGCTGGTCGCTTCGTCAATCACCTCCTTCGAAGTCGCAACTGCGCAGGAAGGGGCGCCGGAGCCGTACACGCCGGGCGAAGTCGTGCCCGCGCCGCACCTCGAAGACCAACGAACGAAAGACACCGAGGACGAATTCCGAGACCCTTACGGTGTTGCGAGCGAGCGGCGCCCGACGGACCAGATCACGTCGCAGGTCCGGTACATCCTCGAGCGCATCGAAGTCGTCGGCAACACGCGAACCAAGTCGCGGGCGATTCGTAAGTTCATTCCCCTCGACCCCGGGCAGTTTCTCGATCCGGAATCTCCGGAGCTCGTGGCCACCGAATGGCGACTCATGGGGACCGGATGGTTTGATTGGGTCGACATTCGACTCGAACGAGGCCAAAGGTCTGGCTACGTCGTCCTGATCGTTCACGTTCGGGAGCGAAACACGATCATCATCGAGCAGCTGGTTGCCGGGCTTTCCGAAGGTGTGACCACCACGACCGGCTCGCGGAATCTGTCGCCTTGGCTCGGCTTCAAGTTGACCGAAACCAACCTGGCGGGGCTCGGCATTCGATTGTCGGGGACGGCGTTGGTCAGCCAATTCAACCAAGGTGGGAGGCTCGACCTTCGCTATCCAAAGATGATCAGAGAACAGTGGGGCCTTCGCTTCGGCACGTTCTTCCTCAACGGTCGAGAGTTCTACGGAAATCAGCCATTGGTGAGCGTGCCGTGTGGCGAGCCGACGTGTCCCGGTACCTCGCTCGTCGACAGCGCCGTGGTCCGGTACCGACGCGGCGGTTTCATGCTGGGCACCGAGAAAGACATCACTTCCACGCTTCGGTACCAACTCGATTGGATCGGTGACATCGTCAGCGTCCTCGAACGACCCGAGGCAGCCAGCGAGACACGAGGCAACGAAATCAGCCCGATCGAATTCGGGATTGAAGACGGAGACAGCTTCGTTTCTTCACTCCGGTTCGCCCTGATCCTAGACAGGCGCGACGACCCAGGGATCACGAAGGAGGGGGTCTTTCTGCGAGGCGTCGTTACCGCGAGCACCCGATTTCTGGGCAGCGATTATGACTACCTCCAGCTTGAAGTTTGGATCCGCAGGTGGTGGCGGCTTCCCTGGAACCACACGATTCGGTTCGGAGCATTCGGTGGAGTTGCGTTTGGAAACACGCCCTTCTTCTATCTGTTCCACGTCTCTGATCTCACCGATCTAGTTCCATCGCGCTTTCTCGAGATGCAGCTCGACCGACGGCAGGCACCAAACCTCCTCGGGACCTCGATCGAGAACAACTACCTCGGAGAGCTCGCGTGGCGTCTCGACGTTGGATACGACGTACCCGTTTATGAACGCGTCAGGGATCGCGGTCTTCGGGAGATCGACCTCTACATGCTCGTCGGTCTCTATTCGCTCGCCGACATACGCGATTCGAGGCTCGGCACCGATGGCTACTCGGGCTTTTCGCGCTATCCAATGGATCTCACCTTCGACTTCGGGTTTCGCTTCGACACTCGGGTGGGCGTCTTCCAAGTAGGCTTCTCGACGCTCTTGGGGTTCATACGGCTGTGAAATACTGGCTCGCAGCGTGCGTATGGCTAATTGCCTCGAGCGCAAGCGCGCAGAGCAACCTACCGCTGCGCGACGTGCAAGTTCGGTGGGCGCGCGGCGCCCCAAAGGTGAGCTTTTCTGCAAAGGACCTCGCAGATGAACGCGTGCGAAACGAACTTCAAAGCGCGCTTCGGAAGAGGCTGGTGGTGACGGTTACTGCGCACCCGAGCGGATCAGGGCGCACCATCGTTCGTCGACAGTTCGGTTGCGACGTGACGCACGACCTCTGGGAGGATGGATATCTCGTTCGAATTGCGAATCAGACGGAACGGCTGCCGTCGCTCGAGAAAGCGCTCGATCGCTGCCTCGTGGTGCGAGGGCTCTTCGTCGGGGAACCCCAACGATACGAGTCCTACAAGGGAAAGGAGATCTACTTCTCGGTCGAAGCGGAATTCAATCCGATTTCGGAAAAGCAATGTCGCGAGTTGATCCGTCCAACGGGCAATGATGACGCGGTTGGGCCGATTACTGTGAGCATCGTTCGACGTCGAATCTGTCAGGCGGAGAAGACGGTTCGCTTCCGAGCCAAGAACATACGGGTGCCCGAATGAGCAGATTCGAACGCAAGATCTTGTTTGCGATCGGGCTGACAGTGTTCTTGTCGCTTGGGGGCAGCATCTTTTTTGCGCAGGGCGCGCTCAGAGAGGTCTACCGGGTCGGGGTGAACGAACGGTTCGGAAGAGAGCTGGTTCACGGAGTCGAGGCTCGCCGGGGCCAGCTCATGGCACTTCGCGAGGCCTCCGAGCAGGTCGCCGATGCAATCGGATGGGCAGTCGAAGCAGCGGTCAAAGAAAACTCGAGCCCGCGGGCGTTGGAGGCAATGCTCGCCGAGCTACTCGAGCGCTACTCGAGCGTGCGGGCCGTGCGCGTCATGGAGGGCGATCGTGTCTACGTCAGTGCGAGCCGGAAGTCCCAGCCCAACAGTGACCCATTCCGCGCGACGACCCGAACACGGGAAGTCAGCGCTCGCGGACAAGAGCTTCGCGTCGAGGTCGAGGTTGCCGTCCCCGAGATCTACTTCAAGCGATTCCAAGAAGCAGGCGAAGTCGCAGACGTTTATTCCAGGCTTCAGCGAGAAAGCGCGTCGGTTTCCGACGTATACGTCTGGGTTTTCGGGGTTCTTGTGTTCCTCGTGATCGTCGTTGCGTTCTTGATAGGGGCCATCGCCTCCCGTCGCGTGACCCGCCGCGTAATGGCACTTGCGGAGGCAAGTCGTCGGGTCGGCGCCGGAGATCTCAGCGTGAACTTACCGACGAGCGCCACGGACGAAGTGACTGAGCTCACGCAGGCGTTCAACGACATGGTCCGCGACCTCCGTGATTCGCGAGCACGAATCGAGTACCTCCAGCGGATCGGTGCTTGGCAAGACTTCGCTCGGCGCCTCGCACACGAGATCAAGAACCCGCTCACTCCCATCCAGCTTGCTGCTCAGGAGATGGATGAGACATATGCCGGGGACGATGAAACCTATCGTGAAAAGCTCGAGCACGCGCGAGCCATCATCGAAGAGGAGGTTGCCACGCTGCGTAGGCTCGTCGGCGAGTTCAGCGGATTTGCCAAGCTTCCCCAAGCCGACCTATCGCCGGCCGACCTCTGTGAGTTGATTCAATCCATTCAAGATTCGATCCCTGCAATCCTCGAAGACATTGGCACAGAGGGACCCGCGCCGGTCGAAGTGCGGGTGAGCTGTGCAACGAAGCCCATGCCCGTACGTATGGATCCCATGATGCTCCGGCGTGGAGTCGACAATGTGTTGCGCAATGCCATTCAGGCCGTGTACCGGGCCAAGCCGACCGGTGGTGGCCAGGTCCTCCTTCGTGCGTACTCTGTCGAGAGATCCGCGTTCATTGAGGTGTCCGACAATGGTCCCGGAATTCCCCGGGAGAATTGGGACAGGATCTTCGACCCCTACTACACCACGAAGGTCGAGGGCACCGGTCTCGGGCTGGCCATCGTGAAGAAGGTGGTCCTCGAGCATGGAGGTGAGGTCGGTGTCGACGATGCCCCAGAGGGAGGCGCGCGTTTTCGGATCAGGTTACCCCTGATGGCTTCTTCATGACTGGCTTCGAAAGATCAGGCGCCCGAAAGTGGCTGCAATGGCTCGCCGCCGTGGTGGTGTGCTTCGTCGTCTACAGCTTGGTTAGCCCTGCCAGACAGCTTCCGTTAGTCGGAAAAGCCGCACCCGATGTCACGCTTCCCGTTGCAGCCGGGGGTGCGAGCGATGGTCCACTTCAGGTCAAGTTGTCGGCCCTCGAAGGTCGGGTGCTCGTGCTCGATTTTTGGGCCAGCTGGTGTAACGCGTGCCGTCGCACTTCGCCGATCTTGAACGCGCTCCAGGAGGAGTTTCGTGCCGAGCACGTTTCTTTTTACGCTATCAACGTCGAGCCGATCGACAAACAGCGGGTACAGGCGGCTCATCTCTCGTTTGGGACCGAGTTCCCAACGCTTCACGACCGGGCCGGTACGGCCCAGAGGAGATATGCGGTGAAAATGCTTCCAACGGTCGTCGTGGTAGGCCGAGATGGGATGGTGAAGTGGGCCGTCAGCGGGGTTCCCAGCAGGTCGGACCTACGGAGCGCGATTTCTGGAGCGCTCAACTAGCCGGAATTGCGCATGGTTGACGTCCTTGGGCCGCGCTGTTAGTTTCGCCGGCCGCGCCAAGCCGATCGACGCGGCCTGCCTGCTGTGGAGGAAAGTACTTGGTCCAAACGCTTCAGGGTCTGAGCTTGGAAGAGCGAGTTAGCCGGCTTCAGACGCTGATGGACTCGGCCAGCGAGGCGGTGCGCCAGGAGTACCAGGACCGCTTCGACATCGCCTGGATCTACCACGACAGCGCTCTTGAAGGAGTCGTCTATTCGATGGACGAGCTCAAGTCTGCCTTCGACGACGCGACCGTCACCGATGCGTCGCTAATCCCCGTGTACGACGAGATTCGAAACCACATGGGGGCGATCGAGATGATCCGCGACATGGCCGCCCGGCGACGGTTCACCATCACCTTGGACGTGATCAAGAAGTTGTTTGCTCAGCTTGCGCCCGAAGAGCTCGAAGGAAAAGGGCCGCCCAAGTACCGCAAAGACATGCCGCTTCACAGGCTCTACTTTCACGAGATCGCCCAGCCCGACAAGATCAGCTATCGGATGCGCCAGCTCGTGCAGTGGCTCTCCGATCCAGAAACGAAAAAGACGATGCATGCCGTACGGATGGCGAGCAAGACGCATCATCAGCTCCTCCAAATCTATCCGTTTCCGCGACACAGCGGTAAGGTGGCACGTTTGGTCATGAACCTCATCCTGATGCGCGCTGGTTTTCCTCCCGTGGTGATTCATGCGACCGAGCGGCAACGCTACTACGAGGCACTTCGTAGCGGCGAGGACGCAACAGCCGGGCTCATCAACCAGGCGCTCGGCGCGGCGATCGAAACCGCGATCCAGTACTTCGAAGAGCATCAATAGCGACGAAAAGGGAAGGCCGTTCTCAGGCGCGGCTCTTCGCCAAAAACCGAGGTAGCGCCGAGATCACCGCGACCTGAGCGGCGCCATGCGCGAGCACCCGATCGGCGTTTTCCGGGGTGATGCCGCCGATGGCCACGACTGGGCGGGAGACGGCGCGACACACTTTCTCGAGCTCTTTCAGACCGACGATTGGGTCCGGGTTCTCTTTTGTGGCGGTCTCGAACACGGGCCCAAAGGCGATGCGATCGGCGCCGCCTCGCTCGGCCTCGAGCGCTTGCTGCAGGTTGTGAGTCGAAACTCCGATATCGATCTTGCCGACGATCTGGCGCGCTTCGGCGATTCGCATGTCGTCTTGCCCGAGGTGCACACCTTCGGCCCCGATGAGCACGGCGATGTCGGGGCGGTCGTTGACGATGAACGGCACGTTTGCCTGCTTGCTGGCGGCGTGGAGCCCTTTTGCGAGAGCGAGCAAAGGTTGGTCATCGAGATTCTTGGCTCTGAGCTGCAGCGCCACGCATCCGATGCTCAGCGCCTGCCGGGCCAGCTCGCTCGGATCGCTCGCAGCATCCGCGTCGACGATGGCATAGAGTCGATCACTCCACGGGTTCATTGCGGCTCAACACGCCGTATAGATCCGGACGGCGATCACGAAGGAAGTCCCAGTTGGCGCGATACTTGCGGAGGGCCTCGCGGTCGAAAGTCGCCACCGCAACCCCCTCCTCGTCAGGGCCGAGTTCGGCCATCACCTCGCCCCGATGATCGCAAATGAAAGAGCTCCCGTAGAAGGTGAGCTGACCCTCCGTGCCGATTCGGTTGGCGGCTGCCAGCGGCACCGCATTGGCGACCGCGTGGCCGAGCATTACGCGCCTCCATGGCTCTCGGCTCTCTTCCTCGGGCGTTGCAGGCTCGCTACCGATGGCAGTCGGATAAAGAAGAAGCTCGGCGCCCATCAGCGCCATGGCACGGGCCGTCTCGGGGAACCACTGGTCCCAGCAGATGCCGACCCCGAGTCGGCCATACCTCGTCTCCCACACCCGAAAACCCGTATCGCCTGGCCGAAAGTAGAATTTCTCCTCATAGCCCGGACCGTCGGGGATATGGCTCTTTCGGTACACCCCAAGCTCGGCTCCATCGGCGTCGACGATCGCGACGCTGTTGTAGTAGCCCTCTTTCGCTCGTTCGAAAAACGACACCGGAAGGACGACGGCTAGCTCCTCGGCGAGTCGCCGCATCCGTTGGATCGTCGGATGCCCTTCAGCTGGAGCGGCGAGGTCGAAGGCGGTCGTGTCTTTGACCTGCGGAAAGTACCGGCCCTCGAAGAGCTCCGGCGTAACAACGAACTGCGCCCCTCTGGCGGCCGCGACCCGAACGAGCTCCTCGACCCGCGAACCGTTCTCTTTCTGCGATCCTTGGAGCTCGCATTGCACGACTGCGATCTGGAATCTTGCATTGGTCATGGTGCCGCAGGTTGGGGCTGGGTGACACAATGAAACGCCCCACCACCCCATAGCAGGTCGACCGCCGGAAGGCCGATGACTGCGCGGCTCGGAAAGGCGTTAGCCATCTCGTCACGTGCCTCGTCGTCCGCGGGCACGTCGAAGAGAGGTACGATCACCGCTTCGTTGGCGATGTAGAAGTTGCAGTAGGTTGCCGGGAGGGGTGCGCCGTTGGGGGCGAACACCGGGCCAGGCGAGGGCATGGTTCGGACGGTCAACCCCGTTTCGCGAAGCGTGGCTTCGATCGCACTCGTTACGTCCGCGTTGGGGTCGTTCGGCCCTGCCTGGGTGCACATAACGCTGCCCGGCGCGACGAAGCGGGCGATCATGTCGACGTGCCCATCGGTGTGGTCGTGATTCAAACCCCGCTCGAGCCAGATGAGCCTTTCGACGAGCGTGAGCGAAGAGAGAGCGTTTTCGAAGTCCGCACGCCCAACACCTGGGTTTCGATTTTGGTTCAGAGCGCAGGACTCGGTGGTGATGAACGTTCCTCGTCCGTCGAACTCGAGCGCCCCTCCTTCGAGGACCAGATCTTGCTCGAAAAGCCTCGCGCCGATGTGGTCGGTCAACCAACGTCCAACGCCTACATCGAGGGCGTCCTCGAATTTGCGACCCCAACCATTGAACCGAAAACCCAAGGCACCCAGCGCCCCGTTCGGGGTGTGTCCGAAAAGCGGGAGGGTGTCGCGCACCCAACAGTCCCCGTAGTCGGCTGCGACGTACTCGATCTTGCTCGAGGCTCCGATGAGATTTCGCGCCGTCGTTTCGACGTGTCGATCCCTGACGAGTAGCCGGACCCGCTCGTTTCCCTCATCCGCGACGGTTCGACAAAGAGTGGCGATCGTGCGTTGCACCGCCTCAAGATTAAAGGGCCACTCCGCGTGCAGGTAGGGAAACGCGAGCCAGCAGCAATCGTGACGTTCCCATTCGGCCGGAATTCGAAGCCGCTCTTTCACTTACGGACCCTACCATGCGAGCGCTTCCTCCTCACCGAATCGACGGATCATCTCGTCCACGTGAGCGAGGAGCGCTCGTCGACGGCTCTTCAGGCCTTCGAGCTGTCTCTCGTTCAGAACGGGTGCCAGCGGGTCGGTGGCCAAACGTCTCGCAAGGCGTTCGACGTCGAGCTTTCGAACCGCTTCGACCGTCGAACGACGAAAACGCTGGAGCGCCCTTAGGCGGGCTTCCATCAGACCAAGACGCTGCTCGCCAAGCCAGAAGCCCGCGCCATTATCGAGATAAATCAGCGGCCCTCCTCTTCCACGCGTCCGCACGTTCGTGAAGTTCCCGCCCCAACGGTCGACGTTCTGAATGAGATAGTCGAAGACGATCATATCTGAGAGCTCTGCTTTTCGATCTTCGGTATCAGGCGAAGTCGCGAGCGGTCGGCTGGGATTGGTCGCCTCGCGAACGCCCGGTCTCCCGTTGAGGTCCGACCTGTAGTCCACCGGTCGTTGGTAGGGGGTGATCGGGAGCGTCTTTTGAACGCGAACCCATTTCTCCCATTTTCGCCCGAGCTTCAACCGCACCAGCGGATCGGGGATCCACCACACGAACGCACCCTCGATGGTGCCGTCCTTATCGATCTGGAGCTCGTCGACCCGCCTGTCGCCGCCGGCAGCTCGCTCGAGCTCCGCCCAATTCAGCCTTCTTCCGGTAGTCGGAGGTACGCGTCCGAGCCCAAGCTCGCGATCCAAATAATAGGCAGCCACCTCGGAATACCAATGCGCGGCCGAAAAGCTTTGCTTGGGTTTGAAGTAACCGACCGTGCCGTCCGCGAGCTTGATCTTGAACGCGAGACTGCGACCGCCCCGGCCCTTTTTCATCGAGACGATGTCGCTGGATCGGAGGGACTCGATCCGCGGGCCGTCGGGCTCACCCAGGAACCCGGCCTGGTCGCCTTGGCCAACGCCCAGAATTGGCCATCCCAAGACCAGCAGCAGGAGGAACCAAGCGACACGAGACACGCGGGACAGAGTAGTCCCTTGGCCCGGTCGACCGCCTCTTTCGAGCGACTTAGTCCTTTCGGTTTATCGCCCCGCGAGCCCGGAGGTTCGCCGGCTCGGTTTTCTAGGCCGGGTCGGGGACGATCAAATCGTCTTCGATGGAGGGCTCTTCGTCATGAGGCCCCTGCTCGAGCTTTGCGCGCCGGGTCGCCATGAACCGATCGAACTCGGTGCGATCTTTGGCCATCCGTAGCTTCCTCAAGAACTCCTGGAACTCGCGCTCTTCTTCTTCGAGGCGCTCGAGGGTTTGCTCGCGATACTCGTCGAAGGCGGCGTTGCCGCTCGCCGTGTGGTACCGCTGACTCGCCGTGTGGTACCGCTGAGACGAGGCCCGGCGCCGCGAGTAGCGTCGTCTCGCCGCGCAGCTCCACTGCCGGCTGTAACCCGAGCCTAGGCGGCCGCTCATCACCAGAAACGCCAGCAAGGCGAGGCCCACTGGCCAAAATACGACAAAGCTCAGAACCAGAAGCGCGATCCAGATAGGGGTGCCCAAATCATCCAATTTTGCGACCATTTCCGTCATTTCCGGTGCTCCTTGCTCGGATGTAAATGTTCTTTACATTCACATATGGGACGAGAAGTCGGGCCCGTCAAGTCGAGATTCCGAGGCCCGCCAAGTAAACCAGGACCGCCGCCTCCAAGAGCTCCGAGGGGGCCATTGGGATCTTACGCCGGGAGGCGTCTCCTCGTGTGTAAAGGGCTGCAATTCCGTGCGCCAACGAGAGCATGTGAAGCGCGATCATCGTGGCCGGCGGCCGTTCCTGCTCCGCCATGGTGTCGGTGACGGCTTCGCTCGCCTCGAGCAGCACACCAAAAGCGCGCTCCTCGGCGGCTCGGACCTCGGGTCCCTCATAGGAGTGACCAGACTCGAACATCGCGGAGAAAAGCGCGGGCTCCTTGCGCGCAAACTCGATATACGCCTGGCCTATCCGTTCGAGGCGTCGAATCGGCTTCGAGTCCCCGGCCTCCGAAGCGCGCTTTAGATCTTCCGCGAGAAACTCGAAGCCGCGCTTGGCAACATCGGCCATGAGGGCTTCGCGGTCGCGGAAGTGGCGGTAGGGCGCTGCAGGGCTCACCCCCGCACCGCGCGCGGCCTCGGCGAAAGTGAACCCGCCGGGTCCCTTTTCCGAGATGAGGTCGAGGGCTGCATCGATCAGTGCTTCACGCAGGTTCCCGTGGTGGTAACCGCGCCGGCCCCGAGACCGATCTCTCCTACTGCGATGACCCATGGTGCACTCTAAGCGCTGGCGATTCGAGCCCGACGAGATCGATCTCGAGCCCCGTCCCTTTTTCTTGCGCAAGGTCGTAGATCGCCCGTGCGAGCGCGACGTCTTGAATGGCGAGTCCGGTCGAATCGAACACCGTGGTGTTTTCTGCAGACGGCTTCGGGAGCTTGCCTGCCACGACTTCCCCGAGCGTGCCGGCGATCTCGTCGATTGTGAGCTCGCCCTTGCTCAAGGGCACGTTGATCTCGCCACTCCCGGTCGCTTGGTGAATGTCGTCGATGTAGACGGCCGCCTGCTTCAAGACCTCAGGAAAGAGCTCCTGTTTGCCGGGGGCGTCGGCCCCCATGGCATTGATGTGGGCTCCTGAACGTATCCACTCGGGTCTCAAGAATGGAGTGCGCGAGGGAGTTGCCGTACAAACGATGTCCGCGCCGCCGGCCTCTTCCAAGCTCACGACTCGTCCACCTATCTCATCGGCAAGCTTACGGGCAGTGCTCTCGTTTCGGTCGTGAATTAGGGGTTCGAACGACGGGTAGATCACGCGATGCGCGCCGTGGAGCGTGCGAGCCTGAACCCCCGCACCGATGAAGCTGATCGTGGCCGGCTCACTCGAGGCGAGATATTTCGAGGCAACGGCGCCGGCGGCACCGGTTCGCAGGGCGGTCAAGAGAGTGCCGTCCATGATCGCAAGCGGAAACGCGTTTGCAGGGTCGTTCAACACGTACACCGCCATGACCGTCGGTAGGCCATGATCCCGGCGATTTCGGGCATGGACGTTGACCCACTTGATCCCGGCGGAGTCGCCTAGCCGAGAGGGCATCGCGCGAAAATCGCCGTGGTGGTCTTCGATTGGAAGGTAGACCTTCGGCGGCATCGACGCTTCGCCGCGTCCGAATGCGGCGAAAGCTTGCTCGACTGCGCTCACCGCGATGTCCATGGTCCCGAGTTCTTCAACCTCTTTTCGCGTCAAAACGCACGTCTTCATGATTTCACCGTCGTCCGAGCATCTCGGTGCAGACCCTTGTTTGCCGATTTGCTTTCGGTATAGTCCGCCGAACTCATGGCGACCAGACAGTTGAACGTAATCGGTGGTTACCCACCGGGACCAGCGGCCACGATCCGAAAAGACCGTTGGTGGGTGGGTCCTTCAGCGACCTTTCTCGGCCTCACTGCCTTTGTGATCTACACGACTTGGGCAGCCTTCCAAGGCGAGCATTACTACGCCGATCCGTATTTGAGCCCCCTCTATTCGCCGGTGCTGTTCAGCAAAACCTCGGCTCCCGGTGCCGCGCCCCTGGCGCATGCGTGGATTGGCGCTTGGCCGAGTTGGTGGCCGAGCTTCGTGCCAGCGTCACCCGCGTTGCTGATCTTGTTCTTTCCAGGGGCTTTTCGTTTCACCTGTTACTACTACCGCAAGGCGTACTATCGCGCGTTCACGGGCTCGCCGCCTGCATGTGCCGTGAACCCGGTCGCAGAAAAGCGCACGTATCGGGGCGAGACCGCCTGGCTCCTGTTCCAGAATCTTCACCGCTACGCGCTCTACTTCGCGATCCCGTACATCTTCATCCTCTACTACGACGCGATCGTCGCACTCTTTCGAAACGGTGAGTTTGGGATCGGAATCGGGACCATCGTGCTCTTCGTCAATGCAACCCTTCTTGCCGGGTACACGTTTGGCTGCCATGCGTTTCGACACCTCGTCGGCGGGGGGTTCGACTGCATGTCCTGCGGCAAGAACACCGTCCGGTACGGCGCATGGAAGAGGGTCAGTTGGCTCAACGCACGGCACATGAACTTCGCCTGGCTGAGCCTATTTTGGGTTGGATTCACCGATGTCTACGTCCGACTCGTATCGACGGGCGTGATCACCGACCTCAACACGTGGACCCACTGAGCAGCTATGAACGTAAGCGAGATCCAAACCTTCGAGCACGAGGTCCTCGTCATCGGAGCGGGTGGAGCGGGCCTTCGGGCGGCGATCGAGTGCAGTGCGCGGGGGCTCAATACGGGCGTCATCTCCAAGAGCCTTCTAGGCAAGGCACACACCGTGATGGCCGAGGGCGGCATGGCGGCGTCCCTCGGCAATGTGGACCGCCGAGACAACTGGAAGATCCACTTCCGTGACACCATGCGCGGAGGGAAGTTTTTGAACCAGTGGCGGATGGCCGAGCTCCACGCGAAACAGGCGCCGGAGCGCGTGCGTGAGCTCGAAGAATGGGGAGCGGTTTTTGATCGGACGCCAGACGGCTTGATCAGCCAGCGCAACTTCGGTGGTCACCGATATCCACGTTTGGCCCACGTCGGTGACCGTACTGGCCTCGAGCTGATTCGCACGCTGCAAGACCACGGCGTTCACCAAGGCATTCATTTCCACATGGAGTGTACTGCGCTTCGACTTCTGCTCGACGGCGGGCGAATTGCAGGCGTTGCAGCCTACTGGCGCGACACCGGGCGTTTCGTCTTGTTTCGGGTCCCGGCGGTGATCATGGCGACCGGTGGTGGCGGCAAGGCTTGGTTCGTGACCAGCAACTCCTGGGAGTACACCGGCGATGGCGCTGCGCTTGCTTACGAGGCCGGGGCCGAGTTGATGGATCTCGAGTTCACGCAGTTCCACCCGACGGGAATGGTCTGGCCGCCGTCGGTTCGTGGGACGCTAGTGACCGAGGGCGTACGGGGCGATGGTGGCGTCCTCAAGAACAACAAGGGCGAGCGCTTCATGTTCAACTACATCCCGAAGCGCTTCGCACCCGAGACGGCCGACACGATTATGGAAGCCGACCGCTGGCCGGATGACCCGAGCGCACGGCGGCCGCCAGAGCTTCTCACGCGTGACGTGGTCGCGCGCGCCATTCGCGCCGAGGTGGAAGCGGGCCGAGGTTCACCGCACGGTGGCGCATTCCTCGACATCGCATCGCGTCGGCCGGCCGACTTCATCAGGCGCAAGCTCCCCTCGATGTACCACCAGTTCAAAGAGCTTGCCGAGGTCGATATCACCACGACCCCGATGGAAGTCGGGCCGACCCTACACTACTTCATGGGCGGGATCCGCGTCGACGCCGACACGCAGCAAACCAACGTGCCGGGGCTGTTTGCATGCGGCGAGTGTGCGGCTGGTCTTCACGGGGCCAACCGACTCGGCGGCAATTCGCTTTCGGACTTGATCGTCTTCGGAAAACTCGCAGGCGAGGGGGCGGCGAGCTACCTCGGCGAGCTTCAAGGAACGCCACGCGCCGACGACGAGCAGATCAAAGCAGCGTACCGCGAGGCGACCGACATCTTGAACCGGGAATCGGGTGAAAACCCGTACTTGTTCCACGAAGCGATTCAAGAGGTCATGAGCAACAATGTCGGCATCGTGCGCACGGGCCCGGAGCTCGAAACCGCCGTCGAGCAGCTCGGCGTCCTCAAGGGTCGCGCGAAGAACCTCAAGGCCCCGGGGACGAGTCAGTACAATCCAGGTTGGCACGAAGCGTTGTCGGCCAAGTCACTATTGGTCGTTGGCGAAGCTGTTGCTCGAGCCGCACACCTTCGCGAAGAAAGCCGTGGAGCGCACACCCGTTTGGACTTCGAGGGCGAGCGCGAGGAGTGCGCTCGCTTCAACATCGTCATCCGCAAAGGGGCCAGCGGTGAGATGCAGGTCGAGAAGCTCGAGCGACCCGAGCCACCAAAAGAGCTTGCGGCAATCGCCTACGCAACGCTCGAAGAGCTCGAGGAAGGCGAGTTACGATGACCAAGCGGGTCTTTCGTATTTGGCGTGGCGACGCCCGGGGAGGCGAGTTCCATGAGTTCGACGAGGAGGTCGACGAGGGGATGGTCGTGCTCAACGTGCTCCACCGCATTCAAGCCAAGCAGGCGAACGATCTCGCGCTTCGGTGGAACTGCAAGGCCGGGAAGTGCGGCTCGTGCAGCATGGAGATCAACGGTCGACCGCGACTTGCCTGCATGACCCGCATGAATGTGTTCGGACCGACCGAGGTCATTACGGTTCAACCGCTTAAGGCGTTTCCCGTCATCAAGGACCTCACCAGCGATGTTTCGTGGAACTACGAGCAAAACAAGCGGATTGCACCGTTCAAGCCGCAACCACGCGGCGCCGATGGCGAGCACCGAATGTACCAAGAGGACGTCGACCGAGTGCAGGAGTTTCGCAAGTGCATCGAATGCTTTCTTTGCCAAGACGTATGTCACGTAGTTCGTGATCGCGACCGCAAAGACGCATTCGTGGGGCCGCGCTTCATGATTCGTCTGGCAAGCCTCGAGATGCATCCGCTCGACGACGAGGACCGGATTCCCGAGATCAAGAAGGAGTATGGCTCAGGAATGTGCAACATCACCCGGTGTTGCACGGAGATTTGCCCGGAGCACATCAACATCACCGACAACGGGATCATCCCGCTGAAGGAGCGCGTGATCGATCGATATTACGACCCCCTCGCGCGGGTGGCGCGCCTTTTCGCTGGACGTAAGCTTCGGATGAAATCGCATTCCGA
Source organism: Polyangiales bacterium (assembly GCA_041581895.1). Taxonomy (GTDB): domain Bacteria; phylum Myxococcota_A; class Polyangia; order Polyangiales; family Houyiibacteriaceae; genus SG8-38. Next base: position 5,374 of record JBFICQ010000009.1, on the reverse strand, counting down.
GGAGCACTCGGTCGAGTAGCGGAGGACGACATGGCACAACGCTTCGTTCTGAAGAGTATCTCGCAAGACGCGGTCGCGCGTGCAGTCGAGCGGGCCATTCACTATCGCCTCCTCAATGACCCCGAGCAAGCGGAAAGCATTTGCCTCGATGTTCTAGCTGTCGACGAGGCCAACACGCGAGCACGCATCACGTTAATCCTGTGTCTTACCGATCAATTCAGCGCGGGCGGTGGCTCGCACGCGGCTCGTCGTGCCGCCGAGCAAGTGAAGAAGCTTTCGAGCGACTACGAGCGCGAATACTACGCCGGGCTCGTCGCGGAACGCCAAGGTCGCGCCCATTTGGCGCAAGGCGGGATAGCGAGGACGTTCGCGTACGAAGGCCTTCACGAAGCGATGATGCACTACGAGCGCGCTGATGCATTGAAGCCTTCCGGGATCGATGATCCGATCTTGAGATGGAATGCCTGTGTACGGACGATCGTCCGCGAGGATCTGCATCCGCGGCGCGACGAGCCCGAGATGCTGCTCGAGTAGCGTTTCGGAGCTCATCATGTCTTCTTCGGCTCTCGCTTTGATCGGTTATGTCGCCTGGACGTTGCTCCTGGTGATCACGATCATCACGATGCGAACGTGGATATCTCTCGTGGAGAAGCGCGAGAGCTACAGCTTCAGTCCCGACGGCTCCGATGTCTCCGAGGCATCGGCTCGGTTGTGTCGAGCGCACGCGAATTGCGTCGAGAACCTACCGATCTTCGGGGCGATCATTCTCGTAGCGATAGCCACTGGAAACTCAGGCATCACCGATTCCTTGGCACTGTGGGTGCTCGCGGCTCGGATCGCTCAATCGGTGACTCACCTCATATCGACCAACAACCTCGCGATCAGCATTCGGGTGACATTCTATACGGTCCAGCTGGCGATCGAAGGGTGGTGGGTGGTGCAACTCGCGCGGATCGCGCTCCGTAGCTGATCAGTGGAAGTCGCGAGATCGGTGAGTCTCGGAAGCGATGGCGACGTCCGGGGTCCATAGCGCTTTGGCGATGAGATGGATGACACCGTCGGCCTTTTGGATCTCGCCAGTAACACCGAGAAGCGAAGCGGTTTTTGCGAGAGCCGCATAGCGATCGAAGATCTTCTTCCAGACCACGACGTTGACGAAGCCCGTCTCGTCTTCGAGCGTGAAAAAGGTAACCCCCGAGGCGGTTCCCGGGCGTTGACGGCATATCACCATGCCGACATAGCTCAGGTTTTCACCGTGACTGCAGGCCCGAATGTTCTCGGCATTCGGAAAGCCGCGCGATTGTAGAATTTCGCGGAGGCCTCGCATGGGATGTCCGCGCGTGCTGTGGTGACTCGCTCGATAGTCCCAGATAACCTGATCTTCGTTCATGAGCGACGCAAACGAGATTTGGCTCGATGCCGGCTCGAGTGGCAGTGAGTCTTTGGTGAAACGAGAGAAGCTTCGGACTTGCCAGATCGCATCACGCCGGTTGAGACCAAAACACTCGAATGCACCCGACTCTGCAAGGGCATGCAATGCTTTCTTGTTGAGCCCTGTTTCGCGCACGAACGTTGCGAGATTCGGGTAAGGCGCAATCGTGCTCTCGATGCGCTCGCGTTCCACGACCCCGAGCCCTTTCACATATCGAAGCCCCATCCTCACCCCAGTGCCAGCTTTAGTGTCTCGAGGAGAGAGTATTGCGGTCGAGCCGCATGCCCATGGGGGCGGAGTCAGCGGTAGCTCCGGCGTAAAAGACGATTCGAATCGATCTGAAGTCTCGGCTGCCCTGATATCGGTCATGGCCGGCGAAGCCCCCGTTGGCTGCGTCTTCGACCGCAATATCGATGACGCAGCGTCAGTGTCCGCGATGACCTCGAGGGTGCAGTCCCAGTGGCTTTTGTTGATGTCGATCGGCAGCACTTGGACCCCGTGACGTTTGGCGTCTTCGACGAGCGTAGCGGGAGTATAAAAACCCATGGGTTGAGCATTCAGGATGGCGCAGGTGAAGGCTTCGTGGTGGTGGCACTTGAGCCAAGCCGTCACGTACGCCAACAGTGCAAACGATGCAGCATGGCTTTCGGGAAAGCCATATTCGCCAAAGCCCCGGATCTGCGAGAACACGCGCTCGGCAAACTCTTCGGGGATGCCCTCTGCAAGCATGCGAGGGATCATTCGCGTTCGGTGCTTTTCGATCCGACCTGACCGACGCCAGGCAGCCATGTCGCGGCGAAGCTGATCGGCCTCACCTGGTGTGTACCCCGCCGCTTCGACTGCGAGCTTCATGACCTGTTCTTGAAAGATCGGCACTCCAAGAGTCTTCTTGAGGATTCGCTCGAGCTTGGGATGAGGGTAGAGGATCTCTTCTTCGCCCTTTCGGCGCCGGAGATAAGGGTGCACCATGTCGCCCTGAATCGGCCCCGGGCGAACGATCGCGACCTCGATGACCAAATCGTAGAAAGTGCTCGGCCGAAGCCGCGGAAGCATTGCCATCTGCGCACGACTCTCGATTTGGAACACACCGACGGTGTCGCCGGCGGAAATCATGTCGTAGGTCGCCCGATCTTCGGCGGGCACGGTGGCCATTTCGATCGACAAGCCTTGGTGTGCATGCAGAAGGTCAAAGGCATGGTGAATGCAGGTCAGTGCACCGAGGCCTAAAAGGTCGACCTTGAAAAGCGCGAGGTTCTCGACGTCGTACTTGTCCCATTGAATCACCGTGCGTGCTTCCATCGTGGCGGGCTCGATCGGAACGATTTCGTCGACCGGCCGATGTCCGAGTAGAAACCCGCCAGGATGGATCGATAAGTGCCTCGGAAAATCGAGGATTTGGGATGCCAAAGACCAAAGAAGGCCAGTGGCCGGCGCGTCCTTTTCGAGCCCCGCTTCGCGGAGAAGCTCGGGGTTGAGGACATCGTCGCGATGGCGGAGCAGGCGTGTTGCGGTTTCGAGATCGGTTCTGGGAAGACCGAGCACTTTGCCAACGTCACGCACCGCTGAACGGATCCGATATCGAATGACGTTCGCTACCATGGCCGCGTGGCGACGCCCGTACTTTTCATAGACGTGTTGAATGACTTCCTCTCGGCGGTCATGCTCGATGTCGAGGTCGATATCGGGAGGCTCGGCGCGTTCGACGCTCAAGAAACGCTCGAACAACAAGTCCATTCGAACTGGATCGATCGCGGTAATACCGAGGCAGAAACACACTGCACTATTGGCCGCGCTTCCGCGCCCCTGGCAGAGGATGTTCTTTTCGCGACAGTACTGCACGATCTCGTGCATCGTTAGAAAGTAACCACCATAATCGAGGAGCCGAATGATCGTGAGCTCGCGTTCGATCTGCGCGCGAACATCGGAAGGGACGTTGTCCCCATATCGGTTGCGCGCCCCTAAAAAAGTGAGCTCACGGAGCCAGCTTTGCTCGGTTTGACCGCTTGGAAGACTCTCTTCGGGATATCGATAACGAATGTCATCGAGGCTGAAGCCGCATTGATCGGCGATGTCGAGAGTGAGCCGCAAACAATCCGGATCATCACCAAAGACATGAGCCATCTGTTCGGCTGTTTTGAGGTCGTGTTCCGCGTTTGCGCGGATCGTGTGTCCGGCCTCTGACAGCACTTTCCCCGCGCGAATGCAGGCTAAAATGTCTTGGAGGGGGCGTCTGGCTTTGTCGTGATAGAGCACTTCGTTAGCGCCGAGCACTCGCACATCGAGCTCTCGGGCGACGTCGCGAAGGCCGCGTTCCAATGGCCTTTCGTGATCTCGGAGGTGACGAGCACAAAGAGCAAACAAAGAGGAAGGCGGCTGATTGCGACCCAACGTGCGCAAGGATTCGGGCGTCGTGCAAAGAAAGAGCAAATCGCACGCTTCTTCGATGTCGGCGATGTGAACCAGAGACTCCCCCTTTTCGCATCGGGCATGTCCACGCGACAACGCTCTACACAAATCGGCATAACCGTGTCGTGTCTTGGCAAGGGCAATGACGTGATGAAGGCGTTCGTCGATGCCTAAAGTTAGCTGCGCGCCAGTGATGATACGCACGCCCAGGTCTTTTGCTCGCATGTGCGCACGAACCAGTCCGTAGACACCATCTCGATCGGTGATGGCGATGGCGGGAAGCCCGAGCTCATGTGCGCGTTCGACCAGCTCTTCAGGGAAAGACGCGCCTTCCAAAAAGCTGTGGTTCGTTTTGACCCACAACGGAACGTAAGCGCCCATGACACACACTCAATCGAGCACCCCATGCAAGAACCAACGCTTACGGGGCCGATCATAAAAGAGCCACAGCAAGTCCCCGTGATCTGTTTCGGCGTAGTAATAGTCGCGCTCGACCAAACGCTTCCACCAACCGCCGCTCACGCGGTAAGGCCCGTACAAATGCTCGATGGCTTGGTTTTGCGACAGTGATGGCCCTGCTTCCGGCTCTTTGGGCTTACGAGGAGGCAATGGCTTGGGCCGGGCAAAGACGCGACGAATCATCGCTGGCTTTTCAGCGGACGAGCTGAGGGGCTCGCAAACACGTTGAATCGGCTCCCAACGAAACGAGGCTTCGGGCAAGTGCGCTTCGCGCAGGCTTGCCTTGGTGACCGATTGCTCACCATAGGCCGCGCGAATCCTCGCGAGCGCCCGATGCGCGGCCCCCATGTCGCGCGCGGACTGATGCCCTGGGAGAGAAGCTTGCTCGGCACGTGCGTGAACGGTGTTCGCGAGGATTTCTATTTCTTCGACCGCACCTTCGAGCTTTATTTTGCCGAAACGAAGTCGAATGAGCTCGAGCAACGTCATCAAATCCAGCGTCGGCGAAGCGGGTTCGATGTGCTCTTGGTAAAGAGGAGCGCGCTCCAAATGAAAAGAAAGATCGAGTGATTCGACGGCCTCGCCACGTGCTCGAACCTGATGAAGAAGTGAATGAAGAGCACCTTTGATCGCAAACAACAATCGGTTTTGATCGTCATCGGGCGGATCGACTTGAAAGGAGATTCGCGACGGCTCATCAAAAGCAGAAGCTTGAATTGGAAGCTGCAGGCTTTCGGAAAAGAGGTCGTGAAGCGCGCTCGCCTCCGCACCGAAACGGCTGTGAAGCTCACCTGCAGGCAACCCCAAGAAGTCGCCTAGAGTTTCGATGCCCAAAGAGGTCAAGCTCTCGCAGATGTCTCCGGGTAAATTGAACTCGCCAAGTTGGGTTTTGTTGGATTGCTCTCGTTCTTGATTGGGGCTTTCGAGAATGGTGACTTTGCCATGCAACATCGCGACTGCGAGCGCTCGATAGCGATGAAAACCGACCGTAACCGAGCTATGCCAATGTCGGGCCCGCAAGTAACGATGGATGCAGGTAGCCCAATTGCGATAGCCACCATAGAGCCGAAGAAGGCC